>JBKCLM010000054.1:0-92237 GCA_046300655.1 Chloroflexota bacterium | reverse complement strand
GCTTGGGCGTAATACCCGAGTCGGCCGAGGATCAGGCCATAATCGCGGATATCGATGCTCTCGGCATGATTGATTTGGAGCATGCGCTCGAGCGCCGCCGCAGCCTGATCAAAATTCCCACGCATGATGTGGCTACCTTTGATGTTGCGCAGGATGCGGACCATGATGTCGTGAGCGGTAGGAATCGCTAACCAGTCGTGGACATCATTTGAGACGCGTTGGCGCTGGAGATAATTGGCGCACTCAGACATGCTCCAACGCTTGCCCGCACGGAACGGGTCGATGATGATGGGGTCACCATGGGCTTGACGCGCTTGCACCATAAAATGCCCGGGAAACGCAACGCCGTAACAGGTGACGCCGACGTGTTGAGCGAGATGGATGTAGATAATAGACAGAATGATTGGCAGGCCAGTTCGGTGGACGACGACGTAGTCAAGGTAACTGTTGGTGATGGCGTAGTATTCGTCTTCGTTGCCTTTAAACCCGAGCTCATCAAACAGGTAGTGATTCAGCGTCATCAAGCGGTCAAGCGGTGTCAGGGTTGGACTGATGCGCGCATCAAGCTCTTGGCACATACTTGCCAGGAGTGCATAGACATGATCGCGCCGGTCAATGCCTTGCTCCTCCCAGGCGAGCGCTAGTGCGGCATCAATCAGGTTAGGCATTGGTGGTTGCATGGCGCGCAAAAAGGCATGTCGGGCAGGATGTGCAATTGCCCGACTCCTCATGAAGCAGACTCGGGTTGGGTGCTCATGATTGCATCGGGGTGATCGACGAGCCACGTGTCGAGTGTCAACAACGAGACGGCAGCACGTTCGACCACGACACTCCGTTCCACACCTTGCTGAAAGCGACCAAGTGCCTGTAGGAGTCGCACGACGCGCACCAGGCGCAACAATGAGGGCAAGGCGTGGAGCTCTGCGTCCGTTAGGCTGATATCGCGTTGGAGTGCACCAAAGAATGCGTTCATGGCCTCTGTGTGATGATCAACATCAAATCCCCCCCATGCCAAGAGGGCTACGGCGATATCGAGGGCGCGGACATCGTGGCGACACAACTCAAAGTCCAACACCGCGCTGATTTTTTGGTCGTTGACCAAGATATTGCGTGGTGTAAAGTCACCATGAATGATTTGTTGCGGTAACGAATCGTACAGCTCCGGGAGTTGTTGTTGGAGCGTGGTGACGATCTCGGTAATCTGTTGAATGGTCGCCGTCTCGAGTGGTGCCGCCCGCAATGCGGCTACTGGATCAATCACATACGGGTGGATGCGCTGGAGTTGGGCATACGATGTCGACGAGTTGGTGGTTGTCTCAACCTGGGCGAGGGCATTGAGGAGTTCAGCGAGGGCGCTCCCTGCCAAGCCTGCTACCGATACCTCGTCCGCATCGGGGTGTTCGCCGGCATACCACGGAGTCAGCGTCATCAACCAGTTGCGATAGCCATCGTCGAGCATGTGCCAGTATTCACCGGCGCGTGTGCGCATCGGTGTGGGCACTGCAAATGATAATGTGCGTTGTGACAATGCACTGAGCACCTGATGGACATACGTGAGCTGTTGCGGTTGCTCGTGGGCAAAAGTACAGAGGACGGCTTTTTGATGATTGTCGGCGGTGATGAGGGCCAAATGATTATTAGAGCTGCCCATCATCGGTTCGATTTGCCAAGGTGTGGGCAAATCCCAAGCTCTGCTGAGTTCGGTAATCTTCATATGCGACTTCTTTCTGACGCAGAGGCGTGCGACGCTGTCTCATGGCGAAGCATTCGTCGGACCAACAACAATACAGGGATAAGCAGTGGGAGTAACACCGCAGGTCGGGCACCTGCCCATAAGAGCGCTCGTAATCCGGCTCGCATTCGGGCTACCTGCCGATGATTCTCATCGGCAACTGGCAATGGCTGACGCCACCAGGTTGGCTGGGCGATGTGTTCATGCCATCCATTAGCAAAAATATGCGCCATCTCGGTAATGTAGATGCGCTTGACACCGCAGGCGGCGACGTGCGCCACATCGCGCAGTAACTCAGCTAAACTCAATGGATGATTCGCATCGTTACCGTCATCAACCGTGCCGATGATGACGGCACTGTACTCGGGCGCATAGGTAGCAATTAACCCTGGCCCATATGGTCGGGCGGCACTGCTACACAGGCGTACTACGGTGTGGTGGGCTGCGAGATTGGGTAACCCGAGGAGTCGGCGCGCCACGGTTGATTGACTGACACGATCGTCGCGCACAAACGGCACTTCGTAGCTTTCGCTCTGATAACCATCAGCGTGTATGCGCGCCATGACTGATTGGTACTGTGTAGTAGCCTCATCAATATGCCAGCGATTGCCAAAGCGTTGAATGAGCGTTTGATAATCGACTTTGGGATCATCACCGAAGCGCACTGTATCGCGGATATCAGGTTCGATATCAATACCAATCGCATCCCAGCGTAATCCTTGGGCTACGCTCCATTGGTGAATGTGCTGGTAACGCTCACTGAACGCTCCCGCATCGTGCATGCGATAATCACGCGCTGAGGCGTGTTCATCGGGCACGATCCAGGCAACAACCGGAATCCGCCGCCGATTCAGCTGTCGTACAATCTCTGCGCGTAGGTCGGATGTATCACGTATTGCCATGCACACGCGCATTTGATGAATACTGAGGTGTGCGTAGACCTCGTCACGCCAAAAATCGGTGAGTGTGTGGCTCGGCATGTTGTATATGTATGTCACAATTGGTTGTTGCGTCATTGTTTTGTCATGTGTTGATATGTATTGTCATCTTATTGTAACACGATGACACTATAATAGCATAACTAAATGAAAATTTTAAGTGGTAAATTTTTTTCATATTACAAATATTTGTAAAAACTGCTCTTTGCGTATCATATGCGTGAAAACCGTGAGTGCGTGCCTTTTGCATGCAGATTTTGGTCAAATTGCGAAACACATTTGCATCTTGGGTTAAAGCGTGCTATAGTTATTGACGTTGTGACTCTGTAGCTCAGTGGATTAGAGCGCTTCCCTGCGGAGGAAGAGGTCGGGCGTTCGAGTCGCCCCAGAGTCGCCAAATGGGCGGCTGACGCCGAAATGCGTCAGCTGCTTTTTTAATCTACGGGAAGGTGACGGAGCGGTTGAACGTGCTCGTCTCGAAAACGAGTAGGGTGCAAGCCCTCGAGAGTTCGAATCTCTCCCTTCCCGCCAATGACAGCACCTCGTACAAACCGCCGCGGTTTGTACGAGGTGTATCTGTATCAAAATTGCGGAGGTGAGGTCATGCCTCAGTCAATTCGACGCCCACGTGCACTCAAACCAGGCGATACTATCGCCGTATTGTCGCCGTCATCCGGTGCCGCACACGCCTACCCGCACATTTATGAGCAGGGGCTCGCCACATTGCGCGGCTGGGGGTTGCGCATCAAAGAATACCCGACGACGCGTATGTCGGGTGATGCGTTGTCACGTCACCCCGAATGGCGTGCCCGCGATGTGAACCATGCCTTTGCCGATCCCGATGTTGCGGCGATTATTGCCAGCATTGGCGGCGATGATTGTATGCGCATACTGCCGTGGCTCGATGAATCCTTGATTGGACGTAACCCCAAAATTCTCCTCGGTTATTCGGATACGACCACGTTGTTATGGTTTGCCCATCTACAGGGGATGATTACGTTCCATGGCCCGAGTGTGATGGCCGGGTTAGCGCAGTCGGCGTATCTGCCAGCGTACTATCGCCAACACTACCACCAGATGCTCTTTTCGCCTTGTGACACGTACACCTACCAACCGGCACTGCAATATAGTGACGGGTATCTAGGGTGGCACGATACAACTCAGCGCAATCGACTCAAGCCATGGCAATATAGTCGTGGCTGGCAGTGGTTACAGGGGCGCGGGCAGGTGCGTGGGCGTCTCGTAGGGGGATGTATCGAGGTACTCGAATTCACCAAAGGGACGCGGTATTGGCCAGCGGCTGATTTTTGGTATCACAAAATGTTGTTTTTGGAGATGTCCGAAGAGCGACCAACGCCAGTGCAGGTTGAGCGCTGGTTGCGTAATTATGGCCTACAGGGGGCATTTGATCGCATCAGCGGATTGATGTTTGGTCGACCACGCGATTATTCGGTGAATGAGCAGATTAATCTTGATGCGACCATCTTGCGGGTTGTCCGCGATGAATTCGGCGCCAAGTCATTGCCGATAATTACCAACTTTGATGTGGGACACACCGAGCCGCAACTTATCGTGCCACTCGGTGTGCTCGCTGAGCTTGATTGTCAGGCTCAAACAGTTACGCTGTGCGAGCCGTGGTTGCGGCCAGCGGACGGTAGCTGAGCAGGACCATGGCAATCGCCAGCGCAATAGTCAACCCTGCAGCCCAAGTGCCGGCTTGGTCGGGGGTAATTGGGTAGGCCAATGCGGGGTAGTGCCCAAAGCCGTAGTCGACATAGACGGACAACGCTAACCAGGCAATTGCGCCAAAGCGCACTGACTTGGGGACATTGATGAGCGCTGGCCAGAGCAACAACCCTTGGCCGGCCATGGCCAAATGAATGATGACGAGGCCGATCTCGAGGGGGAGGTACTCGCCCGTGGCGGCCCATTTTGTACCCCAAAAAATCACCGTCCAGATGCCGTATTTGATGCAGGCTAGGCTGGCGAGTGCGGTCAGCCAATCTGGTGCATGGCCTTGGCGGAGCCGGATAAACGTAATCATGCCGTAGAGTGCCGCGAGTGGGCAATCGGGGATAAACAACCAGGCCCACCATGGGGCGGCGGCGAGTTGAGGCCCGTACCAGATGATTGCGCCGATCAAAAATCCACCAAAATCAACCGCCATACACAACCAAAAAATCGCCGGGACGGCATTGACGAGCTGCATCAACTGGCGTAACCAGTACTCGCTAAACTGCCAGAGTCGTGTCATGCAGATGCTCCATTCGAATCATCGGAACGGATGAGGCGAATGGGGACGCCGCCTACAACTGCTCCAGCTGGTACGTCGCAATTCACCAAACTCCCGGCTGCGACGGTGGCACCGTCACCAATGATGACGCCTGGGAGAATTGTGGTGTTGGCGCCAATCATCACGTCGCGCCCAATGACCACGGGGCCACGCCGCCATTCATGCCGCAAAAACTCGTGACACAGGATTGTACTGTGATAACCGATAATCGTATCTTCGCCGACGGTGATGTCTTGAGGGAAGAAGACATCGAACATGACCATTAATCCCACCGATACATGATTGCCAATTTTCGACCCCAAGCGGCGGTATAGCCACCGTTTAAGCCCAAGCCAGGGGGTGTAACGGGCAATCTGAATGATGATGGAGTTGATGGTCACGCGCATCATGCCACCCGTCACCTGTGGGAAGTAGGTCAGACTGTTGTGCGGACCTGGTGACGGGTGGATGCTCAGGCGTTCATGTCGGGCACGTGTCGAGCCGAGCGTCACGAATGCTATCCTTGGGCTTTCTCAGTGATGGTGACCTTCATCAACTCGTCACCCTGACGAATCGATGTGATGACCTCGAGTCCCGAGAGGGCCTGACCAAATACGGTGTGCTTGCCGTCGAGGTGTGCCGTTTGCTCACGCGTATGCACCAAAAAGAACTGGCTGCCGTTGGTGTTGGGGCCAGCGTTGGCCATCGACAAGGCACCAGGACCGTGCTTGAGCGGGTTGCCACGGCATTCGTCCTCAAACTTGTAGCCTGGACCACCACGACCGGTGCCGGTTGGGTCGCCACCCTGCGTGACGAACTGTGGCAACACGCGATGGAAGATGGTGCCGTCGTAGTAGCCGTTGTTGGCCAAGAAGACAAAGCTGTTGACTGTCTTGGGGGCATGCTCTGGGTAGAGCTCAATCACAATCTCACCGCGCGCTGTGCTCATGGTGGCAATATAGTGCTTGGTGACATCGATTTGCATAGCAGGTGGGGTCGGCCATTGTTTTGGGCTGGTCATGATTCATCCTTAAGAACAAGCAGAGCAACGAATACACCCCACCATTATACCAAGTGTCACTCGGGTGTGAGATGTGTTGCACCTATGACGATGAACAGTGGTATGCTAGAGGCGGGTTAGGACAATCTTGGAGGAGTTCAACGATGAGTAATCCGACGCGTGTTGGTGTGATTGGTGCCGGTGCGATTGCCATGTACGGCCATATCCCCGGGATTAAACGGCATCCACAAGGGAGTGTGGTTGCAGTATGCGATACCAACAAAGAACGTGCCGAAGCCTTGGCGACCAGCCAGAGTGTGGCGAAGGTCTACACCGATTGGCGTGAGTTGGTCAAAGATCCCGAAATCGACGCCGTGACCATCGCATTGCCCAACGCCTTGCATGCCGAAGTCGCCATTGCTGCACTCAAAGCGGGCAAACACGTGCTCAGCGAAAAACCGTTGGCCATGACGGTCGCCCAAGGCGAAGAGATGGTTGCAACTGCCCAAAAAGAAGGCCGCGTCTTGGCGGTCAATATGACCAACCGACCCCGTGGCGAATTTCAATATATGAAAGCCAAAATCGCTGAAGGTCGTATCGGCAAAGTCAGCTACGCCACTGGGCGCATGATCCGTCGCGCCGGTATCCCTGGCTTCGGTAGCTGGTTTACTCGCAAAGAACTTGCCGGTGGTGGTGCGTTGCTCGATATCGGCGTGCACATGCTCGATGCCGTGTTGTACATGCTCGGCAATCCCAAAATCTCGGCATTGCGCGGTGAGGTCCAAGCCGTGCATGGTCCACAACGCCGCGGTCTTGGTGGCTGGGGTATCGATCGCGTCATGGATGGCACGTTTGATGTCGATGATTTAGCATCGTTGCACTTGCGTTTGGCCGACGGTGGCTTGGTGACCATTGAGGTTACGTGGGCCATTTATGGCCAAAACGAAGAGCGCGTGCAGATTACCGGCGACCAGGGTGGCTTTGACTTCTTCCCGAACTTGTATGGTACCGACAAGCCATTGCGCTACTACAGTGACGACAATGGTAGTCCAATTGAGACCATCCCGACGTTGCCGACTGTCCCCGAGGGCGCAGGCAATGTGGGCTACAAGCAGTTTATTGAGGCGATTCAAGGCAAAGGCAACGTTGTTGCATCAGGTGCTGAAGGACTAGCGATTTTGCGCTTGCTCGAGGCAACCTATCGATCAGCTGCTGAGAAGCGCGAGATTACCTTGTAAATTGTTGATTGACGACCGCTCCACCTAATTGGTTGGAGCGGTTTTTTCATCAAAATTTTACCTGTTGTTGACAAACTGATACATCCACATACACTATGATAAAAGAGGATATCAACGACATAATGTGCCGTCAATACCGTACCATTGTGTGCGGGTATTGTTGCATAGTGCTCCGGATTAAGGAGTGTGCGTCATGACACGTGGACGACGAGGTACGACACAAAAGGCGATACCGCTGAGTCGACTGATTAATCGTGAACAAAGTTGGGTCGAATTTAATGCACGTGTCCTTGACGAAGCGCTCGATCAGCGGAATCCATTGCTTGAACGCGTCAAGTTTTTGGCGATTGTCAGCACCAACATGGACGAGTTCTTCATGATTCGTGTGGCTGGCCTACGCGAGCAACAACGAGTCGGCGTGCAAACACGCTCTCCTGACGGACTCACCCCCAGTGAACAACTCCAGGCGATTCGCACTGCAGTCACGGCTCAACTCAAGGTGCAGCGTGACTGTTGGGTTGATGATGTGACGCCCAAGTTGCGTGAGCACGGCATTTGGTTGCTTGATTATCAAGAGTTGAATACAACGCAACAAGCGATTATCGATAATTACTTTGTCAATCAAATACAACCCGTCTTAACGCCGTTGGCGTTCGATGCGAGTCATCCGTTCCCATTGATTTCGAATTTGAGTTTAAATTTGGCGGTGGTGCTTGGTGATGATCACGAAGAGCGTTTTGTGCGCGTCAAAGTGCCGGGCGTCTTGCCGCGGTTGGTGCCACTGCCGGTTGAGATGATGCATGTACCAGCCGGGCTTGATGCATCTCAATGTGCCTGCTATGTATGGATTGAACAAATCATTGCTGCAAACCTGCATCGGTTGTTCCCAACTGAGCTGGTCCGTGAGGTGCATGCGTTCCGGGTGACGCGTAACGCCGACTTCGAAATCGAAGAAGACGAGGCCGATGATCTGTTACAAACCATCGAGGAGAATGTGCGTCAACGCCGTTTTGGCGCGGTCGTACGGCTTGCAGTGCAATCCAGCATGCCAAATCGTTTACGGGTATTGTTGCTCCAAAATTTACGTCTTGACGATAACGACTTGTACGAGATTCGCGGCCAACTCGGCTTGTCGGTGATGATGCAATTACTCAAACTCGATCGTCCTGAACTCAAAGATGAACCTGATGCACCGCGCATTCCGGCATCGCTCCGTGAATCGGCCAACCCGGTTGCTTTGTGGGATGTTATCCGGCAACGTGACGTCCTTGTGCACCACCCGTACGACTCGTTTCAACCGATGATTGCCTTCATTGAATCGGCGGCCACCGATCCAGATGTCTTAGCAATCAAGCAGACGTTGTATCGGGTTGGCAGTAACTCGCCGATTGTCAAAGCGTTGATGCGCGCGCGTGAGCTCGATAAACAGGTGACCGTGTTAGTTGAGCTCAAAGCGCGATTTGATGAGGAGAACAACATCACCTGGGCGCGTGCGCTTGAGCGTGCGGGCGTGCATGTGGTGTATGGCGTCCCAAACCTCAAGACGCACGCCAAAATGTGTCTGGTGATTCGCCGTGAGGGTGAGGTGTTGCGCCGATATGCGCACCTCGGTACCGGGAACTACAACGCCAGCACGGCACGCATCTACACCGATCTCGGATTGTTTACCAGTGATCCTGCAATTACGGCAGATGTGGCCGATGTCTTTAACTTTTTGACGGGCTACGCCAAGCACGACCAATTCCGTTCGTTGTTGGTTGCACCGGTTAATTTGCGCAGCCAACTGAATGCGTTGATTCAGCGTGAGATGGACCATGCTTCGGCAGGACGACCCGCCACAATTATTTTTAAGGCAAACTCGTTGGTTGACCCGCAGATGATTGAGCACCTCTATGCGGCATCAAATGCCGGTGTCGAGATTGAACTGATTATCCGTGGGATGTGCGCGTTGCGTCCGGGCGTGCCGGGTATGAGTGCGCGTATTCGCGTGCGCAGTATTATCGGTCGGTATCTTGAGCATAGCCGTATCTATTGGTTTGGCAACGACGGCAATCCTGAGGTGTATATTGGCAGTGCCGATATCATGGAACGCAATCTTGATCGGCGCGTCGAAACGTTGTTCCCCATCAATGATCCTGCGATGCGTACCTGGGTTGGTGACCGCATGCTCGAGGCCTATCTGCGCGATACCGAACGCACGCGTGTGTTGCACAGTGACGGCTCGTGGCATCGGGTGCGCGACCAGGTAGGCGCAAATCACTTTGATGTACAACGCTTTTTTACGGATGAGCTAACTGCGGAGTAGTGCACACATGCCTAGTCTGCGTATCACGCGCATATTGCTGTGGCTGGTGGCTATTGGGGCTACCGTATATCTTATCGAACGACTCGCCGTCGTGACTGCGCTTTTGGCGGGACCAATCGTGATGTTCACGTGTGCGTGGTTAGTTGCGCTGATTATCGAGCCCGTGTTTGTGGCACTGCATACGCTACGTCTCCCACGGATGTGGGCGGTGGTATCGGTTTATCTTTGCTTGGTGGGCATCATCGTGGTGCTCGTGATTGCCGTTATTCCCGTGATAACCACCCAAGTTGATGGATTTGTGCAGAACCTACCCGCTGGTATTGACCAGTTGCGTGATTCATTTGCGACCCTTCACGTGCAGCTTGAGCGCATCGGCATGCAAAGCGATATGCGCAATCAGTTGCGCGTTGAGGCACTCCTTGGCCAACTTGGTAGCCTTGGTCCTACTGCGGTGCAACAATCGTTGGGTGTGGCTGGTGGAATCGCACAGGTGCTGTTTGATATCTTTATCGTGCTGATTTTGAGCTTTTATATGGCACTTGATGGACAGCGAATGTTCCGCAAAATAGTGACGTTGTGTCCTGCCGATTGGCGCGATGAAGTCGAAACGTTTGGCCAAATCATGACGAACACCTTTGGTGGGTTCATGCGCACCCAGATTTTGAGCTCGTTTGTCTACTCCTTGATAAATGCAATCGTGATGCGTTTGTTTGATTTGCCGAGTATCACGCTCGTCACCGTGATTGTCGCCATTGCCTTGATGATACCTGTGGTTGGTGGCATGATTGCACTGATACCGTCGGTGCTGATTATTATGCTCAATCAACCGCAGTCGCTTGTTCCATATCTCATCATCATGCTTGTGGCGCAGCAGGTCTTATTTAATGTGCTCTTGCCGCGCATCATGGGGCGTGCTGTGGGCTTGCACCCGTTGCTTGTGTTTGCCGCACTGCTGATTGGTGGAGCAGTGGCAGGTCCATGGGGCGTGTTATTTGGCATTCCTCTTGCCGGTGTGGCAGCGGCAATTGCGAATTACGTGTATGTCAGGGTACAGCCTGCACGTGCCCAGCAAGAATAAATAGTACACACGCTGTACACGCATTATCCACGAGTTATCCACATATTGTTGTTTTTGTCTTTAGAAAGCCATGAACGCCTAGTTTTGCACATGCGATACACCGTATTTCCACGAGTTATCCACAGGTCATCCCCCGCATACACGAGGAGATAACCTGTGGATAACGTTTGTTTTAGCGCGGGATAAACGAGGTCTCAGCAGTGAGGCGGCGTACAAACGCAGCCATCAAGCGGGCAGCATTGAGTGCGTCTTCAAGGTCGATCATCTCGTTGGGTGAGTGCATGTAGCGATTAGGAATCGAGATGACAGCGGTCGCCACACCAGACCGGGAGTTATGGATGGCATCGGCATCGGTGGCCGTGCGTGACGGATTGGCTTGGATGCGATAGGGGATTTTGGCCTGTTCCGCGGTCTCGATGAGCATCTCGACGAGGAGTGGGGCATTGGCTGACCCACGGGTGAGCACGGGTCCACCACCGATAGTGATATCGCCTTGCGAGTTGCGGCTGGCATTCGGGTGGTCGGTGGCGAAGGTGACATCGACGGCAATCGCCACGTGTGGCTCAAACGCAAATGCGGCAGTGCGTGCGCCGGCGAAGGTGATTTCCTCTTGGGCGGTGGCCACGGCGGCAACCGATGCCTGTGGCCGATCGGCAGCGAGTAGGCGTAATGCCTCAAGGACCACGAAGGCGCCGATACGATTGTCAACACCGCGACCGATGATACGATTATTGGCCAAAATGAGTGGGTCAGCGTCAATCACGGCTGAGGCGCCGACACGAATCAACGCGTTGGCCTCGTCAAACGACTTGGCGCCAATGTCGATCCACAGATCATCAATGCGTGAGACTTTGGTGCGGTCGTCGGGAGTCATCAAGTGAATTGGTTTTTTGCCGATGACACCACGCACCATGCCATTGCGACCGATAATGCGAATGCGTTGACCAACCAAGACCTGACTGTCCCAACCGCCAATTGGTTGAAAGTAGCAGAAGCCCTTGTCGTCGATATGCGATATCATCAAGCCGATTTCGTCGATGTGTCCGGCAAACAATACGCGTGGGGCTCCGCCATTCAGCACGGCAAATGAGCTCCCAAGTACATCGCCGTAGACATCATCGGCAAATTTTTGGGCCTCGGTCCGCCATACGCGCGCTGCGGCGATTTCGTCACCGGAGGGGCTGGTTGTATTAAGTAAGCGGAGTAACATATCACGGGCGGCGTCGCTCATACCAATTCTCCTTTGTCATGGGTTGCGCGAATATCCACCCGTATTGTGCCATGTTTTGTAGGGTTGTGTGTCGTTAGTGGGGCAAAATCCGTAGCGCCATATTAGTAACGGTGCGTTGCACCAAGCGACTGCCGGCGGCAACCATATCGCCCATGCTCCAAAACGTGCCATCAACAGTCGTCTGTTGCGTGGTAATGGCCTGACGTAGGTGTGCTGGTGAATGACCACGAAACAAGGTGTACCCATAGCCAATCGTGTCAAGGAGGTGTGAATCACTGCCACCAATTGCGGGTAGGTTGAGGGCACGGGCTGCCTGTGCTGCTCGCATATTTGCATAGCGTGGGCGCAGACTGGCATTGAGTGTCTCGATGGCATCAAAGTTCCAAACGCGATGATGTTCGGCTGCATGGGTGAGGAGCCCAAAATGCCCGAGTGAGCGTACCATCCAATCGTAGGGGTGTGCGGCGACGGCCAGCCCACCTTGTTCGTGGACTGCGGCAATCGTATCACGTGCACTCATACCGGGACGAATGCGTTCGTGGATGAAGTAGGCCAGCAAATGTCCCTCGCGGGTTGATATTTCTTCGCCGATGATGACGTGCAGTCCAGTCCCCTCGGCATGTTTTTGGGCTTCGTAGGCACCGTCAATCTGATCGTGATCGGTAATAGCGATGACCCGGATTGTGGTCTGTTGGAGCACATGTTGCACGAGGTGTGCAGGGGTGCTGTGCCCATCACTGTAGGTGGTGTGCAGATGTAGGTCGGCTTTGCTCAGTGGCAGTTTCGTCATGATCGTGCTCCAAATCGATGCAATACGAATACCCACAACTCCGTTGTTGCACGCACACTAAGCGTACTGCGGTCGAGTTAAGGTTGATGCAACGCAGTGTTAAGATTTGGTCAGGTGTATGATGTGCGCAAATTCCGAGTAAGATAGAACCATAGATTGAGAGGAGTTCTCTATGGCATACAGTCAACTACAACACGAGATTTATGCACAACCACAGGTTACCAAGGCGATTCTGGCACAACGACCGGTGATTCGTCAGATTGCCGATGTTATTCAGCAATATCAACCACGTTTCGTGATGATTGCTGCCCGCGGCACATCTGATAACGCAGCCCGCTATGCCCAATATTTGTTGGGGATTGCGCTCGGCTGGCCTGTGGCGCTGGCCACACCGGCACTTGGGACGTTGTATCACGCTAATGTGCGTCTTGAGGGTGCATTAGTGATTGGCATCTCACAATCTGGTCGTTCGCCCGATATCTGCGATGTAGTGCAGCGTGCGCGGGCACAGGGTGCATTGACGCTAGCGATTACGAATAATCCTGAATCACGTTTGGCCCAGACTGCGGCACACCATATCGACATCTGTGCAGGGCCGGAGTTGAGCGTGGCTGCCACCAAGAGTTATACCAATCAACTTACCGCTATTGCGCTATTGGTGGCAGCCTTGACCAATGATGCCACACTAGAGTCAGCGCTCGACGGGTTGCCCGGATTGTTCGATGGTGTTTTGGCGTTGCCGCAAGTCACCATCGATGCAGCCGCACAGGTGTTAGGCAGTGCGCCTGCGGCGATTAGTGTGGGGCGTGGGTTGCAGTATGCGACGGCGTTTGAGGCTGCCCTCAAAATCAAAGAACTGAGCGGGCTGCCAGTCGAGCCGTATTCGTCGGCCGATGTGTTGCATGGGCCTGTGACGATTGTGGAGCAGGGGTTCCCGGTTCTCGTCACAAGCGATACCGGTGCGACGTGTGCAGACATGACGGCGTTGTTGGCGCGCTTCCACCATCAATCTGCCCGGCTATTGGTGGTCAGTAATGCCAGTGACCATCTCGAGCAGGCGACGGTCGCCCTGCCATTGCCAGCCTGTGATCAACGCGTGGCACCCATCGTTGCAATTGCAACCTGGCAACGAGTGGCGCATGCAAGTGCGAGTGCACGTGGACGTGACCCGGATGCGCCACAGGGTTTGACCAAAATCACTGAGACGCGGTAAATAAATACCCCCCGGTCATCATGATGATGCCGGGGGGATTTAAACAACCAACGAGAACTAGTTGATGGTCAAGGTGCCCTTCATACCGCCGCCGTAGTGGCCGGGGTAGGTGCAGATGAACGTGTAGGTGCCGGCCTCAGCGGTGAACTCAATGGTCTCGCTGGCGCCTGGTGCCAACATGGCGGTGTTGGCCAAGATGTTGGCCTTGTCAGCTGGGATGTAACCAGCGGCATCACCGGCCTCAGCAGCGGCCTCGTCAACAGCAAGTGCAACGTCATCGCCACCCTTGATGATTACGACGTTGTGGCTCTGTGCGGCTGACGTGTTGTTGAAGGTCAAGGTCACCTTACCGGCTGGAGCGCTCAAGCTGGCGCTGTTATAAGCCAAGTTCTCACCATCTGGGGTTACGGTCAATGCACCGTTGCTGGCGCCGCCGCTCTCACCACCACAGGCTGCGACCACGAATGCAGCCACGGCCAACAAGGCCACTGCCCACTTGCGAACTGAGATCTTCATGCGATCTGACTCCTCGTTACGATTTGACTATCTGTAGATAACACACACCTGTGTCATGACAGCATGTGTATATTATCACAATGATATCGCTTGTCAACAAATTCACAATAATAATTTGATGAAAAAACGAATGAGTTGTTTATGAGAGTGGTTGAAATGCCAGAATATCAATGCGTGGGCGCCAAATCTCGACCCAGTCGCCCGTGCTGAGGTGATCCGTGCCGAGGCGTTGTCGCAGTTGTGGTGCGGTAGCGTGTGTGCGCACTCCAACGCTCCCCATACCGATATCAATCACGAATTCGCAGTAAAGCGATTGATACGGGAGTGGCGTATCAGGAACCTCCCATGTTGCTACATGGCTGACACGCCCGTAGACACGCGGTGCACCCGGGATACCATCGGCAGTTGCCTGTAGCCCTTGGCGTGGTGGATTGGTTTGCAAACGAAACTGACACAGCAACAGGACGAGCAGCGCATTTCCGCGTAACCCGACATGATGCTCATTGACTTGGTGATGGCGATCGACGACCGGTAAGTGATAGGCTTGGTGCGTCCCTTCGGCGAGCGATAACCCGAGGATGGGCAAGTACCGGCGCCCATCGTTGTGTACCTCGCCCGGGGTGAATGAGGCAAAATGACACGGAAGATGCAGATGATCCGCAGCAGAAAAAATCATGACGTGTTACCCCTTGGGGTTTATCGATTCACGGAGGGTCGCCAAAAATGCCGATGGCTGGTATGGGCTAACAATCAAAATTGGCGCCAGGTGTCGTGCCACGGCAATTGTGCTATCACGGTCGGTAACCATGCAAAACAGCCGGCCGTAGCGTGCCGATACAAACGACCCTTGATAGCCAAACAACCCTGCGTTGACTGCTCGTGCACTCCGTTGCAAGTCGCTCGCGACATTCAGGATTGTTACCGCCTCGATGGTGCGATACGGCACACGAATCGCCCGCCACCAACGGCGTTTAATGATGAGTTGGTCAGCATGAATCTCGAGTGATAGGGGCATTCCCGCCCACGACCACCAGACGAATACGAGAAAGATTGCGGCCACTATGCCACTGATGATGGCGCCATAATAGGCGATAGGCGAGCTGAGGAGCCCACTCAATGCCAAAAACAGTCCCGGTAATGTCAGCACGCCACCGACAAATATAAAGCCTTGCGTAATGCGCTGCGCATAGGTGTCTATTGGTGCACAATCAAAGATTTGAGGCGTTGTCACGCGCTTTCCTTTGGTCAAAGAGTCATTGATGCGTATCATACCATAGCCGTGGATTGCTTGACCATCATACCGCCAAAGGGCTATACTAGGAGATATGTTTTTATGCTGTTATTGGGGAAGAACATGTCGGCTTTTTGTGTAATTGTGACGACACAGGCTACTCCTGATGAGCGCACGCTCTACCTGCTTGGTGGGACTCTCACGGCAGCCGCCATGCCGACGCTGATTCAGCACCTTTTGTGTGACCCTATTACCCAATCGGCTGAATGGTACGATCTACACCAACCAGCGCTTGACCAACTCGGTGGCGCTTGTGTTGAAATCGCCTATCGCCCCGGTGTCACCGATAACGAAGCTGAGAGCATCCTTGTGGGTGCCCACCATTTGGGTGTCACTAACCTGACGCATGTGCGCACGCTTCGTCGCTATTATGTGGCTCCCGGCGATACCACAAATCGCCATAATGATCTCATCCAAATTAAACAACAGTTTGCGACAGTTGATACGGCGCGGCGGCACGCGTTTTATATGCAGCTACTCGAGGTGCCGAGCGAACGCCCGAGTCATGTCGCCGTCGTAGCGCTTCGTCAACTCGACGATACTGGATTGGTGCAGCTGAGCAAAGATGGCCTGCTGGCACTTGATCTCGACGAGATGCGCACAATCCAGTCCTACTACAACGCACTTGGGCGCGATCCAAGTGATGGTGAGCTGGAGACGATTGCACAGACGTGGAGTGAGCACTGTTCTCACAAAACCTTCAAGGGCAAAGTGACATACAAAGGAGCCCCGCACCAATTGTCGCCAGAGCGCCACACTTTACATCCCGCCTTGGTCGGGTTGGGTAGTGCCGCTGAAATTGATAGTTTGATTCGCCATTACCTGATGCGTGTAACCCAAGTTACGGCTCCGCATTTGACGCATTTGCCATTGATTTCGGCATTCGTGGATAACGCCGGCATTGTGGCCTTTGATGATGAATACGAGCTTTCATTTAAAGTCGAGACGCATAATCATCCATCAGCACTTGAGCCGTTTGGTGGCGCTAACACGGGTATGGGTGGTGTATTGCGTGATGTGCTTGGTGTCTCCGCCAAACCGATTGCGGCCACGGATGTCTTTTGTTTTGGGCCACGAGACAGCGATATTAGCCGATTTGCCGGTAATGTGTTGCCACCCGCACAAGTTGCTACCGGTGTCGTTGCCGGTGTACAAGATTACGGCAACAAAATCGGCGTCCCGATTGTCAACGGCGCAATCTACTACGATCCCGGTTATGTGGCTAATCCATTGGTGTTTTGTGGTACCGTCGGTCTAGCGCCGCGCAACACGCACCCACGCAATGTGCAAGCGGGTGATGCGATTGTGGTGCTTGGTGGGCGTACGGGGCGCGATGGCATTCATGGTGCCACGTTCTCATCGATTGAACTCACGCATACGACAGCCCAAGAGGCGGGTAGTGCGGTGCAAATTGGCGACCCCATCACCGAAAAGAAACTGATTGATGTGGTCATCAAAGCCCGTGATGCCAAGTTATATAGTGCAATCACCGATTGTGGTGCTGGTGGTCTTTCGTCGGCTATCGGCGAGATGGGCGAAAAAGTCGGTGCGCGTGTTGAACTTTTGACGGTTCCACTCAAGTACCCCGGTCTTCAGCCGTGGGAGATTTGGCTCTCCGAGGCGCAGGAGCGCATCGTGATGGCTGTACCACCAGCTAACCTCGACGCATTATTGACCATGTGTGCGGCAGAGGAGGTCGAGGCAACGGCCGTTGGTACGTTCGATGGGAGCCAACGCCTGATTGTGACACACAACGGCCAAGTCGTTGTTGACCTCGATATGCATTTTTTGCATGATGGTCGTCCGCAACGCACCCTCGTGGCAGAGTGGTTCCCCGCATCGACCACGCCACCGAGATCAACCGTGATGAATGCGCAACAGTTGCTCCTTAAGTTGTTGGCCCACCCCAATATTGCCAGTCGTGAGCCGGTGATTCGTGGTTATGACCATGAGATTCAAGGGCGAACCGTTGTCAAACCCATGGTTGGTGTCAACAGCGATGGTCCTGGCGATGCGGCTGTCTTGCATATACGACCCGATGCCATGCAAGGGGTGGCAATTGGATGTGGTATGGCGCCCCAATTGAGTCAGTACGACCCATATTGGATGGCGCTTGCAGCGGTCGACGAAGCACTGCGCAATGTGGTGGCGGTGGGTGCTGATCCGCAGTCGTGTGCGATTCTTGACAACTTCTGTTGGGGTGACCCACGTCAACCAGATCGTATGGGCGCATTGACTCGTGCGACGGCAGGGTGTCATGATGCATCCTTGGCCTTCGGAACGCCGTTCATCTCTGGCAAAGACTCACTCAACAACGAATACCGTGACGCTGATGGCGCTCGGACAGCAATTCCAGGCACGTTGCTGATTTCGGCGATGGCATATCACCATGATATTCGTTTGGCTCAGACCAGTGATCTCAAAGCTGCAGGCAATGCGGTATACGTGGTGGGTATGACGACTGATGCAATGGCCGGGTCACATGCGAGCATGATTGCTGGCAATATCCCAGGGTCGACCTGGCAGATGCCACAGGTTGATTTGGCACTAGCTCCCCAAGTGATGCGCCAACTGCACGAGGCGATGCGGGCTGGACTGGTTGCAGCATGCCACGACATCAGTGAGGGTGGCTTGGCGGTGGCGGTTGCCGAGATGGCACTTGCTGGGCGCATGGGTTGTCACATTAACTTGGATTTGATGCCGAGTAGTGCCACCCAGCCGCTGGTGCGCTTGTTTAGCGAGAGCCCGAGCCGATTTGTGGTCGAGGTGCCAGTCGTGCACCAAGCGGCCTTCCAACGTGCTCTTGATGGTATTCCCCATGCATGTGTCGGTCAAGTCACCAGCGATGCGAAGATGCATGTGGTGGCAGGTGGACGCGTGATGATTGATCTTCCGGTGAACGAACTCGTTCACGCATTTCATACACAGGTACTATGACACACAACGATTTTGATACATTTGTCACACATTTAATTGCAACATTGCCCGACCTTGATGCAACGATTACCGATGTGACGTTCGTCGATGGCCAATTAGTGGTCACTCGTGGCGATCAAGCGTTTCCGATTGATATCGCTCCATTTGAGCAGGCGTATCGCCGGCGCCCCGATGCGCTCGACGCCGTTGTGGCAACCTTGCTGCGCGTCAGCAAGGGCGAGCGCGGTGTACCCGATCCGGGATATCAAGCGATTGCCGATCGAATTATTCCCCAACTTAAGCCGGTGGTATTGTTGATGGATTTGCTCGAGCGCGGGGCTGACCCAATCGTCTATCGGCTCTTTCTGGCTGACATCATGGTGACCTATGCGATTCGCGATAACAACCGCTTGTCGTTTTTGACAGAGGCCCAACTTGAGCGTTGGGGCGTTAGCGAATATACTGTGCACGAACAAGCAGTAGCGAACTTACGTGTGATGTCGTCGAATGTGTCATATCATGTGGCTGGCGAGGGCGACTCACAGATTGTCATCTTCAATCACGAGGATGGGCTTGATGCAGTGCGTTTGTTGCTCCCCGATTTAATTGCCGACGCAGCCCGTAACATGCCAGGGAACTTGGTTATTGGTATCCCCAATCGTGATTTTATGGTAGTTATCAACGACGAGGATGCCGATCGAATTACTGCGGTGTCATTACAAATTCAGCGTGATATGCGACAGCATGCCCACGGGTTAACCCAACAGTTGTTCACCATCGCCAATGGCGAGGTGCGTGAATTTACTGGCCTCTAGTGATCGCAACGTAAAGTGAGTGAACCATGGAGATAGTGCTTATCTTAGCTACCATTTTGGCACTGGCAGCATGTGTCTTATTTGGCATGGCGACCAGAACCCAAGTGTTTATTTTGGTGGCGCTGACTGCCATGGTCGGTGGTGCCGGTTCTGCCTTGTGGCACTGGCTATATGGCATTGTTTACGCTGATACATTGATTAATTTTATTGGTAACCAGGTGCCGTTGGTAGCGTTCCTAGGTGGCTGGGTGATGGTGTTTCCTGCCTTGTTGATTTTTGCAACGTTGCGTCGTCGCTTCGGCCAAATTACTTATACTCAATCATGGTTAATTGGCTTAGCGGTTTTTTTCTTCTTCTGGATTATTGAGGGGATTGGTGTCAGTATCGGATTATGGTCGTATGATAACGAGACGAGTGCGATGGGTATCCCTATGGGAGTACTCCTTGCACTGTTGCACACTCTCAATGCGATGATTCTGTTGCGCATGTTGTTCGAATATTGGCGAGTGACATTTGTGACGACACTCCAGTTGCCACTGATTTGGCTCTCTCTACAGGTGTTGACCTATGGTATTATCGGCGCCCCATACTACGTCATGTCTTTTCTGACGGGCGGGAGCGTCATGACCGCATTTGGTTTATTGAGTACCATTGTGCTGGTGGGCTGGGGACTCCATATCGTCATGCAGGGGCTGGCCTCGTTGCAGAACAGCCTCGGTGGTACAGCGTACATTTCAAATTTCGAGGTGCTTGCTGAGCTTGAGCGCGTCGATCGAGGAGCAAGTGACTTATAGAAATGCGCAATTGAACGGCCCCCACCGGATACGGTGGGGGCCGTTGCACATCACCCGAATTAGGTGCGGCGGCGACAAATCGCAATGCCGTCACGAATCGGCAGAATCACCGACTCGAGGTCGATGTGATGCATGATCGCTCGATTGAACTCTTGAATCCCGCGCACAATCGGTGCTGCCTCGGCTTCGTCCTCGAGGACGAGGGCGTTACACAACACGTTGTCGGCCACCAAAATGCCACCACGGCGCAGGAGCGGCACACACAACTGCAAGGCCTTGAGGGCCTCGTTTTCGTCGCTGAGGTGGCGCAAAATATCGAGGAAGATTAGGTCGTACGGTCCACGCAAGTTGTTCAACTCGCGGAACCAGTCGCCTTCGTGGATGGAGAAGCGATCGCTGTACCCAGCTTTGGCGACCCACTCGCGAGCACGCGTGTAGCGTGCGGGGTCCTTTTCGATGGCAGTCAGTCGCCCATCCGGATGCTGCACCAAGGCGCGTAACAACCAAATGGCAGCATATCCAGTGGCGGTGCCAATCTCGAGCGCATCGCGTACGCCGCTGGTGCGTGCAAGCATGTACAAGAATTGTCCTTCGACCGCGCCGACGAGCGGCCATCCGTGCTCGCGCCCAATGCGCTCCATATCACTCAATGGGGCAGGGCGAGGTGGCATCAAACTCGCCAAATAATCTTCAATCGCGGCATTCGTAATATCATCGCGCATGCTGGGCTCCTTCCAAATTCAACCCGGGCAGATTGTACCACAAACAGTGCAGTACGGTATAATGCAGAGCATGGCACCCCAAAACGGTCCGCACCAATGGTGGAGAGAAAACACATGAGTATGGATGCATCCGTCCCACGATACGACCGAATTGTCTCAATGGTACTTCTTGTCCTGTTGGGCATGGCAGTTGTATTCCTGGTTGATATTAACCCGAACATTATCCGCGCCCAACTCGGTGGCGACTTGCCGGTCATCACTGTGTCATGGGTCATTCTGGCGGCGATTGTGATTTTGACGAGCATGGGCGCCGATTTATTTACCCGCGATCACCCACAAGTGCATGCCCGGCCACTCTGGTTGCTCAATTTGCGCTTTACGGTGGTCGAGCTCGCACCTGGCTTCTGGATTCTGCCGGCGTTCTCGGTCATCACCTCGTTTACCTTCTTCCGCTTGTTCAACTCAGGGTTACAGATGTTGGCATTTGTGTTGGCGCTGATTGCCACTGGCGTGTTATTGCTGGCATCCCTTGTGGCACAGCACTACTCCATGGATCGCCAGCCCGAGATTCGCCAAGTCGCCTTGATGGTTTTGCAGGGCCTTGCATTGTTGATGGCCTTCGGCTTGTTTAGCGCCATCTACTACGCCCGTATGCGTACCTTGTACGCCGCAGTGCTTGTCGGCAGTAGCGGCGCCATGTTGGCCTATGCCCAACTCCAGTGGAGCCAAGTCCGCACCAATCTCGGGTTGCTTTCGTTAACTGTTGGGTTTGTACTTATCCAGGCGCTCTGGGCACTCAACTACTGGTCGGCACCGTTTTTGCTGGGTGGCGCAATGTTGTTGGTGATTTTTTATGTGATTACGGGGATGCTCCAAATTGCCCTCAGCGAGAGTAAATCGCGCCGTGGCTATTGGGAATATGCTGTTATAGGTGGTTTGCTGATTATCTCAATTATCGTGGCGGTCGTCTAGCGAATCTCGATGCCGCTAATGGCCATGCTCAGTGGGCGATCGTCGGCACTGCCGTCCAATACGTCGCTAGGCTTAAGCGCACCATCAACTGCCGTGAGCGTGATGATATTCAGCCCTTGTGTGAGTGTCAATCTGACTTTGTTTGCTCCAAGCACCGCAGTGATTTGCTGTGGTGCTTGATTGTTCACACTGACTTGGAACGGCGATTCGGTGTCTGATCCGTTTGGTCGCAAAAAGCCACTGGCCTGCCAGCGTAGCGTATATTGCCCTGCAGTGGTGACAAATACGCGCAGTTGTGCCGGACTCCCTGCCCACCGTAAGCGCACCATCGGCTCAAAACGGTACCAACCGTCATCAAATAATGCCGATACCCCATTCCCTGTAGTCAAGTCTGGTGCCTGCATTTGACTAATCGGGCGCACGTTGATATCGCGTACCAATGCCTGTGCCGCCAACGCCTGGCCATCTTTGCTGATGGTGAGGCGTAGATGATGCGTCCCCTCAGGCACACTGATAAACTCGTTAATAGACTGTTGATCGATCGCCGGCACCTCGCGAATGAGGGTGTCATCGAGCCACACACCAATGGTGGCGTTGGTTGTGGTAGTGCCGACTGCCGGCAGAATGCGGTCAATCGTCAATTGCAGATTGACACTCTGTGTCACTGGCGTGATTACCACAAAACTGGCCGGGAACTGGATCGGGCGTAAGGCCTCATCAAGCGTCAGCTTGCCATCTTTGCTATAAAAGCGCCCGTCGACAATCCAGCCATTCCCCAAGCGGACCTCGGCCAATGGCGGTGCATCATCTGCCAGTATCACAACGCGCCCAACCTGTAATGGCGTAGCCGGCGTTTGCGCACGACCAAGCCGCGGCCGAATATGCACGGCGTCATAACCACTCGCCTGAATCGCAACCGGGACTGTCAGTTGGTGTTGCACGAGTGGTGCCGTGATGGCCACACTACTCGGGATATACAGATTCCCAATCCGCTGATTTTCTTTAAAAAATATGACGTCGTATGCAGTAATTTGGCTTAATTCGAGGGCAATACGGCTCGAGTAATTTAACTCAGCAAACGATACATACAATCCATCGTGTGTAATCGGCACTGCGTAGTCGCTATTGACATACTGCATATCGTCAACGGTTGTACGGGTCACGGTTGGATAGGTATAGGCGAACGTATCAATTAAGTAATCGTACCGTCCCAAATTAAATGCCACGATGGTGCGCAGGCGTTCGCCATCAAAGACGGGCCCGCTGACAATCAGGTGCAAGGCGTCGTAGTACTGTGCTAACTGTGGGTCACTGATGTAATTCTGGCCACGCTCAATGCTTTCGACATAGCCGGCTGGAATGGTGCGATAAAAGTGACCAATGCGCCAGGCCGGGTTGTAGACAGCAGGCAGGCGTGCCAACAACGGGTCACCGAGGGCCAGTTCGTCGATGACATGCACACCTGGCCCGACTGCAAGTCCTAATGCGCCGACGGTGGGGGCGGTAATGGTGCGTGCACTCTGGGCAAACGGTACGAGCGTGGTAAATGTATTTTCGATAGGGTATGTTTTGGCAAAAAACGAGCGATTGAGCTGTAACAATCCTGATGTCTCGGCGTAGTAGAGGCGCTCGTCGGTGACGCCGTTGCTATCCGAGAATGTCGGATCAATTTGCTCTGCCTGGGCAAAATTGCTCACGAGTGGATTTACTGGATTAATCAACCCAACTAACAACAGTGGTACTGCTGCTATATAGCTTGCCACGTGCGGTGGTGTAAGTGTGGCCACCAGTACTGATGCAACGACGAGTGGTGCCGTTAAGAAGCGCCCCACCATGAAATCACCACCAATTGAAATGATGTAGACGCCGTAGAGTACGATGCCCAATGCCAGCCCGCGATGGTACAAATGCCCGCGATGCAGGCTCAACCAACTGCCGAGTAACAGCATGACAAACAGCAAAGGGTCGTTTTTGAAGGTCTCAAACACATAGAGCAACCCTTGTTGCATCAATTCGCCACGCGCCAGATCCGTGTTGAGCTTGGCATAGGCAGTATTTGGGAACAAGAAACCGTAATACACCAACGAAAACCCAAACCACAAGGCCACCGGGATCGCCCCAATCAGTAGGCGTATGAATGATGGACGGTCGATCAGTTGCCAACGAATGCGTCGCGAACCACTCTGCTCCGTAGGGCGCACCAGCAGACTGACTATTGCTGGCGCAATCAGCAGCAGATGATCTTGTCGATTGAGCACGATTGCAGCTGCAAGCAGACTCAGCGTGCGGTAGTGAGGGGTCTCTAGATGGCGTAGGTAGACTGCTGCAAAGCTGACGAGGAGTAGATGCGCTAGCGGATTCTCGAGCCCCGAGGTGCTGTAGTCGATGAACGATTTGGAGAGCAACAAACCGACTGCAACAATAACGAGACCACTGTCAGTTGCATCGATGCGCCAGGCCATAATGCCGAGCGTGGCGATGCTACAGATAAGTGACACTACAATCGTACTAAAGAAGTATTCGTTGCTAAATGCCGTAACGAGTGCGAGCAACCACATCCACAATGGGTGGGTGTAGGCTTGCACTCGTTCGCTGATGTTGAATGAGGGACCGAAGCCCCGATGCAGGTTGTCGATACTCCGCAACGTCAAGCCAGCATCATCGGATATCCAGGCGTTTGCCGTGATGACGATGCCGATGAGCAATGTACCGAATGCCACCAAAAACGGCTTGATGATGCGTGATTCGTGTCCCATGATGCCTCAGTCGTAGCTACTCGATGCCGACGCTCCAGGCTGCCTCGAGGTCATCGGGTGAGAAACGCCGGAAGGCCAGAATCGTGTTGGTGCGAATAATCCCATCGAGCCGCGAGACCTCTTCAGGAATGACCTCAGCCAACTTTTCGTAGTCCTTAAGGCGCACAATTGCGATGATGTCCCACTCACCAGTCACGCTGTAGACCTCGTTGACATGTGGCAAGCTAGCCAACTTCTGCGCAATTGTCTTGATGGCATCTGGACGGGCCTGGATCATGGTAAATGCCGTCAGCATGGTCTGAGTCCTCTCTGTCTCTTTGTGGCTAGCATACCACAAAAGTATGACGTTAGGCGTTCATTTTGGCAGGCAACTCAGGGACAAACTGAAATGACGGCTCGGCTTTTTGGCGGCGCAAAATCCGAATAATAATCGACCATGTCTCGTATAGCCCACTCGGTGTATGGGGTAACTCATGCTTAATTGCGCGGTGCAAGCGTGCGAGTTTGTAGCACGGCACGCCGGCGTACATGTGATGCTCGATGTGGTAGTTCATGTGCCAATACAAAAACTGCACGACCGGATTGAGGTAGATGGTGCGCGTGCACAATCTGAAATCTTCGACTTCATCCTGCAAGCCGACATGTTGCGTGTTGTTGCACAAAAAGAGCAACCAGCCGCCGTAAAACGGCGCAAAGGTAATCAACACTGGCAACATCCACCAACCCGTTACAAACGCCTGTGCGATAATCAGCGAATGACCGATGAGCAAGATGCGCGTCCAGTTAAACAGCTCGCGCCGACGGGCTGGCTTGTTCTCGGGGAAGAGCGTGCGTTGCCAGTCGTTCTCGATTTGCCCAGTACTCAACAAAAACCAACTCTTGGCGCGCTCAATAATTCCCATCGGATTAATAATGGCCGTGGTGACAAAGCTTTTGAGCGTGATTTCGACAGGCAAAATCACCTCCATGTCATCAGGTTGATGCAAGGTGTACTTGTGGTGCTCTTGGTGACTCGCCCAAAAGTAGACGTGGTTCAGTCCGCCAATGAAGCTGACGAAATGCAAAAAGAACTTATTCAGCGCCTTGGTTTTGAAGACGGTGTTGTGACAAAACTCATGGAATGCATTCAACAAAAACGCATACACGGTCCCATGCGCAAACAAACAGAGCAGTAGAATCGGCCAGCTCCAGTTGTTAGCCGCATACCACGACAACGCCCCCGTGCCCGCAATAATGCCGAGGTGGCCGAGTGTCTGGGCAAAGCCCCAGGCATCGCTCCGCTGGTTAAGCTCGGCAAGCACGGCACGATCAAGCGGAATCCGATACCAGTGCAATTTGGACTGGGCAATTGGTTCTTTGTCAGACATCGTCATTGATGAGCTCCTTTTACATACAAAAGTACCCGAGGATTGACCCATGTCAACCCCCGGGTCATGACTAGGCAATCAATGGTGGATCATCGCCATCTGCAACAGCGACGGCAGATTTGGCTTTGGGTTGACGCATCTCAATCACGGTCTCGCCGTCCTTCTCGACCCAGACGCCACAGGCGCCACCTGATTTGCTGACGCCGAGGGTGACCTCTGTGCCGTCCATGCGCAAGACTGGGTGGTAGTACTTGGCCACCTTCTCGGCCTCGCCGACGATGTAGTGACCAATCAATGAGCGCCGGAAGCGGTTGGTGCTCGAGTTGGGGAAACTGCCGTGTATCAATTGTCCGTTGAAAAAGAGCACGTCGCCGGCCTTCATGATAATTGGCGCAACCTGCATCCCCTCGGGCACCGGTACGGTCACATCCGTGAAGCTCTGGGTCGTATCGGCTGGCACCGTGCATAACAGCGGCAACTTGTGACTGCCAGGGACAATCTGCATGCAGCCATTGGCCTCGTCACAGTCATCGAGGGCCAGCCAGGCAGCCATACAGGTGCCCGGTTGGACGCGCAAGTAGTATTGATCCTGGTGTAGAGCTTGGCCACGCGCACCCGGTGGCTTAAAGTAGAGCATCGTCTGGACGGCGTAGGGTGATGCACCGAGCAACGAGGTCATCACTGTGTCGATGCGTCCATCAATCATCCAGTCGCGACTTGGCTCATCCCAGCGATGCATGTGAATCATGCGTGGGTATTGTTGGAGTGGATCAGGCGTGTTATCGTCGCCGGCAATAGGGACGCCAGCAAAATCGCCTTCTTTGGATCCTTGACGGCGTAATTCCATGAAGTGCTCAATAAAACCTGCTACCTCCGAGGAGGCAAATAAACGTGGCACAATCACGTAGCCGTTGCGCTGGTATTCTGCGGCGTAGCGGAGGAGGTCGTTGTGTGACAACGTCATGCCATGCTCCTTTGCGTGGTATGGTGGCGATATGTATTGCGTGATCCTATTGTACCATGCTCTGACGGGGTAATGCGACCACGGGAGCAGCGCAGGAGGGCGTCATCAATTGCGTATTTGATGGATAGGGGCTCATTACTGGGTGCCCGAATAGGCGTGCGTTTACGGCATGGCTATGAGGCGCTACGGATGGCGTTTGTGCAGATGAATGGAGTGTATGTAATGGATAAGAGCGCACTACAATGCGCTCTTTACTTATCGTAAGTATTTGACACGTTGAAATAAGTTGTGCTATCATTGCCCCTGTGAGTAGCGGGTTCTGCTCTATGAATGCGGTATGTAAGGGATACAATCAACCATACGGTGTTGTAGGATTTGTTTAATCTGTGTTGTGGTTACACATCATAAATCTGACACCACTGCAGGTAATATAGTTTGACAAAGCACACCACGAAACTATTTCTTCGCACCGCGCATTGGTACTGAAGCGATAGCACTATTTGAGGTAATATTGTACCTCCTAAGCATACGGGGAATAGTCATGTCGAGCACGAGAGACATTCAGCTAGCAATCTACTCAATTATTTCTCAACTGCTTGAAGACAAGTCGTTAGTCGTGACTGACGACATGCCGCTTATCGGCAGCCAAAGTGTGTTGGACTCGATGAATCTAGTTGAGCTTTGTCTCGCGCTTGAAGATAAGGCTACAGAAATGGGCTTTGAGTTTGACTGGACTTCAGATGCTGCCATGTCACGTTCTCGTAGCATGTTTCGGACGGCTGGGTCATTGGCTAGTGAGTTTATCAGCCAGATGGAAGCGCAAAAATGATCGTCGTCACGGGCGCCAGCAGAGGATTAGGGCGAGCCATTTGTGATCGTCTCATCCAGAAAAATATTGATGTATTAGGACTTGCAAGAAATATTGAGGGCGTTCCATTTGCTTCGGTGAGTTGCGATGTTTCGTCGTATGAGAGCGTTAAGGCTGTTGCACAACAACTCAAGAGAGATGGAGTCAAGGTTTCAGGGTTGATTAATGCAGCAGGCATTGCATCAATGAACTTGGCCGTTACCACACCGCAAAGCGTTTCGCAAAAAATCATCAACACGAATTTATTAGGCACAATTTATTGCTGTCAACTTATCGCACCGTTGATGCTTCGGCACAAACACGGTGTGATCATCAACTTCTCGACAATCGCTGTTGCGTTAGGACTAAAGGGTGAATCAATTTATGCGGCTTCAAAGGCTGGTGTAGAAGGGTTTACACGGTCGTTTGCGCGCGAGATGGCTGACTTCAACGTCCGAGTAAACTGCATTGCGCCTGGGCCAATTGATACGAACTTGCTTAAGGGCATAACAGCGGAGCAAATTCACAAAATCGTTTCCCAACAAATCATACCGAAGCAGTTCGCGCCGGATTCAGTAGCTGATTTAGTTGAGCTCCTCATCGACAGCCGGAGTGATTCTTTGTCTGGTCAAGTTTTACATGTAGGTGGTGTGTAATTGAAGATACTTGAAAAACTTGCTGAGATATGGAGTGGCGTTGACTATCCATTTCTCATTCACAAGGGCGATGAGCTGCGATTTTCGGAGATTGCCAGTCAGAATCCGGTTGACTTACGCGAGGTGCGTAAGGGGGACGTTGTTGCAATCATTGGCGACTTTAATCCCTCTTCGATACTCACCTTGTTGCGGTTGATTGATATTGGTGTAATTGTTGTGCCACTTACCGTAGAGACACGACATGAGCACGAGTATTTTTTTGAATCAGCTCTCGTAGATGTGGTTATTGATGGCACTGAGGTACAACGACGCCATCACAATCACACACATGAATATATTGAGAAACTGCGAGAACTCGGACATGCTGGGTTAGTGCTGTTTTCAACGGGTACAACGGGCAGACCTAAGGCAATTCTACACGACTTAACACTCTTTCTGAAGCGTTTTGAGACACCTCGTCCTACGCTGAGAACAATCAATTTTCTGCTCTTTGATCATATCGGTGGTATCAACACGCTGTTACATACGTTGTTCAACAAGGGTGTAGTGATTGCGCCTGAGTCTCGTACCGTGGATTCAATACTTGATACATGCCGTAAATATAATGTTGAGGTGCTGCCTACTACCCCTACGTTTTTGCGCATGATGCTGATGAGTGGCGCTGTCCCGAGCAAAGTGCCAGATTGTCTTAAAGTCATTACGTATGGCACAGAACGTATGGATCAGCCGACGCTGGATGAGCTTTGTGCGCTCCTGCCGAATGTTGATTTCCGACAGACCTTTGGTATGTCGGAGCTTGGTATTGTTCGTGTCAAGTCCGAAGCACGAAATAGCTTGTACATGAAGGTAGGCGGCGAAGGTGTCGAAACGCGCGTAGTCGATGGTGTACTGCAGATACGCTCAAGCTCTCGTATGTTGGGATATTTGAATGCGCCTTCTCCTTTTGATGCTGAAGGCTGGTACGACACCAAGGATGTTGTAGAGGTCAAAGATCAATACTACAAAGTCACGGGGCGTGTCAGCGATGTGATTAATGTCGGTGGCCTTAAGTTCATGGCCAGTGAAGTAGAACGCGTCGCCTTGCAGTTTCCGAATGTGTCGCTCGTTAAAGCAATGCCCAAGCCAAACCCGATTACCGGTCAGCATGTTGAGTTACTTGTTCAAGCTACTTCAGAAGGGGCAGTTGATAAAGCTGCGTTAATGGATTTTCTTAAGGATAAGTTACAGCCTCATATGGTACCGAAACGTATACGTGTTGAGAGTGTTGTGGTCGGGCATCGGTTTAAAAAGGCATGATGATGAATTATATCAATGTTATTTCATTGATGAAGAAATCTTCTTTTGAAGAAGCTTTTTCATCACGAGTTTCTGTTTTCGATAAGGAGCGAAACGTTATCGGTTTTCTTGTCCCTGTAGGGGAGTGGATACTTTCTGATGAGGTGAAAATAGAGCAGATTCGATTGTGGAGACAGCGAACGATGAGGATGTTCCTGACGCAGTTCGAATCCACCTTTGAAAAAACATTCGGCTATTTGAAGAATCTATCTATTGAGCAACAAGGTCGTATGTTCTTTTTACTATATGACGATAAACACCGATTTGTTGGGCATATCGGTATCGCTGGTGTCGATGGAAAAAGGGGAGAATTAGATAACCTTGTGAGAGGTGTTGATGGTGGTAATCCACGGTTAGTATATTTCGCTGAAGTTGCGCTCTTGCATTGGTGTTTTCAGAATCTAGGTATAGTTGAGAGCGATGTGAGAGTGATTTCGTATAATTGGCTTGTACTCTCATTACATGAGGAAATCGGATACCAACATATTGAAAACATACCCCTTAAAAAAATCACCAAAGATGGCGTTGTTTTTCATGAGCCGACCAACACCGACGAAGCGAACGTGAATTATTCCTGTACGAAAATGCTGCTTAATAAGGATGTATTTTACGAGATTAATGATTGGGTCCGTTGATGCTGTTATTCCCAATTGTGTAATTCCATTCGTGATAGGCTGTTAAAAATAATTATAGTAGGCATAGCACAATTCGTAAACGGACAAAAATCACACAAATAGTACACATGTGAAATTCACTCGACTCATGGTACCTACGCTAATCTCGGCAGCCTGTTATTTGGCGGTGTATTGATCCGCTGGGCAAAAATTGAGCAATTAATCTGTGAAATGAATTATTGTGTCAGTTCGGCGGAAGTGATTTACGTATCACAGCGAGATATTTGCAGCCACACAGAGCAGTTTTGAGATCGCATACGCATTGAGTCGCACCACTACTTGTGGCAATCAATTTCAAACGTACAATGACTAGGAAAAGTACCAGATTTGTGGCGTTGTTCACCGCTGTCGGTGTGACATTCGATCTTCTAGCCCAAAATGTTGTTTCGTAACACGAACAGTGGACTCGATTTGGAAGTGCAAGCGGTAATCCTCCGACTGAGTCGCGCCTGTTGGGCGCTGCTTGAGTTCACCTACCTCAAACGCAAGTTCGTCTATGACTGTGTCAAATCCATGCTTGCCCTCTATATCTAGCACGCCTCCTGTGCATCTGTGCGGCCTGCAATTACGTATGGAATGGTAGTTATCGTGTACGAAGCACACCGGTATGGTGTGACGTACACTCTCCACCATACACAAATGAGGGTCGATGAGTAATCGTGATGTGCGCATACAGAATCAGCGTTCGTGGGATGCAGTAGTGCCGGCGCACGTGAGTCATCATCGTGACGTGCCTGGTTTTTTGCGTAGAGGTGGGAGTTCGCTCTTTCCCGAGGAACTCACCCTTCTCGGCGACATACGTGGCGTGCAGTTGGTTCACCTCATGTGCAATGCCGGGCTGGACACGTTGAGTCTCGCCAACCAGGGTGCGCACGTTACTGGTGTGGATATTAGCCAGAATGCGGTAGCACAGGCGCGCAAGTGGGCTGTTGAGAGTGGCATTACGGCCACATTCGTACAATCAGACGTGTACGACTGGTTGACTATGACTGAACAGCAATTTGACCGCGTCTACTGCTCATACGGTGCCATCTGTTGGCTCAATGACTTGACTGGATGGGCGCACGGCGTTGCACGTGTTCTGTCACCGGGTGGACGGTTTGTGCTGGTCGAGTTCCATCCCACCTCAAATATGTTCAATCGTGATTGGCTGCTCGAGCGTGATTATCCGCAAGCTGGTCGCCAGTTGACGCTCCACGGTATTGACGATTATGTGGCCGATTCGGGTGGTGGGCTGACGCCATCAGGATATAGCGAGGGCGTGAGCGGTTTTGTGAATACGGAGCCGTGTCATTTGTTCCAATGGAGTGTCGGTGAGGTGGTGACGGCGCTAGCGCAGGCAGGGTTGGTCATTGAACGCCTTGAGGAGTATTGTTACAGCAACGGCGAACGGCCATTCAATGATATGGTCGAGACCGCAGGTCGGCGTATGGTTGCCCCTACGCACATTGCCAAGTTTCCGTTGCTGTACGGCATTGCCGCCACAAAAAGGGGTGATTAGATGGATCGCATCATCCTCGAAGGAATGCAGTTTTTTGGCTATCATGGCACGCGCCCTGAGGAGAGCACCCTTGGGCAGCGCTTTGAGGTTGATGTAACCGTGGGTCTCGACTTGCAGCCTGCTGGCGCGGCTGATGACCTACAGCTCGGGGTCGACTATTCGCGCTTTCATGCAATCGCCCAAGCAGTGGTCGAGGGGCCAGCCCTCAAGTTGACCGAGGCGGTGGCAGAGCGGATTGCCCAGCACATTCTCGCATCAGAACCAGCGGTTCAGTGGGTGCAGGTCAAGGTCATCAAACCATTTGTCCGCCTCGGATCGACGGTGCTCAAAGGATCCGCTGTGGTGATTGAGCGGCATCGCTGATGCGCCCGCAGGTGACCTTAGCATACGCCCAGACGTTGGACGGCTATATTGCGGCAAGCGACGGTAGTTCGCGCTGGATTAGCGGACAATCATCGTTGATGCGCACGCACACGTTGCGCGCCAACCACGACGCCATCATGGTCGGCGTGGGTACGGTGGTGGCCGACAATCCGCGCCTGAATGTACGCTTGGTACAAGGACGTGACCCGATTCGCGTGATTATCGACGGGCACCTGCGTATCCCCGATGCATCGGCCGTGTTGCACTCCGATGTAGCATCCAGCACATGGCTTATTTGTGGCCCCGATGCTGACGTCATGCGACGCAGTGCACTGAGTCAACGTGGCGTGGTGGTATTGCCGGTCGGTGCTGATCCGTTTATGGGGGGTGTGCATCTGACGCAAGCGCTGGCCGTGTTGTATCAGCGGGGCATCCGGAGCATCATGCTTGAAGGCGGCAGTCGCCTTATTACAAGTATGGTGCGGACGCGATTAGTTGACCGAGTGGCAATTACGATTGCTCCCAAAATGCTCGGCGCAGGTATTTCTCCTTTTGGACCAATTGGTATCACTTCCATGGCTGATGCCCTAACGTTGGCGAATGTACAGACGCATCGTCTCGATGACGATATTTGGGTCGAAGGAGATGTGCGCTATGAGTGACACCCACGCCGTATGGACCGTAGCACCGTATCAGGTACGCATTCAGACTGAATCGCTCGCACCGCTCAACGCCGACGAAGTCGCCATCTCAACGCACTATTCGGCAATTAGCCATGGTACTGAGATGCTCGTCTATCGTGGGCAGGTGCCGAGTAGCATGGCGCTCGATTTACCGACACTTGAAGGCAGTTTTGCATTCCCCATCAAGTACGGCTATGCTGTTGTAGGGCGTGTTCAAGATATCGGCGACGCAGTTGCCGATGTGGCTATTGGTGATATGGTGTTTGCGTTGCATCCACATCAAACCTATTGTCATGTGCATCATACGCTCGTCAAAAAAATTCCGCCCACAGTGCCAGCCAAAGCCGCAGTGCTTGCTGCGAACATGGAGACGGCAATTAATATTGTGCATGACACGCGCCCAGTGCTTGGCGACATCGTGGTGGTGATTGGCTTGGGTGTGGTGGGGTTGTTGGTGTCATGGTTGTTGGCACGGCAGGCTGTGCGCGTGATTGCCATCGATCCGATTGCCCATCGGCGCGAATGTGCCCAGCAAATGGGAGTGCTCAAAGTTATTCATCCTGATGAAGCTCCTCAATTTGTGCACATGATTACCGAGAAGCGTGGAGCCGACTGTGTGATTGAGGTGAGTGGTAACCCTGAGGCGTTGCCGTTGGCGCTTGATCTGGTTGGCCAAGAGGGCCTCATCGTGGTCGCCTCGTGGTATGGTAGTAAGCCGGTAACGCTTGATTTGGGTAGTCGCTTTCATCGTGGTCGTGTGCGTATGCGCTCGTCACAAGTTGGTCAGTTGGCGCCTGACTTAGCGCCACGTTGGGATTACCAGCGCCGAATGAGTGTGGTGTGGCGCATGTTGGCGCAATTTCCATATCATGTTGTGCTCACGCATGAGTATCGTTTTGAAAATGCGGCGTCTGCATACGATGTCATTGATCGGAATGAGTTGCCGATGGTACAGACGGTATTGCAATATGCCATAGACAAAGGATAAGCAAATGTTTGAAGTCGGCGTCGTCGCCCAGTTTGAAGCAGCCCATCGCTTAGTAGGCAACTTCGGCCCAGCCCAGCGTGTGCACGGTCACACCTACCGTGTTGAGGCCACTGTCCATGGCTCAACCCTCAAGGCAGATGGCACGCTCTTCGATATCACGTTGCTCCAAGATGCGCTTGGTGCCGTGGTCAAACAACTCCACTATCAAAATCTTGATGAGATCGACGGCCTCAACTCGCGCAATACGACTGCCGAGGTCGTTGCTGACTATATTTGGCACCACGTTGCGCCTGCCCTACATAACGTCGGTTTGATTGATCTGCGTATTGCTGTCTGGGAGTCACCGAGTGCCTGGGCGGCCGTCGCCCGTGAGTTGCCCCAATGAAGGTGGCCATGCTCACGGTTGGTAATGTCCACCGGCGTACGGGTGGTTATCTCTATCATGCACAGGTCTATCCATTGTTGGAGGATCTTGGTGTTTTCATCGACGAAATCATCCTCTCTGCGGCTGACGTTGCGGCACAACGTACAGCTGTTGTGACCATCAACCCATACGCCTACGATGCCATCATGGTTGACGCATTAGCGCGGACTGCGGTGGCGCCCTATATTGACACCTGGCGCCAGCATTGCCCCGTCGTGGCCATGGTACACGAGTTGCCGTCGGTCGCTACTGGTGTCGATGCCGCCGACGAGGCGCCGTTGTTACGCGCTGATATGCTCATCGCCGTGAGCCCTGATGGCCAGCGACGACTCATCGATCGTGGTGTCGACACTGCCCGGATTATCATCGCCGCGCCCGGATGTGATCGCCTTGGTGTGCCACCTCTGCGGATGGTAGCCACCCCACCACAGGTGTTGTGTGTGGCGCAGTGGATTTCCCGTAAGGGTCTTGATACTTTAATTGCCGCATGGCAACAGGTGAATCACCCAGAGGCGGTGCTGCATATGTACGGTGAGCGCGACGCTGATCTTGATTACACCGCCCACATTGATGGATTCATTACGAGTGCCCGTCAGGCCGGAGCACGGATTGTTGTGCACGGTAGTGTCACCGATGAGGCGATTATTGTGGCATATCAACAGGCTACACTGTTTGTGCTACCCTCGCGTTTTGAGGGGTACGGCATGGTCTTCGCCGAGGCGCTGTGGGCCGGGGTGCCCGTGGTGGCGTGTGATGCTGGCCCAGTAGCCCAGCTCGTGGGTAGTGGTGGTGTGACCGTGCCAGTCGATGATGTTGATGCGCTTGCGCACCAAGTGACGAATCTCCTCAACCAGTCCGACCAGCTATCCCTGTTGGCCGAGGATGCGCATGCACGTGGGCAGCAATTACCGCGCTGGCGTGATACGGCCATTGCCTGGAAGAATGCTATACGGATGGCCATCCAGACTCGATAATCTCCTGCAATGGCAGCAAGATTTATTTCCCTATATATCGCGCCGAGGGATTGTCAGAACATACGTGGTACACACCAGCAAAAGTATGCCGTGACAGCTCTCCGTGCCTCAGCGCCTCTGCGTGCGCAAAAAGAGATGTGCGCATTAGGCGCCGAGGAGATGCGGTATGGGTGTGCTCCGTGCTTCAGCGGATCTGTGCGCAAAAGCGTGTGGTATAGACAAAAACGGGGCGCCTGGTCGGACGCCCTTACGCGGATTGTGTAGTTTTGTGCATCAAAGCGTGAAGAAAAGTCAGCAGTAAGATCCTCTGTGCCTCGGCGCCTCCGTGCGCAAAAGAGTGTGCGTGGTACGCAAAGACGGGGCGCCCGAACGGACGCCCCTACGCTGACCGATACTTAGACGTTGACCTTGCTGTCATCGAAGTCGAGCAGATGCCCCATACGCTCTTTTTTGGTGACGAGATAGTCGTGATTGACGGCATTTGAGGCAATCTGGATGGCCTCACGGCTAACCACGCTGATACCGTGATCCTCGAGCGCGCCGATTTTGGTGGGGTTATTGGTTAACACGCGTACTTGGGTGACACCGAGGTAGGCCAATATTTGCATGGCCAAGGTGTAGTCGCGCATGTCGTCGGGCAAGCCGAGTGCCCGATTGGCATCGACGGTGTCAAGACCAGTCTCTTGCAAGGCATAGGCTTTGATTTTGTTGACCAAACCGATGCCACGCCCCTCTTGACGTAGGTAGAGCAGAATGCCACAACCGTCGTCTTGGATGCGTTGTAACGCTGCATCGAGCTGTTCGCCACAGTCACACTTGCTTGATCCAAAGACATCACCAGTGAGGCACTCTGAGTGCAAGCGGATGAGTGGCACTTGGGTGGCGATATCGCCAACCCACAATGCCACATTATCACCAGCAAAAACCGCCATATGAAAGACACCATAACGGGTCGGAAGTTTTGTGTGCGCCAGGGGTTGGGTTTGTTCCATATTTTAGACCTCGTACAAATTCATTTCACTTGTAGTACGAAGTTTTTACTGTGCGTGGATGTACGCACAGCGCATATTAATCAAGCGTTAATGCTTTGTCGATGGCCTGGAGCATCACCTCAACTGGCTGTGCCCCTGATACCGCCAAGCGTCGATTGAAGATAAAGAACGGCACACCGCGAATCCCCAAGTGCTGTGCAGTCATCAATGACTCGTCAACCCCATCATTGAACGTATCGCCGTTGAGCACCTCATTGACCTCGTCGGCAGGCAGGCCAGCCGTGATAGCCAAGTCGCGCAAGACCGCATGGTCATTGAGATCAAGGCCATCGCGGAAGTGGCCGTTGTACAACAATGGCGCCAACTGCCACGTCAAGCCGTGATTGCCGGCAAGGAGCATTAACCGGTGGCTGTCACGCGTATTGGGTGACGTCACAATCGACATAAAATCAAAGATCAAGCCCTCACTTGTAGCCGCATTTGTCACATTCTCAAACATCTGCGCCGCCCGCTCACTCCCGCCAAACTTACTCTCAACGAAACTGTTCCAATCGACGCCCGCTGGCTGATCAGGATTGAGCATGTATGGGTGCCAGTATTTGTTGACGGTGATGTCTGGGCGTTGGGCCAGCGCCTTGTCGAGGCGTACGCCGCCAATCACGCACCATGGGCAGACAATATCACTGAACATATCGACGGTTAGCGTGGTCATTGTTGATACATCCTATTGGTATGACTATGATTGAGGTATCGTAGCACATCTCACAGATGCACGTCATTGCAGAGCTGCGGATGGGCGATAGTACGCCTGGTCTGTTTTTATACTTTTACGCACGGAATTGCAGAGGACTAGCCCCTCTGTTTGTTTGTCGCGACAGTCACACCGTGTCGCGCGGAGACGCCGGGTCTGATAGGGGCGTCGCGTGCGGCGCCTGGTTATGTGACACAGGTACAGATGGGGCACAGCTGTGCCCCATCTGCATACCACAACGGGCGTGTGGAGTACCGTAGGGGCGTCGCGTGTAGCGCTCTATCACCTACGGTGCACCCTGTGCTCTATGCCTAACAATACTACAAGCCGTATTCGCTGATTGCTTCGCGAAATTCATCAATCTCATCTGGATGAATTGGCGCATGTCGATCAAAGCTAGCCTTTGGGGCATCATCGTCAACCCGTCGGCGATACCAGTGTCGCACCCGCTGACAAAACTCATCGTCGCTGTTGCACAGCTCGGCAAACGTGCCAATCCAATCGATTTGGCTGTAGTGTTCAAGGATGTGATTGAGGCGTTCTATGCCGTTTTCATCACTGATGACGCCGTGTTGCATGTTAGCGGTGATGGCCGTAGTCACCTCAGCCACGGCACCATGCTGTCCGGATGTGTTCGTGATGTATGGTAATACTTCGGCGATAAACGCACATAAATCACTACGATTTGCATGCCAACTGAAGTGTCCTACCCCACCGCCGACGATAACTGATGCATCATTGTAGGCAAAACACCCCCACCACTCTGCCGCTGGATGACTGTTCTCGTGATAATTTTGCACAAAGCGGTCATGTGCACGGGCAATGAATACATCGAAATTGTGTGGCATTCGTTTTCTCTTTCTTATAATAATCAAACCAACCAATTTGTGATTTTAACACAATATTACGTAAAAATGCATCTTTATCTACAAAAGTGCAAGAGTGTAATTGTCTCATTGCGTGTGATGACCGTATCGCGCGGTGTTGTTGGGTCTTGTAGGAGCGTCGCGTGCGGCGCTCTGTCTGTTTGGGCGTACCAGCATTCGATAACATACCTTGATTGCTAGTCAAAAGGGCAATGCGCTGATTATTGGCAAAGTACTTGGCTGCGACAAGTGCAACCGTGACGACTGCGCTATCCGGAACTCCGGCGCGCCCACCAGTGTGGTGGTCAAGATTCATCATCGCGATATCACTCAGCACACACGTTGATATAATCCAAGTGGCGTCCATGAACACTCCTTTGCTGATGCGGACTAAGCACTCACATCGTGATGAAGTTTTTCGTGGACGTCAACTAGCAATCAGGGTATTGCATAAAAATGTATTTGTGTGCAAATCGATGATGCATTCTCGTTTTTGATACGGCGTGTGCCATGCAATGACGGCCTGGGGACCAGGGCTATACATGGTGGGTATACAGTGTGTGCCGATAATCCACATCCCTGTGCAATCCACTATCAGCGTAATGAGCTGCAAATGCGCTTGTTGGGCTATCTTTTGTGAGGCGAACCGCATAAAAGCCTAGATTTGCCAGAGTAAAAAAATTCTGGTAGTATCGGTGCACGAAATTTCCCATCTATCACGATTACCTATATTCCTTCTCTGTGCGTCCTAGTCGTTCAGGACTCCGTGATAGGTGGTATTGTATCGTTTTGTATACCGAGGAGGTTATCCGATGGGGCACGATCATTCACATGATCATCACGGTCACTCACATGATCATCACGGTCACTCACACGGGCATCACGGTCACTCACACGGGCATCATGGGCATTCACATGGCGAGGGCATTTGGGGGATTATTAATACGGTATTTCATTTTCATGGGCATAGTGATAAGCAGCAAGAGCTGGCCAGTGATCCAGCACTGGCGACCAGCGAGGGGATTCGTACGGTATGGTTGGCGCTTGCGGCGCTGGGTTTGACGACGATTGTGCAAATCGCCATCGTCGTGTCAAGCAATAGTACTGCACTGCTTGCGGATACGGTGCATAACTTCGGTGATGCACTCAACTCAATCCCTTTGTTGATTGCCTTTTATCTAGCGCGGCGGGCGGCGAACCGACGCTACACCTACGGGTATGGTAAGGCGGAGGATGTGGCGGGGATTTTCATCGTACTGTCGTTGGTGTTCAGTGCAGGATATGCATTCTATGAATCCATCAATAAGCTCATCAACCCGACCCCGTTGCAACACTTGGGGTGGGTGGCACTGGCTGCAGTGGTCGGGTTTGTGGGGAACGAAATAGTGGCAGTGATGCAAATCCGTGTGGGGCGCCGTATCGGATCAGCCGCCATGATTGCTGATGGCATGCATGCACGCACCGATGGATTTACGTCGTTGGCGGTGCTGATTGCCGTGGTTGGTGCATACTTCGGGTATCCGATTGTCGACCCGATTATCGGCATCTTCATCGGCATTACCATTCTCTTTATTACCATAGATGCATGCAAGACGATTTGGTATCGCCTCATGGATGCAGTGGAGCCAGCGCTGGTCGATGACGTGGTGCACATGGTGGGACATGTCAACGGGGTGCAAGAGGTGCGAAATGTGCGCATTCGCTGGCATGGCCATCAGATGCACGCAGAGCTTGAGGTCGTCGTCAACGAAGATTTGACGCTCAAAGAGAGCGACGCCATTCGTGCGGCCATTCAGCATGAAATTCAGCATGTTAGTGCGCGCATCACCACGGTCTATATCGCCTTGACTCCGTGTGGGCATGGGCATGGACATGTCCATCAACAACTTGCTGTCTAGGTGGTGAGGTACACCTTATGCGGGGGCAATGCAGCGCATAACCGGAGTGGTGCAACCTGATCGGAGGAATGCATGCATATCGGGTATCATGGTGTGGTGGTTACGCCACAGCTTGATCGACCAGTCTACTTGGCTGGATTCGACAATGACCGGCGTGCCACGGATGTTCACGATGATTTGTGGGTACGCGCGTTAGCCATCCACGGCACGGATTGTACGGTGGTGCTGGTTGCGGTGGACGTGATTGGCCTCTTCCGCCCTGATACGCACGAGGTGATTACGCGGGTCACGCAGCAGGTCAGGATGACACCTGATGTGCCACTGCACATCATCATCTCGCCGTCACACACCCATCACGGCCCTGACACGATGGGGTTGTGGGGCCCGACCCAACGGCAATCCGGTGTTGATGTCGCGTATATGCAGCTGTTGAAGGATCGCATGGTGGCATGCATACTACAGGCCATTGCGCAACGCATTCCGGCACGCCTGCGCAGTGTGGTTGTGCGCGCGCCGGGCTGGATCAAAAATACGCGTGACCCCGACATCATTGACGATGAATTGACCGTTTTGCAATGCCTTGATCATGATGGTCATGTGCGTGCAACGTTGGGTAATTATCCGTGCCACCCAGAGGTGCTGGTCAGTCAAAATCAGACGATTACATCCGACTACGTACACTTTTGGCGAACTGCTGTTGAAAGACACACCGGCGCTCCATGCCTGTTCATGCCTGGGGCGTTAGGCGGCATGCTCACCCCGGCTGTGCGCGATCAGACGTTTGTGTCAGCGCAACAGATGGGTGAGCAGTTGGCCGAAGTCGCGTTGCATGCGTTGGCCACACCTGCTCAGGCAGATGCAGCAGAAGAGGTGCTGGTTGCGGTACAGACTGAGCATATCATCGCCAAACTGACGAACCCGCTCTACAAATTGGCGTTCTGGCAACGCGTCTTACCGGATGTGCGCGATCGGCATGGGCGTGTGCATACGGAGGTCAGTATCATCCGTCTGGGTGGACTTTGGTTTGCCTGCGTGCCGGGCGAACTCTTCCCCAAACTCGGGTTGCGCGTCAAAATGTGGATGCGCGCCGCAGGTGCTCAGCACTGTGGTGTCATCGGCTTGGCCAACGACGAACTCGGATATATTGTGCCCCTCGAAGACTTTAAATATCCGTGGAATCCGTTTGCGCCCGGTGACCACTACGAAGAGACCAACTCCATCGGTAAAAGCATCACGGTTGAAGTTATGAACGCCCTCAAACGCATGCTGGCGTAGCACGTGCGGTTGCACATCGACGCCGTTCCAACCGATTCCGGCAATCGATTGCCGGCATGCAATGACGGTGGGGAGGTGGGTTCGTAGGGGCGTCGCGTGCGGCGCCCCTACTGTGCGTTTGGTCACCCACGGTCGCACACCACCACCCCATGATTCGGCTACAATAACACCATCAGCCCATATCCACCACAAAGGGACGAACGATGAAGTTAACCGATTACCGGCCACGCCCACAACTCGTCACCAAGACGACCACGATTAGTAAGCCCCGATTCCCTGTAATTGATGCCCACAACCACCTTGGCCCGGACTTTGGCGGCGGCTGGGACCAAAAGCCGGTTTCGCACCTGCTCGAGGTGATGGATCGTGCCGATGTGCGCTTGCTGGTCAACCTCGACGGCGGCTGGGGTGAAGATATTTTGCATCGGCACTTGGCCCACTTCGTCCAGGCTGCCCCCGATCGCTTTCGTGTCTTTGCTGGCGTCAACTGGGCGGCCTGGCCTGAACACGGCGATGAGTTTGGTCATTGGGCCGCCGAACGCCTCGCCGCCCAAGTGGCAGCCGGTGCCACTGGCCTCAAGATTTGGAAGCCGTTTGGCCTGCATGTGCGCGACCAGCACGGCACCTTGGTATCTGTCGACGACACGCGCCTCGACCCGTTGTGGGCCAAGGCTGGTGCGCTTAACATCCCCGTGCTCTTCCACGTGGCCGACCCAGTGGCGTTCTTTGATCCGATTGATGCGACCAATGAGCGCTGGGAGGAGTTGCACGCCCACCCCGATTGGCAGTTCCCTAGCCCGCCATTCCCGCCGTTCTTGACGATTCTTGAGGCTTTTGCGCGTGTGGTTGAACGCCACCCGGGTACCGATTTTGTGGGGGCGCATGTAGCCTGTTACGCCGAGAATTTGGCGTGGGTCTCGGAGTGGATGGATCGTTGCCCCAATTTGTACATCGACTTTAGCGCCCGTATTGCCGAGGTTGGTCGCCAACCATATGCCGCGCGTCGATTCTTTTGCAAATACGCTGATCGCATCTTGTTCGGTACGGATATGGCCGCCGATGTGGCAATGTACCAGCTCTATTATCGCTTTTTGGAGACGGATGACGAGTACTTCCCGTATCACCTCGGCCCTACTCCGCCCCAAGGACGCTGGCACATCTATGGGCTCTACCTGCCGGATGATGTGCTGCAGAAGATCTACTTCAAGAATGCCGAAAAAGTCATGCTCCGCCGGGTACAATAGAGGCATGCATGCGGCCTCGGTCAGACCAGAAAGGGAGTGCAATGCGGGCGGTTATTTTTGATGGTGAGCTCCGACTTGAGCGCCAACAGCCGATGCCAACGGTGCCGGCCAAGGAGGCGCTAGTCAAGATTCATATGGCGGGGATTTGTAATACCGATATCGAAATCACCCGTGGCTATAAAGGCTTTAACGGCATCTTGGGGCACGAGTTCGTCGGCACCGTGGTCGAATGCGCCGATGCGCAGTGGGTTGGTCGCCGGATTGTCGGCGAGATTAACGCTGCCTGTCGCACCTGTCCCACCTGTTTGCGCGGCGACGATCCCCACTGCCCCAACCGCACCACTGTCGGCATCTACAAACGCGCTGGCGCCATGGCCGATTACATCAGTCTGCCGATTGACTGCCTGCACGAGGTGCCGGCCGATGTCAGCGATGCGCAGGCTGTCTTTACTGAGCCGTTGGCGGCAGCGCTTGAGATTATCCAGCAGACGCATCTACGCCCCACCGATCGCGTGGCCCTCGTCGGCGATGGCAAATTGGGCCTACTCATCGCTCAAGTCTTGCGCCTGCCCGGCTGCGAGGTGACGATGGTCGGGCGCCACCCTGAGCGCTGGGATTTGCTCCACCGTCAAGGGATTGCCACCTGTCGCCCCGAACAGGCCGAGGGCTGGTATGACGTGGTCGTCGATGTCACCGGCAACCCGGATGGCCTCAAAACCTCGCGCAGACTGGTGCGACCCCGTGGCCGTCTGGTGATGAAAAGCACCGTGGCTGCCGAGACCCAACTCGACTTGACGATGCTGGTGGTCGACGAGATTCAGCTGATTGGCTCACGCTGTGGCCCGTTCCCAGCTGCCTTGCGCCTGCTCCAACGCGGTCTAATTGAGACCGCCCCGTTGATTACGGCGACTTACTCCCTCGATGATGCGATGGCGGCCTTTGCGGCCAGTCGCGGTGCCCTCAAAGTGTTGTTGCAGATGGAAGGATGATGACGATGAGTTTGGCAGATCATACCGCAAATCTTTCACCGGTTTGGGCCCGCTATACCAACATCATCGTCGAGCGCGGCGAGGGTGCCATGCTCTATGCCGATGACGGCCGGGCCTATTATGACTTCACCTGTGGCATTGGCGTCACCAATACCGGCCATTGTCACCCGCGCGTGGTGGCGGCGATTCGCGACCAAGCAGGCTTGTTGCTCCACGGTCAAGCGAATATCGTGTATCACAAACCGATGTTGCGCTTGGTAGAGGCTTTGAAGCAGGTAGTTCCGTCAGGTATTGACGCGTTTTTCTTTAGTAATAGTGGTGCCGAGGCAGTCGAGGGTGCGCTCAAGTTGGCGCGTCAGGCGACGGGTCGCACGGACGTGATTGTGTTCGATGGCGGGTTCCACGGGCGCACCTCGGGTGCGATGGCGCTGACCACCAGCAAAGGCAAGTACCGCAGCGGCTATGCGCCGTTGCCGTCGGGCGTGCATGTGGCGCCATATGCCAGCTGTTACAACTGTGCCATCGCCCGGGCGGCTGGCCGCGATACGTCGGCCATGTCGGCGGCTGCGCCGGCCGACAACGGCTGTTGTAATGACCCGATTGCGCGGATTGAGCATATTTTGCACGGCCATACGACGCCCGACGATGTGGCGGCGATTTTGGTCGAGCCCGTGTTGGGCGAGGGTGGTTATGTGGTGCCGCCAGCGTCGTTCTTCCGCGGGCTACGCGAGATTTGCGACAAGTACGGCATTTTGCTGATTGCCGACGAGGTACAGAGTGGTTTCGGCCGCACGGGCAAGTTCTTCGCCATGGAGCATTTCGGCGTGACGCCCGACATCATTGTGGCGGCCAAGGGCATCGCCTCTGGCTTGCCGTTGTCGGCGGTGATGACCCGCCAAGATATTATGCAACGCTGGCACCCGGGCTCACACGGCGGCACCTATGGCGGCAACGCCGTGGCCTGTGCGGCGGCGGTGGCTACGCTCGAGGTGATGATCGAGGAGCACTTGGTCGAGCGCGCCGCCGCCATGGGGCGTGTGCTCAAGGATGAGTTGGCCGAGTTGCAACAGACGATTCCGACCATTGGTGACGTGCGCGGCATCGGCTTGATGGTCGGCGTCGAGTTGGTCGATGAGCGCGGCGCCCCCAATCCGGCGTTGGCCAAGCGTACGCTGGCTGCTTGCCGCGAGAACGGCCTGCTGTTGCTGACCTGCGGCACGTATGACAACGTGGTGCGCTTCATTCCGCCGTTGGTGATTACTGACGACCAAATTCACGCGGCGGTGCGCATCTTCCGCGATGGACTGTTGGCCGAGTAGTCGTTCTTTTTTGTGCAAAAAAGCGGGCACCCTGCGGTCTTTCAGGCTGTGGGGTGTCTTTGTATGCATGAGCGTTATTCGTTTGGACAGATATGTCGGAGTGGATGGGTGCGATCGACGCTGTACGGTGGTAGTGGCGTGTGTCGGCGGCGTTTTTGTGCAAAAAACGGGCAGGCTGGATGTGTTGAAGGTAGGAGGTGCTTTTGGTGGCATGAGTTTCACACGGCGGAAATGAGGAGTGCGATCGGTGCCGCGCGGTGGTAGTGGCGTGCGCCGGCGGCATTTTTGCGCAAAAAGAGGCGTCCCACATGGTGCCATGCAGGACGCCCATAGATAGACAGGCTACGGCGTGACGCCCCAGCGATAGGGGATGCCAGGCAGGCGGAGCAGGCGTTCGCCGCCGTTGGCTAGCGAGACAGTGTCGCCGATGTACTGTAACAAAGCCTCTTTGCGCAACCAGAGGTGGATGTCGTTTTCGCGGCGGGCCACATCGGCCACGGCGTAGGCATCACCGTCGAATTGGCCGCTGACGACCATCTCCCGCATGAAGTCATAGCTCGCCACCTCGTCGGCGGCCGGTAATAATACGGTGGCGCCACGCAACCACTCGCCGAGGGGGGCTGGGCGGATGCCGGCCGCATCGGCCATGATACAGCGCACGGTAAAGCACTGGAGCGTCATGTCGGCAAAAGGCATGGCCGGCATCAACGGCGCGCCCCACATGACACTACCGCCGTGGGCAGCGATGTACTGGGCGAACTGCTCGGGAATCAAGTAGCCTGGCTCGCCACGGACCTGACCGGCGCCGCGTTGCACCACGATGGTGGTGGCGCTGATGGCTGGTTGCTCATCGAGTTGGACGGCAATCTGGTAGGTGCCGTCGGGCAGGCGAGCCGGGAGTGCCAGCGCCTGCAGATGTTGCAGTGGTGCGACGGCATCGGCACTGGTCAAGGCACCCGCAAAGAGCGGTTGTACGCTCCGGCTGAGCACCTGTTGTTCGGCATCAATGAGCATGAGTGTGACGGTGCGCGGTGTTGTGTCGCTCGCTGATTGGCTCTGCCAGGTCAGTAGCACTGGCAATTGCGTACTCGGCTCATAGGCCGGGCGCATCAGCGGCGGTGGCACGGCAATCGAGACCAGCGTGAGATCTCCGAATGCATGATTGGTGGTGACCGGCGCGCCGACGGCGATGGGCTGATAGATGTCGTAACTGCCGCGCGAGCCACTTTGGGCGTAGCGTGTGGTGATGAGCGCGATGCTCTCGGGTGTCATCCAGTTGCCCAGATAATCGAGTACTACAATCGGGATGGCGCCGTTGGCCAGTTGGATGAGCATCGGGCGTTGGTCCCACAGGCCAACATCGGCCAGCTGGCGGTGCTCAAAGACCTGCATTGGGGCACTGACGTTGGCTTGGGCGGCGATGCCGGGCACATCGGTGAAGATGGTCGTGGCGCCGAGTTGGGCGATGCGTGTGTTGAGGTCGCTCGCAGTGACGGCGTTGGCGTCGAGCACTTGAGCCTCACGGCGAATGTCGTGCCAGACGGTGTAGCTGCCGAAGGCCAAGCGAGCCGGGCGTTGGCGTTCGATCATGCCGTAGGGCTTGGCGTAGGTCTCGCTCCACAGCGGGATATAGCGGGCCACGCTCAGGCTACAGATGGCCACCAATGCGATACCGAGCCAACGGCGCCGGGTGGGATGATTGATGATGATGCCGGCACTCAGGGCAATCAGCCAGAGCATGCCGGCGTAGAGCTCGAGGAAGTAGTTGGCATAGGCGCCGACTTTGCCGATGCCGATACCCACAATCACGCCGCCGATGGTATACACAATCGCCATGCTGGTGCGGATGTGGTCAGGGCTGAGCAGGGTGCGCCAGTGGCGTAGGTGTATCAGGGCGAGGCCGAGGGTGGCCAGCATCAGTGGGGCATGGAGTTGCCAGGCCTCGCGCCAGAAGCCCTCGGCTAAGGCCCGCTCCCATGAGTTGATGTTGGACTGCACGACGTGGAGCCACAGATTGCCGCCGGTGGCGGTGATGCCGCCAGCAATGATGACCGCAGTTATCACGGCGGCGCCGATGGCGCGGATGACGGGTTGGCGCGGGTAACTGAACCAGAGTACCAGCAAGGCCATGGGGGCGGCAATCAGCGAGGGTTTGGTGAAGAGCGCCAGCGTCACCAAGATGGCCCCGAGCGTTAGGCGGCCACGCAGTGATACCACCAGGCCGATCAGCCCGAGTGCGACGCCGAGCATGTCGACGCGCATCACGCCACTCCACTCGCGTACGATGGGGATGACCAGCCAGGTGCTAGCGACGAGAGCGCCAACGATGTGAGGGAGCGGTTGGGTATCGTTTGGACGGCTGAGAAGATAGATGGCGATACCGGCGATGAATCCGGCCAGCGTTGACACGAATCGTCCGGCCCACAGGTTATCACCAACAAACGCAAAGAGTTGACTGGCGAGCAGGTAGACGGGTGGGTAATTGACCACGACGTACGGCGCAGATTCGAGTGGTCCGTACAAACTGGCCAGACTGGCGGTTTGTTGCAGGTACTGGAGCTGTCGGAGCAGAGGACCCTCGCCGTAATCGATGGGGAATGGGTAGTTGAGGCGTTGCCAGACAAATAACAGCCAGAATGGGAGTTGTAGGATGACGAGGATACCGGCCAATATGGTTGCCAATAAGGGCAAAGCGCGTCTGTTCATAGAGTACATCTCATCGGGTGAATACCTGATTATCATATCATTCTCGCGTGGGTAAGGTGTGTCAATGTATCGCGTATGTGTCGGGTGATTGCCGGGTCGTAGTCTCGTTATAGACGGCACAATGTTGCGTAAACAGGGTCGACGGTGTATAGTTGAAAAGGTTTGCGGGGAGCAACGGAGCTACTCCGTGTGTCAGATTCCTTCTGTTGTTGTATGAATAGAGGTGAACCTTGAGCGCTACGAGTGCTGATTTGTTGTTTACGCCGATCCCGGCCCGGATTGCCCGACTCCGCGACATCGCCTACAACTACTGGTGGGCATGGAACCCCGAAGCGACCGATTTGTATCGGCGCATTGACCCGCACCTGTGGGAGGCCATCTACCACAACCCGGTGCAGTTCTTGCGCAATGTGCGCCAACGCAACCTGGTAGCCATGACCAATGATGCGGCATGGTTGGCCGATTATGATGCGGTTGTAGTAGCGTTCGATGCCTACATGACCGACAAAAATACCTGGTTTAAACGCACCTACCCTAACGAAAAAAGCTCAATTGTTTACTTCTCCGCTGAGTTCGGTATTCACGAGTCACTGCCGATTTATTCGGGTGGTCTGGGTATTTTGGCTGGCGACCATGTCAAAGAGGCCAGTGACCTGGATTTGCCGTTTGTGGCGGTGGGATTCATCTATCCCCAAGGCTACTTCCGTCAGCGTCTTGACCACAGCGGCTGGCAAGAGGCCATCTACAGCAAGATGAACTTTGCGGATATTCCGGCGCGACCTGCATTGACGCCAACTGGCGATGAGGTCGTAGTCGAGGTCGAGTTGCCTGGGCGGACGATTTATGCCAAGGTGTATCACTTGCAGGTCGGCCGTGTCACGTTGTACCTGATGGACACGGACATTCATCCCAACAGTCACAGCGATCGCGAGCTCTCGGCCCGGTTGTACGGCGGCGACCACGACATGCGCGTAGCGCAGGAATTGGTGCTCGGTATCGGTGGTGTGCGCGCATTGCGCCAAATGGGGATTAACCCGAGCGTGTGGCACATGAACGAGGGTCACTCAGCATTTTTGGTGCTCGAGTTGGCCCGTGAGTTGGTCGCCAAGGGCGTGCCGTTTATGCAGGCCTTTGACATGGTGCGCGACCAAGCGGTGTTCACCACACACACGCCGGTGCCAGCTGGTAACGATGCGTTCTCGCTTGATTTGATCGACAAATATTTCAGCCGCTTCTGGGACCAGTTGGGCATCAGTCGCGACGAGTTCATGAATATCGCCATGCAACAGCAGTCATGGGGCCCGAGCTTTGCTATGACGGTATTGGCCTTGCGCCTCTCGGAGATGCACAACGGCGTCAGCAAGTTGCACGGGCATGTGGCACGAACGATGTGGCATTGGTTGTATCCAGGCAAGGAGCTCGACGAAGTGCCGATTACCTCGGTGACTAACGGCATCCACTCGGCCTCATGGTTGGCCCCAGGCATGAAGAAGCTCTACACCGAGGTGCTCGGTGCCGACTGGTATGACCGCATCGACGACCCGGCCTTGTGGGAGGCGTTGCAAAAGAGTGACGATGCCCGATTCTGGAAGACGCGGCTCGAACTCAAACAGGCCTTGGTCTACTTTGTGCGCGAGCGCTTGGCTCAACGCCATACCCGCCTCGGGTTCCCACCAGTGATGTGGCCAATGTTGGACGAGAGTCAATTGACGATCGGTTTCGCTCGGCGCTTTGCCACTTATAAGCGGGCTACCTTGTTGTTCCGCGATGCGGAGCGACTCAAGTACATCTTGAACCGTCAGGATCAGCCGATTCAGTTGGTCTTTGCTGGCAAGGCGCACCCGGCTGACGAGCCAGGCAAGCACTTCATTCAGGACGTCTATCGCCGCTCACAAGAGCCAGGCTTTGCCGGCAAAATCGTCTTCCTCGAGGAGTACGACATGTGTGTGGCGCGGGCCTTGGTGCAGGGCGTCGATGTCTGGTTGAACACGCCACGTCGGCCGTATGAGGCGAGTGGTACGAGCGGTCAAAAGGCCAGCTTGAACGGCATCCCCAATTTGAGCGTTCTTGATGGTTGGTGGCCCGAGGCCTACGCTGGTACAAACGGGTGGGCAATTGGTGATGAGCGCGAGTACGACAATCTTGATGAGCAGGATTGGAACGATGCGCAGCACCTGTACCATCTGCTCGAGAACGAGGTTGCGCCAGCCTACTACGACCGCGATGCCAACGGTGTCTCGGCGCGTTGGGTGGCGATTGCCAAGGCAGCAGTGATGACCTGTGCGCCGCAGTTCAGCACACGGCGCATGCTCAAAGAGTACGTTAACCGCTTGTACTTGCCGGTGGCGCGTTCCTAGTCTGTCAAAAGAAAAGCGCCCCTGTGTGCCATGGCACGCAGGGGCGTTGGTGTTTAGAGTGGGCGTTTGGAGGGCGTGCCGGGCGATCGCGGATATTGCTCGGGCGTGGGGCGGGTTTTGTCGACACGAATGATGGTACGTGGCTCGAGTGGTGGGGCCTCGATGGGCACGATGTCTCGTACATGACCGCCGAGCACCATGATGGCGTGGCGGGCCGCTTTGAGCTCGGCCTCGGGCTCGGGGCCTTTGGGGGCGTACATCACGCCTTTGATGGCGCAGAACGGCAACAGATATTCGGCCAGCACACGGAGCTCTGCGACGGCCCGTGCAGTGACGAAGTCGTATTTGGCGCGGTGGACTTTTTGATGACCCAAGACCTCGGCGCGCTCGCTGATAACGGTCACGTTGGGCAGGGGCAGCGTATCGACGACATGCTGCAAGAACGTACACTTTTTGGTGATGCTCTCGACCAGGGTGATGATGGTGGTGGGCCACAGGATAGCCAAGACCAATCCAGGGATGCCGGCGCCGCTACCGACGTCGAGCATGCGTTTGGGTGGTTTGGCCCACAGGGGCAAGTAGGTCATGGCGTCGAGCAGGTGTTTGCTGACCATTTGGACCGGGTCAGTGATGGCAGTGAGGTTGAGCTTCTCGTTCCATTCTTGGAGCATGGTCAGATAGGCATCGAGTTGGGCATATTGGGCATCGCTGATGGTCAGGTCGTGCTGAGCCGCATAGGCGGTGAGGACGGCAAAATCGTGCTTCACGAGGGACTCCGATATAGCCCGTTTTGGGCGATGTAGGCGGCAACGGCGGGCGTGACGAGGTCGTCGATGGGCTGATTGCTGGCACAGCGCTGGCGGATAGCGGTACTCGATACATCCATGCCGGGCCATGGGATGAGGTGTACATGGCCAGCCAGTGACGGCAGTTGGGCAATCAGGGTATTAGTATCAATGGTGGTGCCGACACGGGTCATGATGGCGATGTCGGCGTAGGTGGTGAGTTGGTCGGCCTGATACCACTGGGGCAAGAGCAGGGCGGCATCAGCACCTAGGATGAGGGTCAGGCGCTGGTGTGGTTGCGTTAGGGCGCGTAGGGTGTCGATGGTGTACGAGGGCCCAGTACGTTGGAGTTCGATGTCGCTGACGCGCGTATGCGGGATAATCTCATCAACCAGTTGGCACATGGCGAGGCGCTGTTGCGGGGTTGCTTGGGGGGCGGGGCGATGAGGAGGGGTGTTGCTCGGGATGAGGATGAGCTGGTCGAGACGCAAATGGGCCATCGCTGTACGAGCGATGGCCACATGTCCACGATGAATGGGATCAAATGTCCCGCCCAAAATACCGATGTGCATCATATCTATGTTGGCTATTGCTGGGCCTCGCGGGAACCAGCTTGGATTAACTCCCAGGTCATCCAGATGACTTGCGCCTGATCGGCAGGAATCAAGTCGTCGATGTAGGCATTTACCAAATCGGCGACGTCGTTGCGACTCAGGCGGAACGATGCCTCGCCGAGGCGTTCGTAGATGCGAACTGCGAGCAAGTCGACGAGCTCGTGCATATCATCGGCCGAAAGCGCGCCACCGGTGGCGTATCGACGTCCGCGTAACATGACTTATTCCTCGTCACGTGGATGATACTGATTGCTCCGGCGCGCAACTGCTTGACCACGTTGCATCTGCTGATCGGCCCGTGGCTCTGCCAAGCGGGCTGGTTGATTGGGCTCATCTCCATCGTGGACGTCGACCTGCTCGTCATCGACGCCGAGGGCTGAGCTCTCGAGGCTTTCGGTGATGTAATCGAGGACATCGCGGACCTCGGTGTTATCCTCGAGGAGACCATCGAACGGCATCGCTACACCGCTGACGGTGCGGACTGTTTGACCCATCTCGCGCAGGGTGTTGTCGATGCCACCGACGAGCGAGCGCATGACGGCGGCTAATTCTTGGCGCTCTTGGATGGTCAGATTGGCGAAGCCGATGAGGGCCTTCTCTTGGGCGCGCAACAGCGTGGCGCGCAAGATGGCGATGTCGGCTTGGGTCTGCAACTCGTAGCGCTTGACCAAGTGGGCTTGGCGTACTTGTTCGACGAGCTCGTCAGACGAGACTGGGGTCCACAACAATGCGGGAATCACGATGAACCCGATGATACCGATGAGCACTTGTTGATAGACCAGACCGGCGTCTGCGACGATTGGTTGGGCGGCCCACCAGCTCCACTGGATTTGGAATGAGTAGTAGATGAGGTAGAGGGCGGCGCCGATGATGACGGGGTAGCCCCAGGTGCGGGCATTGATCTTTTGGAGTAACATGCCGGCGGGCGACCACGGAATCAAGAACGAGACGAGGCTTGGTGGGGCAAGCACCAAGATTGCCGTAAAGGCAATAGCGACAATCCGGTTGTCGGTGAGCTGTGATTGTACACCCCACCAATAGGCGGCTGAGCCACCCATGGCAATGACGGCCAGAATCGCGAGCAGGGTTTTGGAGGTAAATTGGAATGTGCTCGGGCGACGGCGTTGGTTCCGCACCATTTCTAGATATTTGCTACTCATCGCACTCCTCCATGTTTTTTGATGTTGCTGCTACTCAGCGTACAACCACGACGTTGTCAGTGATTACCACAAATGCCCGTACGCTCGCTGCATACCCAGCGTCGCGCATACGCATAGCCACCGCCTCTGAAATCGAGGTGAGGCCGAAATCTTGATTGATACGATAATCGACTTCATATGCAGCACTGTTATCAGACGTCAATACCATCTGTGCAGTTGCAACGAAGTCGCCGTTGAGCAGACCAATCTCGAGCACCTGTCCGTTACGCGGATCAAGCCATAGTAATGGCGTTGGCTGGAGCGTGGTGATGCGCTTTGGCGTATCAAAGAGTTGTCGTTGTGTCGTAAATGCCGCCCAACGCTCATCGCCAGTTGGGGTGGCGCGCATGCGCGGTGTGACCTCAATGTTGATGACAACCTCCTCAACGACAGGAGTTGTATCAGTCCCTGCCTCGGGGGTCGCCTCTGCTGTGCTATTCGCATCAACAGTCACTGAGGTAGCCTCGGTCGTGTTGGCAGTGGCCTCCGTTACGGGCGTCCTGCTGGCAAGTGGCGTCCGACTGAGTGGTTGGATAGGCTGGCCACAACTGGCAATAATGAATAAAACGGCGCTGGGAAGCCCAATCCGCCACCATTGACACTTCATTGAAGAGACGCTTTCAAGAGACTAACGACATAATGACATACTACATGTGATTCTAAGTTGTTGTATAGTAGTTGTCAAGATAGGATTACTTGACAGTTACAAAGAATAGGGCTATTCTAGACGATGGTATTGACCATCGTTGCAACGCATATGCATGTGCTATACACACTGTTTCGTTGGGCCCTGGTCTGCAAATTTGAAGGAATTAACATCATGACAAACAACGGCACTTCTACAGGGTCAACACCGTTTGCTACCGACGAGGTGATGACGTTCACCGTTGCCGGTAGTTCACAGAGTGCATTTGTCGAGCAGTTTACTGAGCGCTTGCGCGACAAAATCGTGGCAAAGGGCAATATCTATCGTCCTAACGTTATCGATCAAAGCGGCGAAGTCAAAGAAGAGGGCTCGTTGCGTTTGGTGCTCAATAAGTGCGATGTTGATAGCCCACGCCCCGTGCGCCGTGGTGGTCAAGGCACGTTTGTAGCATCGATTTTTGAGGGGCCTGGCAACGAAGCAAGCGTGATGCACGCAGCCTACCCGTTGTTGATTCGCTCGATTTCGAATCTGATTGTCTATAACACCGTGATTAACGGTGTGCGCGAAAGCCACTTCATTACGCCAGAGCAAGGCCACTACGTGGTCAAGCACACCGGCGATGTGAGCACCGACTACGATCGGATCTATGAGCGCATACAGCCATTGGCATGTAGCCATTTGGTGATTAACAACGATTTTGTGCCGAACCTTCCTGAGAATTTGTGGAAGGGTGAAGAGCCGATGTGGCAAATCTGTGAGGCTGGCAAGCGCCTTGACACCATGGGCTTGTTGCCATCACCAACCCGCATCGAAGATTACTTGACCGAGAACGACTTGCGCATGGTGCGCCGCCTCTACAACATTGGCGGTCTCAGCTACGGTAACTTGAGTGCCCGTGCCTATCACAACCCGGAGCACTTCTGGATGTCAGCCTCAGGCGTTGACAAGAGCAAACTCGAGATTTGTGGTCGTGACGTGTTGCTCGTAACCGACTATGTGCCTGAGCATTTGATGATTCGTTTGAGCGTACCAGCCAACGTCGAGCCACGTCGCGTCTCAGTGGATGCCATCGAGCACTGGATGATTTACAAGGAGCACCCAACGGTCGGTGCCATCGTCCACATTCATGCCTGGTGGAGCGATCCGATTCCGTCAACGCAAGTCAACTACCCATGTGGCACCTATGAGATTGCTGCCGAGGTGGCCGAGCTTGTGCGTCAGGCACCTGATCCGTCACGGGCCGTGATTGGTCTGAAGAACCATGGTTTGACGATTACCGGGCATTCAATCGAAGAGATTTTCCAACGCATTGAGGGCAAGATTGTCCCACAAGTGCCGATGAACTAACTTGTCATTATCACAACGCCCCTGGTTCGCCATAGCGAACCAGGGGCGTTGTGTGTGGTAGTGAACTTGTGAATGCTTACATCAATCCTTGTTGCACGCCACGAATGGCCACAACCACATAAATGACGCCGAGCATCAGCATGAATGGTTGTGTTATAGCGCCAATAAATAACAGAAAACTAGCCATACCAATACCTACACCGATGCTTGTGGCTACCGCAAGCTGACGACCACGCTTTTGGCTGAGCCGTTCACTGACGCGAGCGGCGAGATTGCCGGCAAGTGCACCTGCGGCCAGAAAGATGAATGGGCCCAAAAACGGAATGCTGATGATGAACAACACAGGCAGAGGGAGTATTGCTGCCGCGATAAATCCGACAAAAAAGCCGATCATGTGATGTCCAATATTCGTGCGATAGCGCTCAGGAATACGCTGGGTGCGGCAGTTTTTGCAGAGCTGACCGACCTCGTTAGGGATGGCGCACCGCACACAGACAGGGCGGTCGCAGCTGGTACAGCGGAGCGTGGCCTCAGTGTCAGGGTGATCGGGGCACATAATAATGTTGGTTGGTGGCGGCGGTGGTGGCTCCATCAACTGTTTGGTATCGGTTTGACGTGGCACCGCAACGATTTGTATGCCTTGGGCATTCCATTCAGCAATTTGCTGGGCAGCAGCTTGGACGTCAGGATGATTGGGGGAGAGGGATATCGCTTGGTTAATGAGGCGTTGACGCTCACTTACTACTGGCAAGAGTTTGGCAAGCGTGAGCAATGTCGGGACATCGTTGGGATTGAGGTCAAGGAGTTGACGTAGGAGATTGCGGGCTCTTACGGTGTCGCCTGCTAACATCGCTTGTTGTGCAGCGGAACGCAGGTTCTCACGTGTATTTTCTGTCATGTGATGATATCCAAGATGATTGCGCTCGATGCGTGACACGTAATCAAGCAAAATTATGACGTCTCTTGTATTATACGTGAGCTTCATCTCTTCGTCATATAGGGAATCCATGAGAAATGTCGTGGATTCCCTATATGCGCTGTCAATAATTACGCCCCCTTTGGCAGCACCAAAGGGGGCGTCTGCATCGGCTAGTTGACTGGCAGATGGCGTTGCATAAAGTGCATTTTGTCTTGTGACTGATACGTACCGCCACCCTCATGGCGATTGTAGCGCCATACGGACATCTCTTTATGGCCCTGCCAATGATTGTAGGCGGCATAGACCGTCGATGGCGGGCAGATGTCGTCCATCATCCCCACCGAAAAGAGCGCTGTCGCACTGGCGCGCTTGGCAAAGTTAATCCCATCAAAGTAGCTGAGCGTGGCAAACACTTGCTCAACGGCCTCGCGGTGAGTCATCAGGTAGCGACTGATTTCACTGTATGGATTGGAGTCAGTGATCTCGGTGGCGCGGCGGTAATGACACAAAAATGGCACATCGGGCATGGCGACGTTGACATCGGGTGTCAATCCGGCCGCTGCAATAGCGATACCACCACCTTGACTGCCGCCAGTGACGGCAATGCGCGTGGCATCGACTGCTGAGTTGCTACGGGCTGCCTCAATGGCACGAACGGCATCACAGAAGACGCGGCGGTAGTAGTATGACTCTTTGTGGCGAATACCGCGCGTCATAAAGCCCGGGTGATGCGGGTTGGTGTCGGCTGGCTCGGGATCTGGGGTATCGCCACGTGACCAGGCGCTGCCTTGGCCGCGCGTGTCCATGACAAAATGGGCATAGCCACGGCTACTCCAGAGCAACCAGTCGTTGGGGTAACTGCGACCACCGCCGTAGCCGATGTATTCGACTATACAGGGGAGTGGCCCAGTGCGGTGCTTGGGCAGCAAAAACCAGCCTTTGATGGGTTGGCCTGCCCAGCCGGCAAAGGTGACATCAAAGACGTCAACCGTGTGGTATGGATTCTCATACTGGACGAACTGAGCGTTAAGATCATGTTGGCGCGTTTGCGTAAGGCTCTCTTGCCAGAACGCATCAAAATCTGCAGGTTCGGGCACATTGGGTAAGTACTGCTCTAGCTGACTCTGGGGCATGTCAAACATGGCCATGTGATGACTCCTTCGTCGTGTGTAATCCGGTCTGTGGTGGTAGTATACAATACACCATGTTTGCCGTATTACACGAGGTTTCTGATGTCCGCAGATACTGCGCTGCCCCACCCGCTCCCCGATGATTTGCATCAAGCGTTGATTGCTGATACACAGGTGTATGGATTGTGGCAGTCGATTACGCCACTCGCCAAAAACGAGTTTATTTGTTGGGTTGAATCTGCTAAAAAGCCGGAAACACGCATGAAACGCATCCGCCGTACCTGCGAAGAGTTACTCGAGGGCAAGCGTCGGCCGTGTTGTTGGCCGGGGTGCCCACATCGCGGGTAGGGGCACCGGTGTGCTACGCCCCGAGGGAGTTGTGGATGACGTCACCGTGGTATGGGCGTGATGTGTGGGTTGTAGGTGCGTTTGACAGGGTACCCTGTGTGTCATGGTAGGGGCGTGGCTTGCTGCGCCCCGAGAGAAAGATTGCACGGCGCACCGACGTGACATATGGTGCCAAGATGATGCGGTAACGGTGTCCATGCAATGACGGGTTGGGGGGATTGTGGTAGGGGCGTAGCTTGCTGCGCCCCGTGGCGTCTGTCGGTTGGAGGGGCGTGACCTGTGGGGGGGAGGGGCGTCCGATAGGGCGCCCGATGGTATCGAGGAGATTGCACGGCCCGCAATTATGCAGGAAGTTTGCCGGCCGGCAAATGGAGTGTATCGCTATCAAGCACGATAGTATACGGCCCCTCGTTGACGAGGGATACCTGCATCTCGGCGCCGAAGCGACCTGTCTCCACGGTTACGCCGTTTTCGCGCAAAAACGCCGCCATCTGATCAACCAGTGGGGCTGCAATGTCGGGGTGGGCGGCGTGCGAGTAGCCTGGGCGACGCCCACGACTTGTGTCGGCATACAGGGTAAATTGGGAGACGAGGAGTACGGCGCCACCACTATCGCGGAGCGAGATATTGGGCTTGCCGCTTTCATCATCGAAGATGCGCAGGTCGAGGATTTTGCGACCGATTTGTTCAATCTGTTGAGTTGTGTCGCCTTGGCCGACACCAAGAAGCACCAGCATGCCCGGGCCAATGGCTCCGACAATCTCGTGAGCGACGGTGACGCTGGCCTGACTCACACGTTGAATAATCGCTCGCATGGGTATCCTTTAGTCTTCGTCGTCGCGCGCTTTGCGCCGTGGGGCAGGGCCGAGGGCGGCGTCGATGGCCTCAAACAGCGATCGTGCATGCGTGACCTGCATGCCCTCAACGCGAATCGGCGTTTGGGTGGGTGGGCAGACTGCTCGGCGGAAGCCGAGTTTGGCGGCCTCGCCGAGGCGGCGCTCGAGTTGAGTGACGCCTCGGAGCTCACCACTTAGGCCGATCTCGCCAACTAACACCATATCGGATTCGACCCGTTGATTGCGAAACGACGAGGCGATGGCGGTGGCCACTGCGAGGTCTGCTGCGGGCTCGCCGATTTTCATACCACCAACAATGTTGACATACACATCTTGGTTAAACAGTGGCACGCCGACGCGTTTGCCCAGCACAGCGAGAATCATTTGCAGGCGGTTTTGGTCGAAGCCGTTGACGGTCCGGCGTGGTTGAGGATTGGCCGTGTTGGATGTCAGGCCTTGAATCTCGACCAAAATCGGGCGTGTGCCTTCGAGTGTGACGGCTACTGCTGAACCTGGGGTATTGGCGGAGCGTTCGGCCAAGAAGACCTGCGACGGGTTGGTAATCTCTTGAAGGCCATCGGATGTCATCTCAAAAATGCCGACCTCGTCAGTCGAGCCGAAGCGGTTTTTGACGCCACGCAGGATGCGATATTGATGGAACCGTTCGCCCTCAAGGTAGAGCACCACATCGACGATGTGTTCGAGCATACGCGGGCCGGCGATGGCGCCCTCTTTGGTGACGTGGCCGACGATGATAATCGGAATACCGAGATCTTTGGCGATGCGTAATAGGCGTAATGCGCCCTCACGCACTTGGCCAACCGAGCCGGCTGCCGAGGTCAATTCCTCGAGGTAGACGGTTTGAATGGAGTCGACGATGACCAAGCCAGGGCGTTGGGCGTCGATATGGCCAATGGCGGTCTCGAGATTGGTCTCGGACGAGATCCACAGGCGTTCGGGATTGAGCCCCATGCGGTCGGCGCGGAGTTTGATTTGCTGAGCAGATTCTTCGGCGGAGATATACAGGGCCTCGCCGACGTTTTCGGCGAAGTGGGCAGCGCTCTGGAGGAGCAGGCTCGATTTGCCGATACCGGGTTCGCCGCCGATGAGCACAAGGCTGCCGGGGACGAGACCGCCGCCGAGGACGCGGGCGAACTCTTGAAAGCGCACGGGCAAGCGGCTTACGCCGCCGCTGGGGATGGCATTGAGCGGTTGCGGGGCGCCGCCGCCCGTCAGGACGGAGGTGCGGCGGGCGGCGCTTTGGGAGCTCTCACGGCGCTCGATGTGTTCAACGAGGCTGCCCCAACTTCCACAGTTGGGGCAGCGACCCATTTCACGAGCCTGTTGAGCGCCGCATTGTTGACAGACAAATACGGTGCGTGATTTGGCCATGATGGTTATGCCAATGAGTCTACGGGCGTCTCAACCTCGCGTTGTGGTTGCAGGCGCAGGTATGACTCGCCATTCTCGAGGGTAGCCACGTCGACGATGATGGTATCGCCGGGCACAAAGCGCCCGTCAAGTACACCTTCGGAGAGCGGATCCTCGATGAGGTTGGTGATAATACGGCGGAGCGGGCGTGCACCAAAGGCTGGGTCGTAGCCACGCTTGGCGAGTAAATCACAGGCCTCGTCAGAGACATTGAGGGTGAGTGAGTGCTCGTTAAGTTGCTTCTGGACGCGGTTGAGCAGGTAACGCGTGATTTGGCGAATCTCTTCGGTCGTCAAGGCATGGAAGATGATGGTCGCATCGAGACGGTTGAGGAACTCGGGGCGGAACACCATGCGTAATGCGTCGTTGACCCGATTGCGCAAATCTTGGTTACTACTCTCGTTATCTTTGCCGAGGAATCCGATGCGCGATGCGCCACGAATCTGCTCGGTGCCGACGTTTGAGGTCATGATAATGATGGTATTGCGGAAATCGACTTTGCGCCCCTTACCATCAGTCAAGTGCCCGTCCTCAAGGACCTGTAAGAGCATGTTGTAGGTGTCGGGGTGGGCTTTTTCGATTTCGTCGAACAGCACCACTGAATACGGCTTGCGACGGACGGCATCGGTCAATTGGCCACCCTCGCCATACCCGACGTATCCTGGTGGCGAGCCGACCAAGCGTGAGGCCGTATGGCGCTCTTGGAACTCGGACATGTCGATTTTGATGAGCAAGTCCTCGGAGCCGAACATGAACTCGGCGAGAGCCTTGGCGAGCTCGGTCTTACCGACACCGGTTGGTCCAAGGAAGATGAAGCTACCGATCGGGCGACGGGGATCCTTGAGCCCGGCGCGTGCACGTCGAACAGCTTTGGAGATGGTGACAATCGCTTCGCTTTGGCCAATGACGCGTGAATGCAGTGCAGACTCCATTTGGAGCAGGCGGGCTGTCTCGTCGCCGGTCAAGCGAGTGACTGGGATACCGGTCCACATGGCCACAACTGCGGCAATGTCCTCCTCGGTGACATACGGTGGGATTGCAGCTGATGCTGCATCAATGCCATACTCTTGTTCGAGTTGGGTAACGCGTTGTTTGAGCGTATTGGCACGCTCACGTAGCGTACTTGCCAGATCGGTCTGCCCTTGCTCTTCGGCAACATCGGCCTCTTTGGTGACGACCTCGTAGCCACGTAACGCATCGCGCAGGGCTGACGGCGTTGAGCTACGGGTCATGCGCACACGAGCCGACGCCTCGTCGATGAGGTCGATGGCCTTGTCTGGCAAGAAGCGATCAGGCACATAGCGTGATGAAAGGTGAGCCGCTGCGCGGATGGCCTCATCGCTGATTTGGAGTTGATGGAAATCCTCGTAGCGGGTTTTGATACCACGCAAAATCTCGATGGTGTCCTCTTCGCTGGGCTGATCAACCATGACTGGTTGGAAGCGGCGTTCGAGGGCGGCATCGCGCTCGATGTACTTGCGGTACTCGTCGAGGGTAGTAGCACCGATGGTTTGTAACTCGCCACGTGATAATGCCGGTTTGAGAATATTGGCGGCATCGAGGGTCCCCTCGGCACCACCCGCACCAATGATGGTGTGGAACTCATCGATGAACAAGATACAGCGGGTCTCTTTGATTTCGTCGACGACCTTTTTGAGGCGCTCTTCGAACTGACCGCGGTACTTGGTACCAGCCACAAGTGCGCCCATGTCGAGTGAGACGACGCGCTTGCCGCGCAAGTTCTCGGGGACATCGCCGGCCAAAATGCGCTGGGCGAGACCCTCGACGATGGCAGTTTTGCCGACGCCAGGCTCGCCGATTAGCGCGGGGTTGTTTTTGGTGCGGCGTGAGAGAATCTGCACAACGCGGTCAATCTCGCGACTACGACCAATGACTGGGTCGAGCCGTCCGCTTTCAGCAAGCTCGGTCAAATCGGTACCGAGGGCATCGAGATAGGGAGTCTTACCTTGGCGGGCACTGCCGCCACTGTTGCTCCCGCTACTAGAACTCGCACTTGGGGATGCACTGCTACTGCTACTCCCTTGGCCGGTGCGTTCGGGTAATGGGATGCTCGATCCTGTGCCGGTGCCACCTGCTGGTGTGGTACCAGTGCCACCTTGACGAATGACGCGCATCACGTTGGTCTTGATTTGTTCGATGGAAACACCGAGCATATCAAGCACGCCGGTGGCGACGCCTTCGCCGAGGCTAATCAACCCGAGCAGGAGGTGTTCGGGGCCAACATAATTGTGGCCGAGCCGTTTGGCCTCCTCGATGGCGAGTTGAATGACGCGTTTGGCACGAGAGGAGAGCTCTTTGTCAGCGCGCGATTCACCCTCACCGATACCGACGATGAACTCGACGGAGTGGCGAGTTTGCGCCAATTGGACACCAAGATCCTCAAGCACACGAGCGGCGACGCCCTCACCCTCGCGGATCAGTCCGAGCAAAATATGCTCAGTGCCGATGTAGGCGTGGTTGAATGACTTGGCCTCTTCGTTGGCGTATTGCAACACCTGCTTGGCGCGTTTGGTAAATTTATCAAATCCACCTGACATATCGTGCTCCCATGACCGCCCATTAGGTACGAGCGGGTGCTATGACGCGTCGGAATCAGTTGATCCAGTTGCGTCGGGGGTAATATTGAGACTCAAGCCGATGCGTCGGCGATTGGGCTCAATCCGGACAATGCGAACAGTAACAGGCTCGCTCTCACGCACATGCTGTAAGGCATCACCTTTGAGCTCTGATACGTGAATCAACCCCTCGATGCCCTCGGCAAGTTTGACGAATGCACCAAACTGGGTGATTTGGGTGACGGTGCCGGTGATGATTTGATCTACTTGGAACAAATCGTTCACAGCCCCCCACGGCTCAACCTGTGTGCGTTTGATGGAGAGTGCGATGCGCCGCTGATCAGAATCGATGCTGAGGACGACCACTTGGGTGCGGTCACCCACTTTGAATGCATCGCTGGGGTGGCGTACGCGACTCCATGAGAGCTCCGAGAGGTGGACTAGGCCATCAGCGCCACCGATGTCCACAAAGACACCGAAGTCACAGACGGAAGTCACGACGCCCTCGCGTACATCGTTGACGTGTATCTCGCTGAGGAGTGCACCTTTGCGTTGATCGCGCGACTCAGCATTGGCTTGTCGTTCAGACAAAATGAGTCGATTACGCTGTCGGCTCATTTCAACGATTTTGAGGCGGACGGTGTTGCCGACCATACGCGCCATTTCTGCTTGTTTTTGGGCTTCGTTGCCACGACCAACACCGCTGACTTGTGACGTAGGAATGAATCCACGTACACCGTCAAGATTGACGAGCAATCCTCCTTTGTTGTAGTTGACAACCACTGCCTCGATAATGCCGGCTTCGTCGGCAATTTGTTGGAGGCGACGCCAACTGCGCTCTTGGCGGGCCCGATCGAGCGACAAGGCGATTCGGCCTTGGTCATCTTCGGGCTGAAGCACAAAGACGAGCACTTGGGCGCCGACAACAAGTGTTGCGCGCTCGTCATCAGTGAGAGTTTGCATGTCACGAGCGGCGACAACGCCCTCGGATTTGGCCCCTATGTCGACTACCAGCTCGTCACGGCCTACATGAAGAATTGTGCCATCGAACGTGTCGCCATATTTCAGTACTTTGAGAGCACCGCCCTGGCTTTTCAGCAACATCTCAAAAAATTCAGGGCTGTGTGGGTCAGCTGCGGGGGTTACTGCGCTGACTCCGGCGTGTGGCTCTTCCATAATCTTCCTCTTTAGCTGAGGTGAAGTGCACCGGATTCGTGAATATTCACTAGCTAAAGTATACGAAATTTAGTAAGAAAAGGCAAGATAAGGGGATGGTGAGGAGCATTGCTACAGTTGTATATCTATTAATGCTGGTATGCGTGATTGCGATGCATTGTATGCCGACCATAGGATGACGCAGTTGCCTCAGTTTTCAGCTGTGCACTGATCTTTGGTTGCGCTGCCAACACTGTTGTCGTGACACATCGATAAATCCGACGTGATTGTACGTGTGATTGGCGGCGACATTACTGTGCCAAGCCTCGATCCAGGCGGTGCGAATACCGAACTGTTGAGCACGAATCAGTCCATGCGTAATAGCTGCCCGCGCCAACCCGCGACGTTGATGGTGAGGATGCGTGGCAACGGGCTCAATCACGGCAAACGATTGCGCTTCGTGCACAGTCATACCGGCATTGGCCACGAGTGTGCCGTGTGCGTCGTAGATGACGGTATCGAACTCGGTGCGGTAGCTTGGCGCCATCTGTTGGAATGTGCGGTACTCGGCGCCACTATGGATGTTCCGACTGAATGCACTGTTGAGGAGGTGCCCCATGTAGTCGGTAGCTGCATAATCGGTGGTCATTACATCAATCCGATACCCGCTGGGCAAGGATGGCATAACGAGGTGTACGGCCATGAGATCAAGGCGTTTTTGGTTTTGATAATCGGCAGTCGGGCGGAATCCAGCAGCGCTAAGTGCTTCGGCGAGCATATGATTGTCGGCGTGACACCAGACATCGATGGTTGGTGTGGGGTGCGGTGCGAGGTAATCGATCATCTGGGGGATAACATCGAAGTGCATGGGATGGAGTTGCGGGTAAAAGCCACCAGCGTATTCGCTGAACAAAGCCCCGATAATCTGGTGATTGGTGTCATACCATAGCATCCATGAATCGCACATTTGGGCCTCGACGCTAGCGAGTTCATCAGGGTGATTATGAAAGGCCGTCCCCTCGAGGCGGCGCGGCTCCCAGTTACGCAAGGCGTCGTACTGCTGATAGGTGTCAAGCAAAAACTGTCGGAGTTGGTCGAATTGACGGTGACCACGATACAAAGATTGTTGATATGTCATGGTATTCATTGAAGTCTGCAACGATATGGAGTAGATTATAAAGCGATAAAATCGGCCACGTTGCAGTAAATGAGCCTTTCTGCTATACTAGCGCCCGTTATTTGCCCATACCATATGACCATTGGTCGTATCTAGTCAGGAGAGTCGAGGAGTGGAACCGCCGTCTACGATTGTCGCCCATCTCGCTCCAGATCTTGATTGTATTGCGGCAATCTGGATTTTCAAGCGGTTTGGTGGAGCCCAAGATGTCAAACTGCGTTTTGTGCCGGCCGGTGCCACGCTCGATAATTTGCCCGCAGATAGCGATCCGTCAGTGGTACATGTTGACACTGGGCATGGTCGTTTTGACCACCATCAACGTCATGTCACGACGTTGAGTGCCGCCGAACTAGTACGTCGCACGGTCGCATCTCATGATGTAGCACTCGAGCGGATGGTGCGGCAAGTGACAATTATCGACAACGGTTTACCGAGCGACCGTTCGGGGTGTGATTTGGGGATGTTAGCAGATTCGTTTAATATTCTGTACGAGGATGATCCCGAGCGTGTGGTTGCGCTGATGTTGCCTGCACTTGATGCGTGGTATGCACACGAGGTGCGCCAGGCACACATGGCACAGGCGTTCACTGAGCGGATTGAGTTTCATACCCCGTGGGGACGTGGAATCGCCGTTGAGAGTCCGTATGGTGGTTCATCAACGATGGCGTATCGTGCTGGTGCGGTGCTCTCTATTTATCGCCATAGTGGGCATGGATGGATGGGTGTTGCAGCACAGGCACGGTCACAAGTTGATTTGCGTTCACTGGCAGCCAAACTGGCCGTTATTGATGCGAATGCGGATTGGTATTTGCATCCGAGTCATCGGTTATTATTGTGTGGGACAGCCAAAGCCCCAGCCAAGCGGATTTCGCGTTTGAGTTTGCGTGAGTTAATCGAGGTTATCGAGTCGTTGTAATTGCGGTACGTCAAGCGACAAAGCGGTCGTTTGTTCATCCAATAGATGGTATGTTCAGGTTTTGCGTTTGTTCGCTAGAGGAGCCACAATGCCAATACGTCGTGGCACCGCCAAGGCAGAGAATTCTGCCCAACAATCGGTGAGGAGCACAATGACAAGTACGCCATTTTCGCGGGCTCGTGAGCAGCTCGGTGCAGATCAGATGGTCGAGTTGTATCGCCAGATGATGCTGATTCGACGCTTTGAAGAGAAGTGTCAAGAGATGTACACGCGCTCCAAGATCGGTGGATTCTTGCACCTGTATGTCGGTGAAGAGGCCACTGGTGTGGGTGCCATTTCGAATTTGCAGCCACAAGACCACATTTTTACCCACTACCGTGACCATGGTCATGCCATTGCCCGTGGTCTCGACATCAATCCATTGATGGCCGAGTTGTTCGGGAAGGACACCGGTTGTTCACGCGGTATGGGCGGTTCGATGCACTTTGCCGACCACACCAAGAACTTCTGGGGTGGCTATGCAATTGTCGGTAGCCACTTGTTGTTGGGCGTCGGTGTGGCGTTGTCATGTCAGATGCAGAAGACCAACGGCGTTGTGATGGTTTTCTTCGGTGATGGTGCCACCAACGGCGGTGAGTTTTATGAGTCATTGAACTTCGCGCAGTTGTGGAAACTGCCGGTAGTTTTCGTATGTGAAAATAACTTGTACGCCATGGGCACGCCGCTTGAAGTACACTCATCAGTGACGGAGATTTATCGCAAGGCCCATGCATTCGACATGAAGTCACAGCGTATTGATGGCAACGACGTGTTGTCCGTGCGCGAGGAGATTGGCGCCGCCGTTGAGTATGCACGTTCGGGCCAAGGTCCTGTGCTGATCGAGGCGATGACCTACCGCTTTCGCGGCCACTCAGCCCAAGATACGCAAAAGTACCGTAGCAAAGAGGACGTCGAAAAGCACCGTAGCCAGGACCCAGTCGAGATTTATCGCCGCGAGTTAATCGAGGGCGGTGTGTCGACTGCGGCTACGCTTGATGCGCTCGATGCCCACATCGACGAGCAGGTTGAGGAATCAGTCCGCTTTGCCGACGAGAGCCCAGTGCCAGGCAACGAATGGTTGACTGACCGTGGCATTTATGCGGCCCCGCTCGAAACCGCTACGGTAGACCCTGACATCATCTAATTATGCATGCCACATACGATGTGTTGACATCGGTGTGAAGGAGATAATCGATGCCCGTTCTAACTGTACGTGAAGCCCTGCAGCAAGCCCTTCATGAGGCCATGCAGGATGAGCGAGTCTTTATCATCGGTGAAGATATCGGTCATTACGGTAGCACCTACGGCGTGACTGCTGGTTTCTTGGAGAAGTATGGCCCAGAGCGTATCCGTGACGCCCCCATCGCCGAAGCCGGTATTTTGGGGTTGGCCACTGGTGCTGCCATGGCTGGCATGCGCCCAATTGCCGAGATCATGTCAGTCAACTTCTCGTTGCTTGCACTCGACCAAATCATCAACCACGCTGCCAAGATTTACAGCATGTTTGGTGGTAAGTTCTCGGTGCCACTGGTGATGCGTACCACCAACGGTTGGACGCAGTTGTCAGCAACCCATTCGCAGTCATTTGATGCGATTTATGCCCATATCCCAGGTCTTAAGGTTGTGGCACCGGCGACGCCGGCTGACATGAAGGGCATGTTCCGGGCTGCTATGGCAGACCCAGATCCGGTCATATTCATCGAGCATACATTGATGTACGGCGTCAAGGGTGAGGTGCCCGAGGGTGACTATGTGGTGCCAATCGGCAAGTCAACCTTGGCACGCGAAGGCAAGCACATCACGGTTGTGACCTACTCACGGATGGTGCACTTGACGTTGCAGGCTGCCGAGACGCTCGCCAAAGAGGGCATCGAAGTCGAGGTTGTCGACTTGCGTACATTGCGTCCGCTTGACATGAGTGTGGCGCTTGAGAGCTTCAAGAAGACCAATCGGGCGGTGGTCGTCACCGAGGATTGGCAGTCATATGGCACGTCAGCCGAGATTGCCACGCGCCTATACGAGCACGGGTTTGATTACCTTGATGCCCCAATCCAGCGCGTCAACTTCCGCGAGGTTCCAATGCCGTATGCCAAGAACCTTGAACAGCAAGTGGTGGTAACGCCCGAACGCATTGTGGCTGCCATCAAGAAAGTCTTGAATCGTCGCTAAGCGCTTCTAATCGGAAGGGAAAAACCATGGCCGATATTACCATGCCGAAGATGGGCTTCGACATGACTGAAGGGTTGATTGTGCGCTGGCTCAAGAAGGTCGGCGACCATGTCAACAAAGGTGAAGCCATCGCCGAGATTGAAACCGACAAGGTGACAATCGAAATCGAGTCGTTTGTGAGTGGCACTCTCAGTGAAATTCTTGCCCCAGAGGGCTCTCGCACTCCGGTCGGTGGTGTGATTGCGCGTACTGGTGATGGCGCAACTGCAGCGGCACCAGCCGCTGCGCCTGCTGCTGCTGTACCAGTTGTGGCTCCGGTTGTAGCTGCCACGCCAGTCGCTGCGGCTGCTACACCAGTCGCTGTGTCATCAGCTGATGGTGTCAAGGCGTCGCCGATTGCCAAGCGGATGGCACGTGAACATGGCGTCGATCTGGCATCAGTTGCTGGTAGTGGCCCTAGTGGTCGGATTGTGCGCGACGATGTGGCTGCTGCCATTGCCGGTAAGCCTGCAGTAACCGCTGTCCCAGCTGTCCCAGCTGCCCCAGCTGTCCCAGCTGCCCCAGTCGCACCTGCTGCCCCAGTGCCAAGTGCTGCGCCAGGGAGCACGATTGTGCCGTTGAGCAATATGCGTCGTACGATTACACGCCGCTTGGGTCAGAGTTGGCAACAAGCACCGCATTTCTACATCACCATGGATGTAGACATGGGGGCGGTACTCGAGTTGCGCAAGCGCATTAATGCGCCATTGGCCAAGGATCAGCAAATCTCGATCAACGACATGATTGTCAAGGCCTGTGGTGTGGCGCTGGCACAATACCCGAACTTGAATGCATCGTTCGTTGAAGAGGGCATTCAGCTGAACCCAAATGTCAACATCTCGATTGCTGTGGCGCTTGACAGCGGTTTAGTTGCTCCAGTAGTAACCAACGCCGACAGTCGCACCTTGGGCGCCGTCTCACGCGAGGCCAAGCGCTTGATTGGGTTGGCACGCGAGGGCAAGTTGGGCGCTGAGAACTTGTCGGGTGGTACATTTACGATTAGTAACTTGGGGATGTATGGGGTGACTGAGTTCGACGCTATCATTACGCCACCACAATGTGCGATTTTGGCGGTCGGTGCAGTACGCCGCGTGCCAGTCTTCAAGGGTGATAGCGACGAAGTTGTGGCAGCTAATATCTGTTCAATTACGATATCAGCGGATCATCGCATCACCGACGGCGCCGAGGCGGCGCGGTTTGTGGCCGAAGTCAAGCGGTTACTTGAAGATCCGTTGTCAATGCTGGTCTAATCTGACAGTGTATGTGGGAGAGATAACGCACGAGGAGCAGTCAACTGACTGCTCCTCGTGCGTTGGTATGAGCCGTGGATTACCTGGATTCTTCGTCGATATGGCGGACGATGTCGCTCATCGAGAGGATGCCGGTAGGCCAGACGCGCCCATCGTTACGCTCCTCGACGACTACAAGCCGATGGACATGATTGCGATTGAGCGAGCGGATTGCGCGATCGAGCTCCATATCGGGCATACAAGTAATCACACTCCTGGTCATGATGTTACTGACTGGCCCTTGCATGACTTGGTCGTATGAGGCGCCATCCTGCCAGGCTTTTAATAAGTCGGTTTGTGACAAAATGCCTGCCAAATGACCGGGCCCATCAGTGACAACAACGGCATGAATGCGATAGCTTTTGATGAGGGCTAAAGCTTCGGCAACGGGAGTTTCGCTAGGGCATGAGATGACGCCAACGTGCATGGCGTCACGAACAAATTGTTTGGACATGTCAGTCCTCCTTTGGTGGACACGAAATGCTGACACACATCGTGCTTCTGGCATATAATACGTATCATACGGCAATAACGATGTATTGATTTTGCGATAGATGAGGAGTGGGATTCAATGACTGATGCACAACCGCGGATACACGCAGCAGATGTAACGGTAGATTGGTTGCGCACAATCAATTACACTGTTGTCCCGTCATCACGACCAACTACGATTGACGGCGTATATGTCAAAGATTTGCGCACGCACCTTGATGGTCGTGGCGACGTGATTGAGTTGTGGAGCCGCCCGTGGATCGACCAAGAGGGCTTGGTGATGCCGGCGCATGTCTATCAGAGCGCCACCGACTATGGCGTTACCAAGTGTTGGCATTTGCATAATGTGCATACCGATCAATTTACGGTGACGCGTGGCAAGCTGCAGGTGGTCTTGGTCGATATCCGGCCATGGTCGCCGACGTTTGGCCACGTCAACTCGGTCATTTTGGGCACTGCACGCCCCAAACTCATCAAAATTCCACCGATGGTGATGCATGGTTGGAAGGCGTTGTCGATGCCCGAGGTAATTGTAGTCAACCTTCAATCACATGTGTATGATGCCGCGGACGAGTTTAAGTTCCCGTGGGATTGTGTTTTGCGTGAGGTGTGGGAGCCAATCAACGGTTAATGCAGTTCGATTGCATGGGGGATGTGTTCGATGGAGTCGCGGTCAACGACGACAACGTCGATGCGCCAATCGACGTTGTCGAGCTGGTGTACCTGCAGATACTGTTGGGCGGCCTGCACAAGCCGTTTGACTTTGCGCGGATTGATGGACTCGAGGGCGGCTGATCGCCCACGTGTGCGGTAGCGCACCTCAACAAAAACCCAGGTCTGTGCCAGGGTTGTGACCAGATCAATCTCGCCACCACGGCAGTGCCAATTGTGGGTGACGATAACAAAGCCGCGACGTTGCAAAAACGTCGCGGCTCGTTGTTCGCCATCAAAACCGTGCTGGCGAGCGTGAGACATTAGGGATAAATCCCGCGGACACGATAGGCCTCGGCGGTGCGATCGACGGCGAGTAGATAGGCAGCAGTACGCAGGGTCGTGCGGCGTGATTGTGCCATCTGGTGGACCGTCTCGAAGGCGTTGACCATGATGCGTTCGAGTTGTGCATTGACTTCGCGCTCAGTCCAGAAGAACTCTTGCAAGCCCTGCACCCACTCGAAGTAGCTGACGGTAACGCCACCAGCGTTGGCCAAGATGTCAGGAATAACCAAGACGCCACGATCAGACAAAATCGCATCAGCATCGGGTGTGGTTGGTCCGTTTGCCGCCTCGATGATGATGCGTGCTTTGATGCGATCCGCATTACGGGCGGTAATTTGGTTTTCGATGGCGGCAGGAATCAAGATATCACACGGTAATTCGAGCAACTCGGCATTACTGATTTCGTCGCCGCCGGGGGCACCAGCCACGGTGCCGGTCTTTTCGTAGTGGGCCTGGAGCAGGCGCAAGTCGATTCCCTTGGGGTTGGCAACACCACCGCCACGATCGGCGACGCCGACGATTTTGGCGCCCATGTCCTCGAGCAACATAGCCGAGGTACCACCGACGTTGCCGTAGCCTTGGATGACGACCTTGGCACCGGCGATGCTGATGTTAGCCTGCTCACACGCCTCACGCAATACATAGACCAAGCCACGGGCGGTTGCCTCACGGCGGCCATGTGAACCACCGATGTTGATGGGCTTGCCGGTAACGACTGCTGGCGACGTATGGCCGATGTGCATTGAATAGGTGTCCATGATCCACGCCATGATTTGGGCGTTGGTGCCGATATCCGGGGCAGGGATGTCTTTGTCGGGGCCAATCAAGAAGCTAATCTCGGTGGCGTAGCGACGGGTCAAGCGCTCGACCTCACCCATTGATAACTTGGCTGGGTCGACAACAACCGCACCTTTGGCACCACCGTATGGGATATTGACGACAGCACACTTCCACGACATGAGCATGGCCAAGGCGCGCACCTCGTCGATGTCGGTGTCAGGATGGTAGCGGATACCACCCTTGGCGGGACCGCGGGTCAAATTATGTTGAATTCGATAGCCGGTGAACATCTCAACGCGGCCATCATCCATTTTGACGGGAAAGTTGACGGTGAACTCACGGTGGGGGACGCGCAATAATTTGCGGTAGCCGTGGTCAAGATTGAGAATGTCCGCAGCGATGTCAAATTGACGTTGCGCGTTGCGGTAGGCATTCTCAGCGTGAACGGAACTCATAAGTAACTCCTCTTTGAGCGACTGTGTCAACACTAACACCATCGCTAGTATAGCACTGTGTGGCACATTCTGCTATGAAATCCGCCCTCTGATTTGGTTAAGCAGTGTATAAATTGCTCGATCTAGTGTCCCCAAAAGGTGCGCACTCATGGCAATACCACCGACCGCAACGATTGCCAGCAGAATGGTAGGGATGCCGAGTGTGCTTAACCACCAGCTAATTGCCGTAATGATGATTGTGATAATTCCACTTTGCAGAATAGGAACGACGGGAATCGTCAGTTGAATGCGCGTAAGCGTTGGCCACAACGCGGCAATTAAGGCAATCTCGGTGATGATGGTCATACCGGCAGCCGCATACCCGCCAAATATTGGGATGAGCGCTGTGTTGCCGGCTAAATTGACCACAGTACCGACTGCAAACGCCCACGTAATTGCTCGTTGTTGCTTGGTGGCAATCAATGCGTATTGCACGACGCCCGTGGCATATGAGAGCGGGAGATACCAGATGAGTACACGCAACAGATTGGCAGCCTCGGGTAGGTACTGCGTGCCACCGAGGAGCCAAATCAGGTCGTTTGCCATGATTGTGACGGTCGCGACACCCATCCAGGCAACTAATTGCAATACCAAGATGGCACGACGGACGAGTGGGGCAAGTGACTCGGGTTGATGGACGGCGCGTTGGGCCAGTAAGGGGAATAACGCACCAACCACGTATGGTGGGATGATTTGGGTGAGTGAGATGACCTTGTATGCGGCATCATACAGACCAAGCACGGTATCGCCGGCAATTGCGCGCAATAAGATGGCATCAAAGCGGAAAAAGACGGTGAGGAGCAGACTATTCAGCAGGAGCGGAAACGCTTCGCGCCAGAGGCGTTGCATTGATTGCCAATCCCAGACGGGCCTGGCTACAAATAGGTATTTGCGCTGGAGCCACCACAGCAACGCTGCATTGAGCAGGGTCGCCCCGAGTGCAACGGCGCCCATGGCGATGATGCGTGACTCGTTATCAGTTAGCGTCCATACCAACAGGACGCCAATGATGGTGCGGATAAGACTCGTAAACACCACAACAAGCGCGGGAATCTCCATGCGTTGTGCGGCTTGAAACGAGGCACTCGCCGCTGCCGCGGTACCAGCCGGCCACAAATGGAGCAAGAGCAAGATGAGCGCCACAAATGTACCACTACTGAGTGGTGGCATGACGTCCTGCAACAGCCATAGGCCGATGAGCGTGAGGGGAGTAACGACGGCTGCCATCAACCAGCGCATGGTAAGACCGATGCCGAATAGGCGACTAGCTTGTTGTGGATTGGCGGCAGCCTCGCGCACAGCCAAATCATTGAGTCCCCAGTTGATGATGGTCACAAGGTACATGCTCGTAATCAACGCCACAAAACTCCATGCCCCACTTGCGGTTGGCCCGAGGGCACGCAACGTGACAGCGGCAAAGCCGAGGTCAAGCACCCGACCGAATAAGTTGGCCGCGATGGGGATGCTACTGTTTTTGATGAAGCGCGTCATTGTTGAGGCTTCGTGGTCTTGCCACCAGCGTTGCCACCACCAAATGATGACGCCGAGGATGGGGATGCTAATCACGACAGCGACCACAAACAGATTGGTGTTACTCACGGGCCATGATCCTTTTGTGATGGGTTCAAGGTGCAACAATGCGTTCAATGCGCAGTGGATTGGTCAGCGTCAGATAGATGTCGCCATCGATGTGTTCATGTAACAGGCGTTCAGTGCTGATACGGCGTTGCGCCATACTGCGCCGGGCAGCGTGTTTGGGATGCATACCATCACTATAAAGCACAAACGAGAGTTGTGCATACCGATGAAAGTCAAGTGGCGGCTCGATGCGCCACGGATAAATGGCACCGGTCATGGGCTGGGTGGTGGGCACAATGGGCGATTCGAGGCCACCATGGGCCACGAGCAATTGCCCGGATGACCAGAGTATCCAGAGTGAGTGGGTGCCGACCACCTGGAACGTGATGTCGTCGATGCGCCATTGGTCGTGTGTGGTGGCAAAGGTACAGGTGATGGCGTGGGTAGCACAGAGTGTCGTGCCATCGGCATGGCTGACTGGGAGCCAGATGATGTGGCTGGCGCCGCGCATCATCAGGGCCTGGAGCGCACCCTGCCAAGCCTCACCGGATTGCGTGATGATGACGGTGTCGACGACGCCGGTATGAATACGCCGACGATAGGTGCCGATGAATTCGAGTAATTTGGGGGCATTATTCCCCGTGTCAATCAGGACGACTCGGCCACTGGTGGTACGGACGATTACACTATCACCTGCGAGTGCCGGAACGACGATTTGACTGTGTTGTTGTTGACCATAGAGATTTGCGCCTAATGCCAGAACGATGATAATGATGATGCCGAACTGCCATCCATAATGCGTCATGCTTGCCTCCATCACAACGTTATCGTGATGGGACAAGCATGACAGACGTGCATGTCTGGCGCATTACCAGATTGTACGGTGCTTAGCGCAGGGCAGTGACTTCGATTTCGACCTTGGCATCACGGGGCAAGCGGGCCACCTGGACGGTTGAACGTGCTGGTGGGTTGCTGGTGAAATACTTGCCGTAAACGGCGTTCATGGCCGCAAAGTCGTTCATGTCTTGCAAGAAGACCGTCACCTTGACCACCTTCTCGAGTGAGCTACCGGCAGCAGCCAACACGGCCGTGACGTTTGAGAGGACTTGCTCGGTCTGGGCGGTGACATCGCCGTCGACCATTTGGCCGGCTGGGGTCAATGGAATCTGGCCCGAGCAGTAGACCATGGTATCGGTCATGACGGCCTGTGAGTATGGCCCAATGGCTGGTGCAGCTTGGTCGGTTGACACAATAGTACGTGACATGATGCAATCCCTTTGTGCTTGATTGTACGAAACCGTATTTATTGTACTCCACTCTGTTTGGTTGTGGCTATTTTTGTCATAAAAGCCTTGACCTCGGCAGGTTTATTCAACACGACAGCATGTGTATTGGGCAGGGTAATGCGCCTCGTTTTGAGTGTAGGAATGCGCTTGGGGTAGTGCCAAATAGACGTCAAAAACTCCCACGTCAGCTGTTCGGGGCAATCGATGCCCATGTCAAGGCGTTTGTCCATGGTAGGTGATTCGACGTGACACGACGCGATACACACAGTGCCAGCGTGGCATATTGAGCAGAATCACGGTATCGGCGTGGGCGATGGTGTTGGCGTCGTTGTCGCCCTTGATTCACTGTGGTTGTGTGACGATGGCATGTTGACGGGCAATCAGCATCTCACGATCGACGGGAGTCCAATTTGGTCGCCAAAAGAGTTGATCGAGGTGGGTGACTGGGATGGTGAGGGCGTGACCAATGTGGCGGGCCCATGTCGACTTACCGGCGTCGCCGCATCCGAGCATCATGATGCGTTGCATGGGGCCGACCTTTCCGCTGATGCAGATATGCATGATACCAAAGCAGATAGGGTATAATCGAACAAGATAGATGGTGTGTACACGTGTGTGAGAGAGGTGTGGCATGACGTTGTCCAATCGCGTGGTCGTAATTACCGGTGCCTCCAGTGGATTTGGCGCGGATATTGCCCGCAAAGCTGTCGTCCAAGGTGCCAAAGTCGTGTTGGCGGCGCGCTCCACTGACAAACTCCAGGCCATGGTGAACGAGTTGGGCGGCGCCTCACGGGCGTTGGCCGTCACTGCCGATGTAACTAGCGATAGCGACGTGGCGCATCTGGTGGCCGAGGCGCAGCGTTTTGGCGAGGTCGACACGATTGTGAACAACGCCGGATTTGGCTACTTTGATGCACTTGTCGATGCGCCACTCAGCGATTTGCAACGCATGATGGATGTGAACGTATATGGTGCTGTGCGCTGTACGCGGGCGTTCTTGCCAACGATGCTCGCCAACAAGCGTGGGCATGTGGTGATGATGGCCTCGATGGCGGGCCTGGTGGCGGCACGCAACATGGCCTATTACAGTGCCAGCAAGTTCGCCTTGGTAGCGATTGGACGTACGTTGCAACAAGAGTTGAACAACACGGGTGTGACGTGTACGATTCTGTGTCCAGGCGTGGCCCAAACCGGCTTCCAGCAACATGCTCCCAACGAGAAGTACCCACGTGCCGCAGCCCTCAGTACCTGTACCAGCGATCAAGTGGCCGATGCGGTGGTGCGTTCGATTGCGCGACGCACGCACGGCGAGGTGATTGTCCCTGGGTCGAGTGCCTTACTCGCGCGGTTTAGTGCGGCGTTCCCAGGGGTGTCACGCGCCATCATGAACTTGATTGGCTAGTGTGGTAGGATGTGTTTTTGGGTAATGTGTGAGGAGAATGAGCGGGATGAAGAATCGGTTGGCGCAACGTATCCACGATGTCCCCCCATCGGGAATTCGGCGTTTTTTTGATATTGCGGCGCAAATGCACGATGTGGTGTCATTGGGGATTGGCGAGCCTGATTTTGTGACGCCCGACCATATCCGCCAAGCGGCGATTGACTCAATTACGGCCGGTAAAACGGCCTATACATCGAACTCGGGGTTGATTGAACTGCGCCAGGCGGTGGCCGATCACCTGCACGCCAAGTATGGCGTGCAGTATGACCCCGAAGAAGAAATTCTCATTACCGTAGGCGTCAGCGAAGCGTTGCAACAGGCGATGCTGTCGCTGATTAATCCGGGTGACGAGGTGATTGTGCCCGAGCCGTGCTTTGTGGCCTATACGGCATGTGTCATCTTTGCAGGCGGTGTACCAGTGACGGTGCCTACCTATGTGGCTGATGAGTTCATGGTGGATCCGAAAGCCATCGAAGCCGCGATTACTCCACGCACCAAGGCGATTTTGATCGGCTACCCCAACAACCCAACGGGTGCCGTGATTGATGCCGCGCGCATGCAGGCGATTGTGGACATCGCTCGTGCGCACAATCTGGTGTTGCTCTCGGATGAGATTTATGACCGACTGGTGTATGGCGTCGAACACGTTTGTGCGGCAGCCTGTGAGGGTGCACGCGACTTGACGGTCTTGATGGGCGGCTTCTCCAAGGCTTATGCCATGACCGGCTGGCGTTTGGGTTGGCTCGCCGCCCCGGCTGACATCTGTGGGGCCGTGCGTAAGGTACACCAATATGGCATCATGTCGGCTCCAACGGCCGCCCAATATGCCGGATTGGCGGCGCTTTTGCATGGTGAGCCGGATGTGCAACACATGGTCAACGAGTACGATCAGCGCCGACAGGTGTTGGTGGCTGGACTGCGTCGGATTGGCTTGCCGACATTTGAGCCGCGCGGGGCGTTCTACGTCTTTCCTGATATTCGGAGTACCGGGTTGAGCAGCGCCGAATTCTGCGAGCGGCTGTTGACCGAGGAGCATGTGGCAGTTATTCCCGGTGATGTCTTTGGCCCGAGTGGGGCTGGGTTCGTGCGCTTGTGTTATGCCTCATCGATGCATAATATCGAGACGGCACTTGAACGGATTGAGCGTTTTGTGGGGCGTATCGCCTAAAAGAGGAATGGTATGTTGTTGTCTGTGATTATGCCCTGCTATAACGAAGCAGAGTCGTTGCCGCTCATTCTAGCGAAGGTGCGTGCCGTGCCCATCGCCAAAGAAATCATCGTGGTCGATGACTGCTCGTCCGATAATACGCCCGCAGTATTGGCGGCTGAACTCCTCAATGATCCGCACATGCGCGTGGTGCGCCATGATCGCAATCGCGGTAAAGGGGCAGCCGTGCGTACGGGTATCGCCCAAGCTAGCGGTGATATTGTCATTATTCAAGATGCCGACCTCGAGTACGACCCGAACGACTATCACGAAGTAGTGGGGCCAATCATGGACGGACGCGTGGATGTCGTGTTCGGCTCACGCTTTATGGGGCGCCACACGGGCATGTACTTTTGGAATGCGCTAGGCAACAAGTTTTTGACCTTTTTGACCAACTTCTTGTTTAACTGCTGGATCTCCGACATGGAGACGTGCTACAAGGCGTTCCGTGCCGACATCATCAAAAACATCCCCCTCGAGAGCAATGACTTTCGCATTGAGCCGGAGATAACCGCCAAAATCCTATTGCGCAAGCACCGGATTTATGAGGTACCGGTCAGCTATATTGGGCGCACCTATGAGGAGGGCAAAAAGATGAAGCCCTCGCAGGGGTTCTGGGCGATTTGGGCGCTGTTCAAATATCGCTTCTTTGCGTAAACATCGCAAACGAGAGAATCAGGGAAGGTCGCCGACCTTCCCTTTTGTATCACATACACAGACGGAGGAGTGCAATGATGCAGGAGTATTTTGCCAATCTGGCCAAGGTATTAGCCCAAGTGCCCCACGACCGGAGCGAGGCGATTCTTGAGGCGTTGTGGCAGACGTATCAACGTGACGGCAGCGTGATTGTGTGTGGTAACGGTGGATCGGCTGCATCGGCCTCGCACTTTGTCTGTGATTTGGGCAAATGGACGGTCGTGCCCGGCCAACGCCGATTTCGGGCTATTGCCCTGACCGACAACATGCCGCTCGTCACCGCCTGGGGCAACGATACAGCCTACGAACAGGTATTTGTCGAGCAGTTGCCCATGTTCTACCGCCCGGGCGACACACTGGTGGCCATCTCGGGTAGTGGTAATTCGCCGAATGTACTCAACGCCGCCGCCTGGGTTCACGCCAACGGCGGGAATGTGATCGGCATGAGTGGCTTTGGTGGCGGCAAATTGGCCGATGTGGCCGACATCGCCTTTGTGGCGCCGAGCTCATTCATGCCCGAGGTCGAGGATGTGCATATTGCCTTGTGTCATGCCTTGGCGGTCAATCTCTCCAACCGGATTCGTGGCCTATGACGTACGTACTTGGACTTGACTTTGGCGGTACCAAACTCGCCGCTGGCATCGTTGATACCAGCACCGGCCGGGTGGTGCATGCACTCCGCGCCGCTACGCCTGCCGGCGGTGCCGAGACGGGTTGGGCGGCGATGCGCGCGCTCGGCGATCAACTCATCAGTCAGAGCGAACGCCCTATCAGCGCCGTGGGCGTCTCATTTGGCGGCCCAGTCGAGGCCGACGGCCGCACGGTGCGCTTGTCGATGCACATTCCTGGATGGGAGGGCATGCCCCTCGCCGAGCGCTGTGAACAGGCCTTTGGCGTGCCAGGCGTGATTGCCAACGACGCCGATGCCGCTGGCCTAGCCGAATACCGCTTTGGCGCGGGGCAAGGGTGTCGCCACATGCTCTATTTGACGGTCAGTACGGGTATCGGCGGCGGCGTGATTATCAACGGCACCTTACACCGTGGCGAACACGCTTGGGCTGGTGAGGTGGGACACATGATCCTCAAGCCGGATGGACCTGCCTGTGCCTGTGGCGGCAATGGTTGTCTTGAGTCGCTGTCTTCGGGGTTGTCGATTGCCCGCGAGGCGAGAGCCAATATCCCACCGAGTTTGCAGGGGCGCGATCCTGCCACGATTACCGCCCGCGATGTGGCCGAGGCGGCCGCTGCTGGTGACGTGGTCGCCCAACAAATTTGGGGTACGGCGATGGAGTGGCTGGGCGTCGGTATCTCCTCGGCCAGTAATCTGCTCAACCCGGGTGTGATTGTCATCGGCGGCGGTTTGACCGGTGCCGGTGAGCAGTTGTTTGCGCCGGTGCGCCGCGTGATGGCCTACCGTGCCTTGAGCAAACAGGTCGCGCTCCGTCAGGCCGCGTTGGGTGACGTGATTGGCATTATGGGCGGGGCGGCGTTGTGTATGTAGGTGGCTGATTTTGGCCGATAATCGCCTCGACCTCGTTAGTGACCATCCCTTGGCTGCGCAAAATCTCGGCGAGGAATTGGCTTTTGCCGGCCACATAGGCATCGATATCATCGCCACAGGTGTGCGCGAGGTGCTGCTTGAGCCGGGCATACGCCTCAATCGCAGATGGATGCTGACGCAAATAGTCGCGCACGAGCAGGTGGTTGCGGATGCTCGCTGCATCACGATGACCGAGATAGAGATGATGTGCCGGGAGGGTCTTGGGCGCATAAAACGCTTCGCGCCCTGTGATCCCCAAGTCACCTCGATGCTGATAGCCGATGTGTGCCAACTCGGCGATGATGGCAGAGATATCAGCGCCGTGCTGCACGACGATGTCCATGTCAATCACCGGCTTGGCCACAAGTCCTGGTACTGACGTACTGCCGACATGTTCAATCGTGACCGCATATGCCTGGAGCTGTTGGGCGATTGGGGTGGCAATCTGGGCAAAAACGTCGGGCCAGCGTGGGTCATAGGCCACAACCTGAATGGGCATGAATGTCTCTCTCCCTCAAAAAAGACCCGATGCAGGCTAGCCTGCATCGGGTTTGTACATGTAGTGGATTAGCCGAGTTTGGCGTTGACGACAGCCTCGAACTGGGCGACTTCGTCGGCGACGACGGCCAAGCTCCCCTCCCAGAAGGCGCGTTGGGTGATGTCAATGCCCATCGTGCGCGCCAACGTGGCGGCATCGCCTTTGCCGGTGCTACTCAACAAGGTGTCGTAGCGTGCCGTAAAGTTCGCTGCATCGTTGCGGTAGATGGCGTATAAGCCCATGCCGAAGAGTTGACCGAACATGTATGGATAATTGTAGAACGAGCGCCCGGTGCTGTAGTAGTGTCCCTTGACCGCCCACATGTAGGGGTGCAATGTGGCATCCTGCAGGCCATCGCCGTATGTCTCGCGCTGGGCCTGGGTCATCAGGCCTGACAACTCATCGGCCGAGAGCTCGCGCTGGCGGCGCTGTTCGAACAAGCGCGACTCGAACAAATAGCGACTAGTGATGTCGACTACAATCTGACACGAACGTTGTAGCGACGACTCGAGGATCTCGAGTTTGCCGGCCTCGTCGGCCTGCTCAAGGGCTGCGGCTTGGGTCAACGTCTCGCAGAAGATGCTGGCCGTCTCGGCGAGCGTCATCGGCGTGTCACGGTTGAGTGGCGTCTGACCGGCCAAGTTGAGATTGTGGTAGGCATGACCGAGCTCGTGGGCTAGGGTCATGATGCTGCCAATTGATGGCTTGTAGTTCATCAATACGCGTGACTCATCGCCTTGGAGTCCCATACAAAACGCGCCGTCGACTTTGCCCATGCGCGGCTCGGCGTCGATCCAGCCTTCGGCGAAGGCGCGCTCGGCAAAGGCCCCCATGCGCGGTGAATAGGCGTGGAACTGCTCAGCCACAAACTTGGTGGCATCGGCGTAGCTCCAGCTTTGATTGCTGTTGATGACCGGGGCAAACAGGTCGTACCACGGCAATTGCGTGCCTGCGCCGAGGAGGCGCGCTTTGGCCTGCAAATAGCGGCGGAAGATGGGAAAGCTATCATGCGCCGCGCCCATCATGGCGTCGAGTGTCGCCCGATCCATGCGATTGTCGAGGAGCGAGATATCGACCGGGTTGGCGAACCCGCGGCGTGTTGCCAGCGTGTTGACCTCGCCTTTGATGGCGTTGATGGCCATGGCCAGTGGCATGGAAGTCTCTTTCCACGTGGCAATCTCGGCCTCAAAGGCCGCCCGGCGCGTTTCGCTGTCGGTATCATACGCCAAGGCCCGAATAGCGCTCATTGGTTGGCTTTTGCCATCAAACTGCACGCTGAGCTGCGAGGTAATGTTGCTGTGGAGCCGGGCCCACGCACCACCGCCGCTGACGTTGAGTTCAGCCGAGAGGGCCTCGGCCTCGGGTGACATCTGGTGCTTGGCGCGGCGAGCAGACTCCTCGAGCATAAAGCGATGCGTCTCGATATAGCTCGATTGACTCGCCAGCGTAGCCACGTCGAGTGTGCCGGCCCAGGCAGTCAGGCGTGTGCCGAGTTGGCTGAGTTTGACGAGGCGTTGGCGCAACTCGCTGAGGCGCGCTTGGGCCACGCTGTCGCGTGAGTTGGTACTGACGAAGCTGTAGATGTAGGCGTTGATGGTGCGCGCGCGCTCATAAATACCGGCCAAGGCCTGCAGGACTGATTCGACGACATCAGCCGCCACGATTTGAGGGGTATCGTGTTTGGTGACATGGTGGCGATCAAAAAGTGCCGTGGCCTGGTCGATGTGTGTGTCAAGGTGCGTGATGGCCTCGGTCAGGGCTGGATCGTTGATGTCGGCGAAAGGGGTATCGGTACGCCAATGGGGTAGTGTGGTCATGGGAGTTTTCTCCGTAGGTTGACGAGCGAAGAACGATTCAACTATGATACGTATCATACCAAGTTCATACACCGATAGGGGAGATATATGAGCGATGTGCCGATGTTGGTTCCACCAGTGACACTCAACGATGGGCGTGTGGTCATCATCCGTCGCTTGCAAGCCGATGATAAAGCGCGTCTGCTCGCATTTGGTGAGGCATTACCTCAAGATGACTGGATGTATCTTGAGAATGACCTGCGTAGTGTTGATACTGTGGCCCGTCTTGTCAATGCGTCGGGCGCCGAACATTGGCGTCAAGTGGTTGCCATTGATGGAGACAGAATCGCCGCGTATGCCTCGGTGCGCGCCTTGACGGGCAGGGCAAGCCATGTGGCTAATGTACAGTTGATTGTGGGTGATTCGTGGCGTCGCATGGGGCTTGGGCGGGTCATGGGGAGTGTGATTTTTGCTAAAGCCCAAAAGCTCCAGGCCAGCAAAGTCGTGGCTGAGATGCTCGAGGCCCAAAAGAGCGGTCAAGCGATCTTTTCACGTTTGGGATTCCGCATCGAGGGTACCTTGCGCAATCATGCGCGCGACCGTCACGGCAATCGGCATAACGTGGTCGTGATGGCGACACTATTAGATTAATGTATCACGCCGGTCCCTCACACGAGTGAACGGCGTGATTTAGATCCAGGTGTCGGTGTAGTGTTTGACTGTGGCGTAGAGGGATTTGATTTGGGCCAGTCCCTCGTCGGTCACCTCGCGCATGTTGCGATAGACCTGCTTGTCGAGCATATGGTCTTTGTTGCCTTGGGGCCACAAGCGCCAAGAATCGTTGTCAATGACGTCGGCAACGACGAGCTGACCGCTTGTCGTCCGACCGAATTCAATTTTCATGTCGACGAGCGTGACCTGCTGTGTCTGCCAGGTGTGCTCTAATATTTCAAAAACTTTGTTTGCGATACCAATAATCTCTTCAAGTGTTTCTTTGTCAGTAATTTTTGCAGTAATTAACTCATCCATACTCATCAGTGGATCATGATTGGCGTCATCTTTGAAAAAGAATTCGACGACCAGCGGTTCAAACCGATGCCCCTCGACAAACTCGGGGTGGCGGCGCAGATACGAGCCTGTGGCGTGACGGCGGGTCACGACCTCGATGGGAATCATCTGACAGCGTTGAACGACCATCTCGGTATCGCTGAGGCGCTCAACGAAGTGTGTTGGCACGTGATTGCGTTGGAGTAGCGTAAAGATATTGGCGGTGGTAGCGCCACTCAAGGCTCCTTTGCCGGGGATGGTGTGGCGTCGAGCGCCGTCCCCCGCCGTGATGGCATCTTTGCTGACGACCACGGCCCAATCGGGATTGGTCGGATGGGCAAAGATTTGCTTGGTCTTGCCTTCGGCAAGAAGTACTGAGTATGTCATGCGTGGGCCTCGTTGGCGAGATGGGCGATAAGCTCATCCCAATGCATAAAAATTAGCAGGTGGCCGACGCCCGGAAAGACGCGCATCGTGGTTTGTGGCAGGTACTGACGAATCTTCTCACCGGCGCTCGGTGGGGTAATCCGGTCGGCATCGCCGTACCAACAGGTGATGGGGTGGGTGATGGTTGATACATCGACGCCCCAGTCGACGGTAATCAGGCCCAAATCCTGCAGATAACTGTGGTAGCCCTGTCTGAAGCTCTCAGCCAGCATATCGCGAAAGTTCTGCCCCTCAGGTGCTTTGGCGTAGATGTTCTCGGTTGGGGTAAAGGTGTTACGCATCAACCAGATACCAAAGCGTCCAGCCTTGGGACCCTTGCCGATGATCACGTTGCTGATTGATGCCACGATGTCGTTGACAAATGCAGGTGTGCTGTGGCCGAACGAGTGTTGCACGCGGTTGAACCACGACATCTGTTCGATGTCGACACGGGTGGTCAGTCCCATCCCCGATACGACATGCAGTCGACTGACGCGTTCGGGGTGTTTGCTGGCTACGGCCAGCGCATACGGGGTACCGGCCGAAAACGGCAACAAGGTGACGCGCTCGATGCCAAGATGATCAAGCACGGCCAGCGCATCGTGACGCCACCCATCGATGGTGCGATTGGGGTGCGGGTCGGAGTAGCCGAATCCGGGGCGGTCGATGATAATCATGCGCACGCCGTGTTGGTGCAGTACGGCATGCGATGGTACTTGTATGTGCGCCCCGGGTAAGCCATGACAGAGCAGGACGGGTGTGCCGGTGTGTGGACCACTGTCGCTGTAGGCAATCGTCCGGCCATTCAAGGTGACACGATCGACGGTGATACTCATACGAGGGTAACTCCATTGCCAGACACAACCTCACCAACATGACTGGCCTCGGGGAGGGTGGTGAGGGTGTCAGATAGTGCCTGTGCCGGCACAATCACGAGCATGCCAAGTCCCATATTGAAGGCGTGGTAGGCGTCGTGCTCGGCGATGTTGCCGGCGCTGACGAGCAATTCGAAAATCGGTGGAATTGACCAACTGCCACGGCGAATGACTGCGCCACATCCCTCGGGCAGAATGCGTGGCAGATTATCATAGACGCCACCGCCGGTGATATGTGCGAGGGCCTGTACGGGCACTTTTGCCTGTTGGAGCGTCGTGTATTCGGCGATATAGCAACGATGTGGTGCAAGGAGCGCTTCGCCGACGCTTTGGCCATTGAGTTGACTTGGACGGGCATCATAGCCGCCGAGGAGGGGGGCGATACGGCGGGCCAGCGAGTAGCCGTTGGTGTGGAGCCCGGTTGATGGTAGTGCAACAATGGCGTCGCCGACGCTGACGGTGCGGGGCAACATGGCGTTGCGATCAACGACGCCGACGATGGTGCCGGCGAGATCGAAGGTGTTGTCGCGGTAGACACCGGGCATCTCGGCAGTCTCACCACCGAGCACGGCGCAGCCGACGGCTTTGCAGGCGGCTGCAAGGCTTTGGACGACGGTTGCGACCTGCTCGGCCTTGAGTTTGTCGACGGCGATGTAATCAAGGAAGAAGAGTGGGCGTGCACCTTGAACAAGAATATCGTTGATACAGTGATTGACGAGGTCGGCTCCAATAAAGCGGTAGTCGTTGCAGGCGGCAGCCACGAGGGTTTTGGTGCCGACGCCGTCAGTTGAGGCGACAAGAATGGCGCCGTGGAGGTTGTCGACGGCTTTGCTCAAGTCGAAGCACCCACCAAACGCCCCCAGTCCAGCAGCGACTGCTGGTGTATAGGTGGCGCGCACAGCAGCGGCCATGAGCGCAACGGCACGGTTGCCCTCGGCGATATTGACACCAGCACTTGCATAGTCAGTCATCATACCCTCACTAGAAATGATAGCGTCTTCGCCAGAGCGCGATGCTTTGGAGCAAACCAACAGCGGCAAAAGAGGTAACCGTAAAACTGCCACCATATGAGATGAACGGCAACGGAATACCGGTAATCGGCATAATACTCATGTTCATACCGGCATTCACCAAAATATGACAAAGGAACATGGCCGCGATGCCGGTGGCGACAAGTCGACCAAATGTGTCACGCGCATTGGCGGCGATGTCGAGCGCTTGCCATACTAAGAGACACAAAAAGATGAGCATGCCGAGCGTACCGATGAATCCCAATTCTTCGCCGGTAATAGCAAAAATAAAGTCAGTATATTGGACGGGTAGATAGTTGCCTTGACTATAAATCCCTTGTGTCCAACCTTTGCCAATTGTTCCACCCGCTCCGATGGCTGTCAACGACTGAATAATGTTCCATGCGCCCGATTTGAGTTCAGGATCATATTTGATTGGATCAAGAAAGATGAGGAGACGCGTGCGTTGATAGGGGGCCAGAATGTAGGTCCAACCGAAGTATGCCACTGGTGCTGCTAACATGGCTAGCGAGAAGAACTGCGTTAATCGCATACCTGCCACCCAGCTCATGAATAACCAGACCATGGCAAACACAAGTGATGTACCAAAGTCAGGCTGAATGAATACCAGTAGGAGGGGAACTGCTAATAACACTACACTACCGATAAATGGTCGCCATTCACCGAGCCGTCGTTCTTGGCTTGACCAAAACCCGGCGAGAACAATAATAATGACGAGTTTAATCGGTTCGGATGGCTGGAATGTGCGAATACCAAGGTCAATCCAACTTTGGGCACCACCGCGGATATTACCGAAAATAAGTACGGTTGCTAGCAACACAATACTGATGATATAGAGGGGGAATGTCCATCCTTGTAGAGCGTGATAGTCAAACCATGTCAAAAGGGCCATGATGCCGATACCAAATAACATGTTGCCCAAATGACGACTAAAATAGCCCTCTGTCATTGGATTATTGAGGGTTGCACTATAGACCATCAACATGCTGTAGATGATGAGTCCTATCAGTGCGATACCCAATACAAAATTATAGTCACGCCATGATGCGGGATTGTTTGTCATTGCCTCACCATTTGTGTCATTTACCATCCATCTTCATTATAAAGGTCTTTGTTGAGAATGTGTATACGTATGGAACGATGTTTACCGTTGTCGCCACACATAAAAGCCATTCCCTTGGTCGATGATTTCGCCGCGTAATTCGCGCATCAACAATTCACCGAGGATATCAGCGCTGTGGCGTTGGGTGATCCGACAAATATCGTCGATGTGGCGGGCAGTACTGAGTAAGTTCAATAGAGGGTCATCGCTTTGGCGCGACGCCTCGACAGTATACCCAAGTCCATGGCACACATCATCGGCGTGCCGAATCGGCGTAGCGCCTTGGTGAATGAGGTTTAGACACCCAGCACTTTTGGGTGCAAACACCGAACCGGGCACGGCCATGACTTCACGTCCTTGATCGAGGGCCGCTTTGACGGTAATCATGGCACCACTCCGTTCACCGGCTTCGGTGACAATTGTGGCTTGAGCGAGTCCACTGATGAGTCGGTTCCGTGCTGGAAAAAGTGGTGCGCTAGCGCGCGTCCCCGGATAAAACTCACTGACGAGGGCGCTTTGGGAGTGTGCCAAGATGCGTTCGGCCAAAGTGCGATTACTGGCTGGATAGATGAAATCAACGCCGGATGGTAAGACTGCAATAGTAGACCCATTGGCATCGAGTGCACTGTGATGGGCGATGGTATCGACTCCGAGGGCAAGGCCACTGACAATGCAGAGGTGGCGTTGGGCAAGATCACTTGCGAGCCGTTGGGTGACATCATGGCCGTATGTGCTTGGTTGGCGTGTGCCGACAATCGCCACACTGGCTAGACGAAATGCTGATACATTACCCCGCACAAAGAGTAACGTTGGTGGTGTGGCGATGTGCTTCAAGAGTGGTGGGTAGTCGTCATCGTGCGTGGCGAGTAGCTGAATTCCTTGTTCGTGGAATCGTTGATATTCAGCATGGCCGTCAAAACGTTGGCGTTGTTTGATGAGCTCACTGCACAAGTGAACAGGTAACCCGGTCTGTTGGAGTTGCTGATACGACGCCGAGATGATGGCTTCGGGCGTGCCAAAATGCTCAAGGAGGCGGTTGATTCGTTGTGGTCCGAGGCCGTCAATATTCACGAGGGTGAGGAGGGCGGCGTATTCTGCATGCATGGCGAGCAACTCCTAAACGTCAACAAACAACTGTTGATGCGAGTGTAGCGAAGCTGCATTACTCCAGCATTACCAGAATGTGCATGTAATCAAACGCAACACAGCGCAGGCATATGCCTGCGCTGTGTGATGGAGTGCGGTGAAGGTATTTATGGGGTGCGTGTCCACTCGGCAATATTCCATGTGGCTGGAGCGATTGGATCAGGCGCAACACCGTTGACTTTGGCTGAATGAATCACAGCGCCGAGTCGTTGGAACAGCGGTAGTGATGGGAGTTCGCGGGTGAACAGCTGTTGCTGAACAAGGTACTGCGCTTTTTGTTCGTTGGGGTCAAGTGATGTGGCAGCCAACTTAACCGCATAGTCGGCATCGCGCATACACCAACCGGCGAAGTTGTTGCCAATCCAGCCGTTGGTTTCGCTTGGGACGGCGGCACAACTCCAGAGCTGTAATCCAGCCGGGTCTGGTGTGGCAATCCAGGCAAACAAAGCCAACTCAAACTGTCGCAAGAAAAGTGGGCCATTGGGTGAGAACAAATCTTCAGGCGAGAGGTACTCCACATCCACCTCAATGCCGATTGCTTGCATGTCAGACTCGAAGCGCGTGGCGATTTCTTCGCGGATGGGGCTACCTGTAGTTGTGGCCAACTGGAGCGTGAGTGTGAGCCCTTGGCGTGACGCACGTACACCGCTGTCGGTCATGACATAGCCTGCTTCGTCGAGGAGCTGATTCGCAGTCGCCGGATCATATTCATAGATGCTCAGCTCGGCAGAGTCAGCGGCACCACGCTGATCGGGGAGCACCCAACTATCGAGTTTAGGTGAACGTCCATTGAACAAGATGTCGGCGAGCGCTTGGCGATTGAAGCCGTAGGCGATAGCGCGGCGCACGCGAATGTCTTGGAGGACTTGGACGTCAAGATTAAAGTCGATGTGCTCCCACACGGGGCTACGGTAATACTCGACGGGTAATCCCGCGCGCGCATCTTGGTCGACAAATGCATACTGATCGACGGCGATGCGGTCGGTGATGGCCACATCGAGATTGCCGTTTTGGAGGTTGGCGCGAATCATATCGACACCAGACATCGATGTCAGCACGACTTGGCTGGTACTCGGGATGGTGCCGAAGTAGTGTGGGTTGCGCACGAATCGTATTTCGTTGCTACTACGCGAGTCAAGCATATAAGGACCATAGCCGACAGGTTTTTTGGCGTAACTCGATGTGCGAATCTCGGCCGGCACAATATCCTGAAGCAGGTGGCGTGGCAAGGGCAACCAATAACTCAAGATGTACGTTGAGCCGATGAGGTCTGGCTGTAAGATAGCCTTGGTGGTATAGTCATCGATCTGCTCGTAGTTGGCCGTACGATCAAGCAACAAGCGCGCTTCCTCGCCGAGTGGGGCTTGTTGGCGGGCGAGTTCATATGCGAATAATGAGTCTGAGGCAGTTAATGGGATGCCATCCGACCAAGTTAAAGTCTTGTTCCAACGATAGGTAATGGATAGTTGTTGGACATCAGTGATGACGCTAGTCACCGTCGTAGTGATGTTGCCAGCTGCATCGAGGTAGACGGATACGTCGTTAATCTCGACATCGCCGTTTTCAATCGTGGGAATACGTTCGAGGATGCCGTTATTCACGTATTCATAGTTTTTGGGCAAAATCGGTGACGGAAAGAGCAGTTCGAGTGCAGGACCGTTGATGCGACGCAATGCGCTATCCCCGGGGTACGGGAACAAATCGTTGGGCATATCTGTGAGTCCGATGGCCCAAATATCGTTACGCTCGGCGAGAGCCTCGGCTACTGATTCATTGGTGGGCACGACGAGTGGTACGGCAGTATCGACGGGATTGTTAAGCCCAACCGGTGTCCGGTCGCGCACGCCGCCCTCAATTTGGCAGCTTGTAAGGGTAAGGATGGCGATGAATAATATGCCGAAAAATTTGTGACCAAACACCTTCATGATTCGTTGTTCTCCCGTTGGTGTGCTTGAGCGTTGTGCTGAACCCACATTGCGTGGGTCAGGCGCATCTCAAAAAACTCAATCCACACACTGTCGCGTTCGATGCGGGCGTGTTGTTTGAGATGTGCATATGGGGCGGTATCGAAGAGCCGCATATCAACGCCGTGGTAGGCGTTGCGCCAATCACTTTCTACATAGACAAAGCCAAGACTTTGATACGATCGGACGGCTCGTTCGTTAATGGCGGCTACATCGAGCACCATGATGAGAAAACCGAGCTCGCTAAAGAAATAGTCCAAGAATCCTTGCATGGCCTCGGTGCCTAATCCTCGCCCGACATATGATGCCGAGAAGGTGATACCGAGCCGTGCTTGTTTGAGGGTGTTATCGATATCGCGGAGCGAGATCCGCCCCATCAAATCCCCCGACCGACTATCGACAGCCCAATGTCGGCGTGCTGCAATCATATCATTGAACCAGCCGGTCGAAAAGGGCGAGACGGCTCGCTGCAAGTTCCAAATGGCCTCAAACGGGTCATGGTAGGGTGGCCAGCGATAACTGCGCTCATCGTCGTAACGGTTCCACGAGCGGATGACCGTACGCGGCGTGTAGATGCTCATACGGTGCCTGCACCCGACGTAATAACCCGGACAATTTCAGGGATGCTCTGACTTGCCATATCGCGAATATGCATATCGGCGGTGACGGCAAACATCGAATCGTCACGACTGACGGTGATGACCGTGGCGCCAGCTCGGCGGGCCATAAAGGGAAACTGTGCGATGGGGTCAGCAGTACTGAGCTCACCGATGAACAAAATGACATCGCACTGCTCAACAGCAGTACGTGCCCGCACAATATGTGACCGCGAGAATCCCTCGCCGAGTAATACTACATCAGGTCTGAACAAACTACCACAGCGCGGACAGCGTGGAGGTATGGAGCCCTCCTCATCCCAATCGCCGAGATGACCATTCTCAACACAACGCACGCGTCGGACACATCCATTGAGTTCGATCAAATCGCGCGATCCTGCTTGCCAATGCAAGCCATCAATGGCGAGGCTGACCAATAGGAACTCTGGTACATGTTGTTCGAGATCAACGAGCGCGTGATGCGCGGGATTGGGTTGTGCGGCGGTGATTTGACGGCGGCGTGAATCGTACCATTGCCAGACGGTTTTGGGAGAGCGAGCAAATGCTTGGGGTGTTGCCAAATCGCGCACATCGTAGTTGGCCCACTCGCCAACCATGGCCTGTCGAAAGGAGGCCACGCCACTCTCGGCCGATAGTCCACCACCAGTGACGACCACCATACGTTGCGATTGTTGAAGCTTCGCCAAAATTGCTGCCGGTATATTCATGCGCGTCTGCTTACATCGTAAGGGGGATCGAGCCCCGGGCGGTGTTTTAGGGGGTTGCAACGACAAGGCGTTGTTGTTGCGCCCAGCCGTCAATTGTCCCTTGGTCGCTTTGATAGCGAATACGCAACCATGCCTGTCCGTCGGCACTCTGAGGACCATCAAGCCACTCGACCTGGCTGCCAGCGGCGATTTGGCCGATGACCTGGCTACTACTGGTTGGGTCGCTGTAGACATCGAGCATGCCATCGCCACTGACGACCAACATTTGGGCTGGTTCGCTCCCTTGAAAGAGATTGGTGAGCCAGGGAGGCATGACAAACGAGTCTAATGAGAGCTGTTGGAACGGCGCACTGATTTGGGCAACGATTGCTTGTGTGTCAATCGGACCGACGCTCTCTTCGATATATGGCCAGGCAAACCACCCGCCTACGGCGATAGCCACCACGATAACTGCGGTGACCATGACGCTCATGAGCTGTTTGAGCCATGGGGTACGGATAACGGTCGTGTCATCCTCGTATAGGCTATTGGTATCGTCGTCATGGGTGTTGCCAAGTGGCTTTGAGAGCCGGCCACTTTCGACTAGCAATACACGCCGTGTTTGTTCAATGAGAATCAAGAGTTCTTCGAAATCTTGGATGCGATATTCTGGATTCCGCACCGTACAGCGCATGATGAGTTCGTCGACCTGAGGTGGGCAGGTGCTGCCTAATACCGTGGTGACCGGTGGGATATCGATGGTGTTAATCTTTTGGGTAATCTCTTCGGGCGTGGTGCCCACAAATGGACGCATGCCGGTAAGCATCTCAAATAAGAGCACACCAATCGCAAAAACTGCACTTTGTGGCGTTTCGTTGTCGTTATCTTTGCGCTCAGGCGCACGATAGCTGGCCAGGTCAATTAAGACCTCCGAGGGGGAGAGTTGCCAGTTCTCGATCCATTTGACATGGCCCTCACTCACCACCACAAAATCATTACTACTAATCGGTGGATGGGGAATATTGGATTGGTAGCAGGCGTTGACGGCTGCCACGATATGTTTGATGTAGGTGAGTGATTCTTGAGGGGTAAAAGGCGCACGGGTGCGCACGGTGCGTCCGGTAATGAACTCAGTAATAAAGAACGGACGATCCTCGATGTTGCCGCTGTCGTAGACCTCTGGTAAGGCGCTATGGACATTGCGAGCGCGTAGCTCCGAATCGCTGACGAAACGGTCACGAATCCCGCGCTGCTCGGCCAAATGACTACGCATCAGGTTGAGCAAAACGGGGCGATTGAGCTTGTCGTCATAGGCGCGATAGACGGTAGCAATTCGCGTGGCTCCGAGTCGCTCGTCGACCCGATAGCGCCCGTGAATGCGCGGCTGTGTGCTCATGCCCGCTCTTCCTTACACTTCATTTGCGTTAAAACGCATTAATACCGCTGATAATTATACCACTATGCTGTGTAATACGTGAAATACTGCCGTAAATCCGCTGATTTGTCATCATGTAGTCATGGAATTTGGCATATAAACAGAGACGCACAGTCTGTGCGTCTCTGTTTATATCCATGTCTCGGCGTGTAATTAGGGTGTGACGGTGAGGGGGTGAGGGGGTTGGTGGCCATGGAGAGCAGAGTGACCTCCGTGCCACAGCACCTCGGCGCGAAACAGAGGGCGAGTGGGTCGGTTTCACGGTGCCACTGCGTGTGAAGGGTGTTGAGTGGTGACCTCCGTGCCACGGCGCCTCGGTGTGTAAAAGGTGTGGAGAGTGGTTGGCGTGTGACGGGGGCGTGTTGGGCGCACAACAGTGCGCCCATCTGTATCTCACACAGTGTGACCATCTGTATCTCACACAGTGTGACCAAGAAGAAGGTGACACGGCCACTGCGTGTCGGGTATGGCATCAGTAGAACCGCAGAAGCGGTGGCCATACAATGACCAGGTGGGAATGAACCTCCGTACCACGGCGGCTCGGTGTGTAAAAGGTGTGGAGAGTGGTTGGCATGTGACGGGGGCGTGTTGGGCGCACACCACTGCGCCCAACTGTATAACACACAGTGTGACCATCTGTATCTCACACACTGTTACCATATGTATATCACACACTGTGAACAAGAAGAAGGTGACA
>JBKCLM010000053.1:0-6031 GCA_046300655.1 Chloroflexota bacterium | reverse complement strand
GTTGTCACACCTGACACATTACGGGCACGCACTTGCCAGACATAGGTCGTATTCCGCTTGAGGCCGTAGATGATCACCTGCCGATTCAACCCGACATTCTTCCAACTAGTGCAGGTAAGGCTAGGCATGGTGATGCAGTATTCATAATTTTGCACACCGGTGCTGACCGACCATGTTAATGTCACAGGTAGGACCCGACGTGAGGCCAGATCCACCGGCCCCACTTTATTAAACGCCCTGGGTTTTGGAATCGGCGTACGCGTACGCGTCGGGGTGCGTGTACGCGTGCGCGTCGATGATGGGGTCACGGTAGGCGTCATGGTCGCTGTAGATGTGTGACTTGCCGTGGGCGTAATAGTGGCCGTGGGTGTGATCGTAGGTGTGGGTGTAATTGTGGCCGTGGGTGTGACAGTTGGTGTGGAGGTAATTGTGGCCGTGGGCGTGATAGTAGGTGTGGGTGTAATTGTAGCCGTGGGCGTGACAGTTGGTGTGGGTGTAATTGTGGCCGTGGGCGTATGGCTTGTGGTAGGTGATGCAGTGAGTGTCTGTGTTGCGGTAAATGTGGGTGTTGGCGTATTGGTCACGGTGACAGACACTGCCGGATACCCGAGTGCCGTATTGATGGCAGCAAAGAGTGATATGCGTGGCAACTGCAGACCATTGCGGCTATCAGTGATGGTCACCCCCGACTGATAGAGCCACGCGAGCACTTGCTGCACAGAGGCAGTTGAATTAACCTGCTTGAGCACGGCCCAGGCGCCGGCCACATGCGGTGTCGCCATGGATGTGCCAGATTGTACGGCGTAAGCGGTATTTGACGATGACATGGCAGAATGAACATACTGCCCTGGTGCAAGCACATCGAGGAGACGATCACCATTGGCATTGAGCACTGAATTATTGGCAATTGTTGGGGCATTCGAAAAAGAAGCGACCACATCCGCCGTCAGTCCGTACTTGGGTAAGCGCGTTGCGCCCACCGCAATCGCCGTTGAGATACAGGCTGGTGAGCCAATACCATCGGTATATCCACTATTTCCGCTTGCAATCACGGTCGCTACACCTATCGTACGTAGTTGATCAATAGCGGCCTTACGACTATCACCATCACAACTCGTGGTGTACTTGGTTATGCCACCAAGACTCATATTGACGGACGCAAGCGTGCCCCAGCCGGGAGTGGTCGCGTTATCGTAGAGCCAATCGAGCGCAGCAATTTGATCGCTATCCCACGAGGCAAGACACCCCGGTGTTGAAGAACACAACACAGTCCCATTTTTGAAATATGAAAAGACCTGAATGGCGATAATCTTGGCGCCGGGCGCGACGCCACGCGTGGCGATATCGCCTGTAGTAATCGCCTTGCCGGCAATGGTACCGGCCACATGCGTGCCATGCGTACACCCACTCAAGCCAGTACAGGGTGCACCGCTCCCCACTACAGTCGATGATGCGACTCCACCTGGACAATATGAGGTACTGTAAAAATTCGTCGTCGAAAAACAGGCCTCTGCCACCACCTGCCCACTCAAAAACTCATGCGTACTCAATACACCTGTATCGAGGACTGCCACCGACGTGCCGGTGCCGTCAAAGCCCGCATTGTGACTGACCTCGAGGCCAAGGAGCACGCTACTGTCGTACATGGCGAGGGGCGTCGCACGATCGGGGACCACTGACACCACGTCGATGTCGTTGTAGATGGTCTCAATATTAGCGCGCGTAGCGGTCACGAAAAGCGTGGGCGTGACGACGGTCTGACCTTTGCTGGTTGTGATACGTCCCGATTGCCGTTGCACAAAGGCTTGTTGGGCTTGGCGGACGGCCGCACGACGTTGTAATTTGGCAGAACGAGTCGCCCGTGTGCTCTCTAGCCCCCACGGGTTTGTCAGGGTGATGATGAGGGGGATTTCGTCGTTCGGCTGCCCTTGGCTAACGAGGGTGCGCAAGTCAGCGGGCAGCCGCTTTGACATGGCAAATGACGGCACAAGAAACAGCGGCGCGCCAGCCATCGTGACGCTGATCCATGCAATTAACAATGTGCGCCATACCGCCGCCATGTTCCGCTCTCCACAGCGTGAACAAACCGTGTTCACGCACCGTTCACGCTTGTGTTTATTGCCACTTGATACAGTATACCTGTCAGTTACGACATTCGGGTTACGAATATAGACAACAAGGAGTTACCACCATGGCTTGGAACATCGACACCAGTCACTCAGAGATTTTGTTCAGCGTGCGCCACATGATGATTTCGAACGTACGCGGTCAGTTCAACAAGTTCAGCGGCACCATCAACCTCGACGAGGCTAACCCAGCTAACTCAAGCGTCGAGGTGACCATCGACGTGGCCAGCATCAACACCCGCGACGAGAAGCGCGACGGCCACCTGACCTCACCAGACTTCTTCGATGCCGCAACTTACCCAACCATCACCTTCAAGAGCACCAATGTTGAGAAGACGGGCGACAACACCGGCAAGATCCACGGCGACTTGACCATCAAGGGTGTCACCAAGGCAGTGGCCCTCGATACCACCTTCGTTGGCAAGGCCAAGAGCCCATGGGGCACGACCAGCGCCGGCTTCAATGCCAGCACCAAGATCAACCGCACCGACTTCGGTTTGACCTGGAACGTGGCCCTCGAGACGGGTGGCATCTTAGTCGGCGAAGAGATTACTATCACCATCGAGCTCGAGGCTGTCGAGAGCTAAATCGTAGAGACACCTCCTTGGTACTGCGGTACTAAGGGGGTGTTTTTGTTACCTTTGTGCCACACGCGACGCCCCTACGCCACCGTACAGCTGCAGTAGTCCCCCCACCCCGTCAATGCATGGCGTGCGACGCCCCATCATGGATCACACGATATAACACACCGCACGCCGTGCAATCTTCTTCGTGGCATGCAATGACGGGGGGAATACATCCATGCAGGCGTCGCAAGCGACGCCCCTACGCAACCATACCACCACAGCAGTGCTGATGATTGGGCGCAGCCCTACCACACCACACCGTCATTACATGGCGTGCGACACCCCATCATGGATCACACGATATAACACACCGCACGCCGTGCAATCTTCTGCGTGGCATGCAATGACGTGGGGATTACATCCATGCAGGCGCCGCAAGCGACGCCCCTACACAACCATACCACCACAGCAGTGCTGATGATTGGGCGCAGCCCTACCACACCACACCGTCATTACATGGCGTGCGACACCCCATCATGGATCACACGATATAACACACCGCACGCCGTGCAATCTTCTTCGTGGCATGCAATGACGTGGGGATTACATCCATGCAGGCGTCACAAGCGACGCCCCTACGCAACCTCGACGATTAACTCGACCTCGGTGGCAAAATTGAACGGAATCACCATGCCCACGGCACTGCGAGCATGCGCACCGGCACTGCCGAAGACCTCAAGGAGCAGATCGCTACAACCGTGAATCACGCCCGGCGTGTTGTCGAACCCGGGGCCGACGTTGACCATGCCCAATACCTTGACCATACGCACAACGGAATCAAGGCCAACCAGTGAATGCACGGCTTGTAGCGCATTAAGCGTGCTTAGCTTGGCAGCCTGGTAGCCTTGCTCAACGGTCAAATCAGCACCAACCTTGCCTTTGATCTCGTCAGTGCCGAAGCGTGAGACACAGCCGGCCGTGTAGACCAGGTTACCGGTGCGCACAGCCAACATGAAGCGGCCGGTATTCAGCTCCACTTTTTGGAGTTCATAGCCCATCTGGGCCAATTTGGCGACATATGACATCGAAAATACTCCTTTTGCTTACTTTTGTGAAACGCTATCGCGCAACTGCTGGCGATAGGTGGGCATGTCGACGACGGTATGGGCAAGGCGCGAGTCCTCGGAGGCGAAGGCCAGCAAATGCGACTCGAGCGACTCGCGGGCGCTGCTGCGGGGCGGCGCCTCGCCGCGAATGGCCGCCACGAAGCTACGCATGATGCCGGTGTCGCCACCGCCGTGACCGTCACGACCATCGACCTCAATCATCTCGGCAGGGCCGCGATGGGGCAGAATCTCGATGCGGCCGCCTTTGCCACTAAACGCACCGATAATGGTACCCTTGGTGCCGTCGTAGCGCATCCAGCGGTCCTCTTCGTGGCTCATGCCGTGCATGGTCAGCGTAGCCGTCATGCCGCCCTCAAACTCCATCATCACCACTTGGTGGTCGACGACGTCGTTATCGCACTGGTAGACACAGCGACCGTATGGGCCGGTGCGCAAGGCCGCCTCGCGGGCAGCATAACTGGTGTCGTGGCTCAGCACATTGAATGGCCATTGGTTGGGCAGGGTGCCGTGTGGATCAATGCCTTTGGTCAGGTGGGCAAATGGCTCAAGGTCGAGGTAGATGCGCTTGGCTGACCATGGGCAGGTTGACTCAACGGCACAGCCATCGAGACAGCGGGCCGTCGCGCCGGCTGGGGCGTTCTCGGGGCGGTAGTGCTTGAGGTTGCCGAAGGAGGAGAGTTTGGTGCAGGTTTTGCCGATGTTCCAGACCATGATATCGAGGTCGTGGCAGCACTTGGCCAGAATCATCGGGGTGGATTCATCTTTGCGGCGCCAGTTACCACGTACAAAGCTATGGGCCATATGCCAATGCGAGACGTTTTCGCGGTGGGCAACGGTGACGAGGTCGCCGATGATACCGCTTTCGAGCTTTTGGTGGAGCAGATAAAAGAAGTCGGTGTAGCGCAGCACGTGACCAATCACCAGCTGGCGGTTGGCGCGTTCGGCAGCCATCACTAGGCGTGTGCTCTCCTCGGGCGTGGTGGCCATCGGCTTCTCGAGCAGGACATGGTAGCCGGCGTTGAGGGCCATCAAGGTCGGCTCGACGTGCATCGAGTCTTGGGTGCAGATGATGGCCGCATCGGCGATCTTGCCGAGGGCAAAGAGTTGCTCGTACGAGGCAAAACAGCGGTCGTCACCGAGATCATGCTGATCGGCGATATGGGCGCGACGGATCGGGTCAGGCTCGGCCACAGCGACAATTTTGGCGTCGGAGGGATTTTTGACGGCATAGGGAGCATAGGCGTGGGCACCGCGCGAGCCAGCACCAACCAAGACAAATTCAACGGGCTTCATCGTCCATCGCTTTCTGTCGGAAAGAACCTATCCTATTGTACACGAGGTTATTTGCGCGGTGGTTGTGCGTCGGGTTGGGGACGTTTGGGGAAGAAGTTTTCGTAGTTGATGCGCGTCATCGTGCGCATATCTTTTTTGATTTTGTCGTCGTGCAAAAAGGGATTGCGCTCGCGCAGTTCATTGAGCATGCTCATGTTTTGCAGGAGCGAGTTGGGCGGCAAGCGCTGGTAGGTATCGATCTGAAAGTAATAGTCGCGCCCGAGTTGAATCACACGCATAATCAGTGCTTCGTCACGGGGATGATCGGCGAGTTTGGTCAACGCACGGGCATAGGCGCTATTAATGTAGCGCACCAGCCAGACAATCACCACACCGAGTCCAATCACTGCGATAATGATGCCAATAACCGTGTTTAACATGCGTCGAGTACATCTTTCGTAAACGCAAATTCACGGATATAGCATACTCGATATTTTTGTTTATGTAAACATACAGTCACGCAACTTAGGCACGAGGCATATGATTATGCGCATCATCCGGCGTCAAATGGGGGAATCGGCTGTCATAATTGTGCTTGGTTAAGGCCACCATCTCATTGCGGATTTGCGCATCAAAATGATGCGGGCTACCTTGGCGCATACGCGAGAGCTGAGACATCTTCTGCAGGCGCGAGTTGGGCGGCAACTGCTTGTACATGTGCTGATCAAAGTAAAAGTCGCGGCCGGTGCGGATGACGGTCAAAATCACCGGTTCATCTTTGGGGTGCTGGCTCAGTTGCTTGAGTGCACGTTTGTAGGAACCACGATTCTGCAAAAACCAGATGCCGATGGCAATGATGAACACCGCAGACAGTGAGATGATTACAAACGTCACTGGTTCTAATCCCTCAATGCCAAACATAACTACCCCCTTTATTTCA
>JBKCLM010000052.1:0-3678 GCA_046300655.1 Chloroflexota bacterium | reverse complement strand
GCACCGGCCTCAACCACCGTATCGGGATTGAGAATCATCACGTACTCGGGGGCATCAGGGCGCTGTATGAGTGGACGAATGGCCAGATTGTTGGCATACGAAAATCCGCCGTTGTGCGTGCTCTCGATGATGTGCACCTGCGGGAACTCGTTGGCTACCATGGTCATCGACTGGTCACGCGACCCATTATCGACTACCCATACCTCGAGTTCGGCGGTTGTTGCAGCAGTAGACAACGACTGTAAACACATGCGCAACAAATCACGCGTATTAAAGTTGACGATGACAACGGCTATACGGGTCACAGCACGGCTCTCCCTGATTCATCCACTTTTATTCTACCATTGATAGCATGTGAATGCGCCATACACGCCGTGAGGATTTACACAATACCGACCGTGCCTACTTTTTTCGACAACATACGAATATGCTATGCTACCCATAGATACCAAGTTAGTCAACAGGAGCTGCCATTTATGCGCCAGAATATCAATACCAATACACCGTGGGAGGCCATCGCCGGCTACTCACGCGCCGTCCGTATCGGCAATATTGTTGCGGTCTCGGGCACGACTGCCTCGAACGAGCAAGGCGAGGTGCAGCACCCTGGTGATGCAGGAGCGCAGGCCACGTATATTTTGCGCAAAATTGAGAAGGCGCTTAACCAGGCTGGAGCTCAACTAACCGACGTGATTCGGACGCGCATCTTTGTGGCCAACATCAACGACTGGGAAGCAGTCGCCCGCGCCCATGGAGCCATCTTTGGCGATATTCGCCCGGCCAATACACTGGTACGGGCCGAGATGGTTGATCCACGGATGCTCGTCGAAATCGAAGCCGACGCCTTGATTCAAGAATAATTCGTATGACAAATATGCCTGAACTCCCATTGCGCCACGAGGCACTCGCGCCACGCATTGCAGTCGATGGCCCAGCACCACTAATCATCTTGCTGCACGGCTATGGTAGCAACGAGGAGGACTTGCTCCAACTTGCCCCGTATCTGCCCGATACCTGCCAACTTGTGTCGTTCCGCGCCCCATTCATGCTCCGTCCAGGGAGCAACTGTTGGTTCGAAATCGCATTCACGCCCGAAGGCATGTGGCGTGACCTTGCCCAAGCAGCGCAAGCCTACAAAGTACTCGACGAGAGCATCACTGCGGCAATTACCGCTTATCAGACCGATCCGGCACGAACGTTTGTGGTGGGGTTTAGTCAAGGTGGCGGCATGGCAGGCATGTGTGGGCTCCGCCGCAATGACATCAACGGCACGGCAATTTTGAGTGGCATCAATCCGTGGTATCTCGACACATTTAGCGAGACACCTTCAAGCGACTTCTTGGTTGTCCACGGCACCTTTGACGAGGTAGTTACGGTACAAACGGGGCATGAAACGCGCGATAATTTGCGGGCGATTCAGGCGAATGTGCAGTATGCCGAGGTGCCGATAGGCCATACGATTGACCTGCGCGTCATTGCCGAGTTGACCAAATTCATCGGAGCACGTCTATGAACGCAAATTCCACTACATTCCTTGATGCATTTGTCGCAATTGAGGAGTATCTCGAACAACTCAATCGCCACGGGCGGGGCATGGCATTTAGTCAGCTGGTCGACATCTTACGCCAACAGCATTCAAGTGTGCGGTTGTATGCCGAGGATCTCAAGGCATTTGCGCGTTTGCGTAACGTGATTGTGCACGAGCGCGGTGGTGGCAAAATACTCGCCGAGCCGAACGACTGGGCGGTGAAGCAGATCTGCCACATTCGCGACATTTTGTTGCAACCACCGACCGTGGCGGTCTTTTCGCAGCGCAAAGCAAAAAGCATTATGGCAAGTGACAGTGTGGCCAAAGCCACCAAAATCATGCATGAGCGACACTACTCCCAGCTCCCCGTTTATGACGAACAGCGCTACGTGGGATTACTGACAACACGAATGATTACTTACTGGTTGGGGGCACAACCCACCGATACAATCGCATGCGCTCAAGTTCTTGTGGGAGAGGTTTTAGCCAGCGCAGAACCGGGCGATAGTGCGATTTTTATTGCGAATGACACACTCCTGACCGAGGCGCTCGAATTGTTCGATTACCACGAGCGTCGGCAACGCTATGTCGACGCCTTGTTGATTACGACGGATGGGACGCCGCAATCGCCGTTGCTAGGGATTATTGCGGTTGGCGATATCCCGCGGATATACGAGGTATTGAATCGTCACACCGGGCAGGCATAAGGCGATAGCGCCATGTATAATGGGGTAGTGTGTTGATGCAACGGGTAGAGGAGCCTCATCGATGAGTAACATGCTACATTTGAACATCGTGATTATTTTGTGGATAGGCACTGCCTCGTTGGCATCGGCTATTATTTATCGTAAGGGACACAAATTACCCGGAGCCGTTGTGATTGGACTCTTACTTGGCCCGCTTTCGCTGTTGATTGCGCTGTTGATTCCATATCGCAACAATCCACCACAGGCCTAACGTCGAAGGCGCTACCAAACGCCTCGACGGGTGTAGACGAGGGTGCAGAAGGAGCGAATGCGTGACAAATAATCCAGACCCACGAACCATTGTGGCACAGGGGTACGACCAAATTGCCGATCGTCATCGTGAATGGGCGCTCCAAGTACGCGTCGACGAGCGCAACCGCTATCTACAAGTGCTGATTGATCACGCCCAGCGTGGCATGCACCTGCTCGATTTGGGGTGTGGCACTGGTATTCCCACTACCAAGCGCTTGGCAGAGCGGTATCGAGTGACCGGGGTCGACATCTCGGTCGCCAATGCCAAACAAGCGGCCATCAATGTCCCTCGGGCCCAGATTATTTGTGGCGACATGAGCAATATTCATTTTCCTCCTGAGTCATTCGATGCCATTAGTGCATTTTATTCGTTGATTCATCTACCACGCACCGAGATGCCACAGTTCCTCGGTCGAATGGCCCGCTGGTTGCGACCGAATGGACTGTTTGTCGGTTGCTTTACGGCATACGACCTCCCCGAGGAGTATTCACCCGATTGGTTGGGCGTGCCAATGTACTGGAGCGGCTACGACAGCGAGACCAACCGTGAGTTGCTCCGTGAAGCTGGCCTAACGGTACACTCAGCAGTCGAGGAAAGCGCCGATGAAGATGGTGTCGATGTGACCTTTTTGTGGGTTATTGCTGAGCGTCCGGCCATGTAACTGTGGGCGTCCGACAGAGCGCTGTTGTGTTGCACGTAGGGGCGTCGCTTGCGGCGCCCTTTCCCATCCAATTTCGCGCCGAGGCGCAGGGGCACGGCATACAACGGGGCGCCACTACCAGACCGTCTCCGCGCGACATGGTGTGAGGAAATAGACCACCTGAACACTCCGGGTGCTGTTGTGGTATACAGATGGGGGCACAGCTGTGCCCCCATCTGCATACAGTCACACACCCACATACACGTAGGGGCGCCGCAAGCGCCGCCCCTAACATACCTGGTACCTCGGCGCCTCCGCGCGACACGGTGCGGGGAACAACCCATAACCAAGAAGATTGCACGCCGGTGACTCTCCAACCGATTCCTGCATTCTTTGGCCGGCATGCAATGACGGGGAACCAACCCATAACCAAGGAGATTGCACGCCGGTGGCGTTCCAACCGATTCCTGCATTCTTTGGCCGGCATGCAATGACGCAGGAATAGGGGAAT
>JBKCLM010000051.1:0-3969 GCA_046300655.1 Chloroflexota bacterium | reverse complement strand
GAAGACGGAGCAAATCGGGTTGCCGGCGAAGTTGCTGCGGAGACGGATCACGGAGCAAGGCGAGCGGAAGACGGGGGGGCAGACGCTGCCGCTGGTCGGGCGGGAGGATGAGGTCCGGCAGTTGACGGAGGGGTTGCGAGGGTGCACTGAACACCACGGCAGAGTCACCGTTGTATACGGGGTAGCCGGGATTGGGAAAACTCGCTTAGCAATTGAAGCATCAGACATCGCTCATCTACTTGGCTTCACACGTTTCTCCATTACTCCATACGCTCAGCCACACGGACAAAGCGCCTTCGGGTTGGCGTTAAGCCTTGTAGGGTACCTAGTAGAGCTCCCTGGTGCTATTGGGATTTCCCCGGAGGCTCTTGGAATCGCGAAGCGTGTAACTCGCCTGCACGAGCAGGATACCTTTGCTTCTCCCGACCTGGTTTCAGACCCGCTGGACCTCAATGCACTTGAGTGGTCCTTAACGGAGTTACTTTGGGCAACGTCCGCCGAGAAACCCTTATCAATACATATTGACGACGTACATGTTCTCTCAGAAGAGGCAAAACACCTACTCAACTCATTGACAGGAAGCACTTCGCATTCGCGCATCCACTGGCTCTTGAGCGGCAGGGAACACTCTGGCCTAGAGCACAAGCTTACATCTACGCGCCACATTCGCCTTTCCAGCCTGGAGCTTAGCGCCTGCATAGCGCTAGCGCGCACGGCGCGCGGTTTGCAGGAAACAGCAGACACTTCGGATATCGTGGAGCTCCTCGCTCGCCGCTCAGCGGGGAACCCATTCTACCTACTCGCCATTAGTAACAGCAAAGACTCAACAAGCATACCAGGACATTTAGAACAAGCATTAATTGACAGAATCTCATCACTGTCGCCTGCCGAGAAAGACATTCTGGAATTGGTTTATTTCCTTGGTCCGATGGCTTCGGTTCACCGCTTAGCAGCTATTTCAGACCTTCAGGTAAAGGAGCTAGCTCTTCATCTAGAGACCTTAGACACTTTTCACGGAGTATTCACGAACACCTCCCCAGGCACACTTCGCCTCCATGACATTTGGAGCGAAACGCTCTCAAAACGAATCGGGGCCAGAGCATCGGCACTAAGAGCACTTCAGGTTGCGACCTTTTTGGAATCAGAAGCCGATATTCACTCGGGCGATAGCCTCGCCTGGCAAGGTCACCTCTTCGAACAGGCTGGCCAGTTCAACAAGGCAGTTGCGACACTTCAGCTTGCCGGAGATTCAGTGAATGGTAGGGGGCTCCCCTTGGAGGCTCTTACACACTACAGGAATGCCCAGAAAGCGCAGAGAGACGGGGAAAGCTCCCTAGCTCTGGCGTGCAGAATTGTGACAGCCCTTCTCAAAACCCACAAAAATGATGAGGCGCTCACATCGAGCTCCAAATTCATCAAACAGCACTTTTCCTTTGGCAGATCCGATACATCGGCACTTGCGCTAATTCATGCCCTCCGCGCAGATGCCTCCTTTCGCCTCAACCTACCTTTTTCAGAGGACCTCTGCACAATAATCCAGCTTCTTGACTCCTCTTCAGCCGGTGACCACGACAGTGGGGTGGCATTACTTATTGCGATGCGCTTGAGTTTGACCGAGCCTGACAAGGTGAATTCGGAGTCTATTTTCGCTGCCACGTTGTCGCAATCCCAATCTGCGCATACGCCACTTTCAGTTCTTCTTGCGCAATTAATCTTTTCTTCTGAAAACAGAGACGTGTCTTCGATTGAGCAGCTTGCCAGCAAGACAGAGCAAGCGGCTTTCCAGTGCCCGCTTCCGGAATGGAGGGGAATAGCGACGCGATACCTCGCAATGACGCACCGCTGGTTAGGCAACCTTGACCGAAGCGAAGCTCTTGCCGAGCGCGGCTCAGAATTGGCTCGGGACATGGGCTTCCAAGACGAAGCCTTTTCTCTTGCAATTCAGACGTGTAATCTCCACCTAGATCATGGCAATTCCGGCAAAGCACATGCTTGGCTCAGCCATGCATTAAGCATTCCTGCTGAACTCGTTTCTCCAGAACGGAAAAGAGCCCTGCTGTTTACCAAAGCGCGCTATTCACTTCTCGAAAGAAACTATGCCTCTGTCCTCCTTGCTTACGAATCGGCATCTGTCATGCCTGTTGAAGATTCACTTAGGCGACGCGCAATAATGGACTCAGCGTGCATTGGCCTTGCTCATCTTGGCTTGAGCCAACCAGAACAAGCTAGACGCGAAGCATCGTTCATTGCGAACCAATTGACAACCATTCGTATTAATCCGCAACTTTATTTTGCGATTGACGCTGCCGGAACAATTGCCTCTGCGCTTTCACTGGCTGATGTTTCCTCTGCTATTCGCTCGCTGGTTCAACGGGGTGAATATTTTCAGTTCCAGTATATTCCTTCAACATTCACCTACTTACAGAATATATTTCTGCGGCTAGATCGCACTCAGGCTTCTAAGTGAGGCTTTTCTTGAACTGCCGAGGATTCTCCTGTCACTGGATGAAGCCAAGTTACCCTATTTATTTCTTGCTCCATGGCAGACCAGCTTGCAAGCAATCTTTCACAAAGAATAGGATCAAACTGCCGCCCAGACTGCTTCTGGATTTCAGCCATGATAACTGCAGGAGGCAGGCCATCTCTGTATGGCCGGCTTGTCGACATTGCATCGATTGTGTCGGCTAGAGCAATAATTCTTGCGCCGAGAGGTATCTGCTCGCCGGAAATCTTATTGGGATATCCGCTTCCATCCCATGCCTCGTGATGGCTCAGCACAATTGGCACTAAATCTTCAAAGTGTGTGACCTGTGCAACAAGATCAGCACCCTTTTTTGAGTGAGTCTTCATAATACCGTATTCTTCCTCCGTCAGCCTTCCGGGTTTTCTGAGAACTGGAGCAAATTCTGAATATATTTTTCCGACGTCATGAAGCAGCGCCGCACGAACCACCCTTTCAGCTTGTCGAGTCGTCACACCGTTCACTTGAGAGATGAATTGTGAGTATTTGGAAACCCGAATAGAGTGCCCGGAAGTGTACGGATCTTGGGCGTCTACAGTAGCCACCATCAACCGGAGTAGCTCTTCGTTTATTTTTTTAAGAGTGATGTTTGTCTTGTACAATTGACGCATGCCAATCATTGGTAATGCTAGCGCCGATGATATCAGCGAACCAAATCGTACATATGCAGCTGCAAAAAAGAAGATGAGCGGCAATGCAAACAAGTCGTACACAATCGACATGCGCATACTATCGATCCAGTGCTTTTGAATACTGGTCGATGTCGCCGTACCGACTACCGAGCTCACTGCGAATTTATTTAGCACCATCCACAGCACGACCATCAACGCAAACGCATTCAGAGAGAACGGCTTCTCTGGCCATTCGGTCAAAGGAGTTCCCTGTAGAGCTATGTAAGCTCCAATGGCAATTGCCTCGGCGAAGACGAATTGAGCTACGTTAAATGCTGCCTTGATTATTGGCCTTTTTGCCACTAGCTCGGCGCCGCTTATGCTTAATGCAACCGACACTAGTGCAGCATAGTTTGGTGATATCGCCGCTACGCTTAAAAAGGGCAGAAACCCTATGCTTCCACTTGTACTTTTTGATGTTTTGTAGCCGAGAACGGACGCGATCAGGCCAAATAATGTGAAGAAGGCGACTGCCTGCCATTGGGCTGGAGACGGGTCAGGCCCGAAGTGGTACATTGCTGCGGAAGCGGAGACTGCTCCCGCAGATATCACGGCGACTAGTCGCTTTACATCTTGCTCGGCCATGGTTGTGGAGTGGAGGACCCCCCGTCCTCATTTTCAGGTCCAGCTAGCTGCGTCACCAAGCACAAACTTGCACAGCGCGCTCAGCAGCGACGAAATGATCGACATCGAGATTCACCTCCCTTCGGCTGGATCTCCCAGTGTCTGCCAGGATAGCCAACAAAGATCGGCTCCGCTCGCGCGTCATCTGTGACG
>JBKCLM010000050.1:0-4181 GCA_046300655.1 Chloroflexota bacterium | reverse complement strand
CAGCCCGATGGCGACTACCATTCCTGACTACTTTTATGGCGAAATCCAGCCCGTCGGCGTGCACGCCAATCGTGGTCTGATGACGCCAGCTGGGTTCAAACACACCCTCAAATGCGTCGAGGCGATGAAGCTGGCATTGGGCGACGAGATTGGCTTGGCACTCGACTGTGGCCCCGGATTCATGGCGACTGACGCCCTGCGCTTTGCCAAGGCCACCGAAGAGTATCACCTGATGTGGCTCGAGGACATGGTCACCGGCGATTACACGCCCTACACGCTGGCGCACATCTACCGCGATATCACGAGTCAAACCACCACGCCGATTCATACGGGCGAGCAGATGTACTTGAGGCAGAACTTCGTCGAGCTGATCAAAACCCAAGCCGTCAACGTGCTTGGCCCTGACCCACTCGATGTCGGTGGACTGGCCGAGCTCAAGTGGATTGCCGAGTACGCTGACCTACACGGCATCATGATGGCACCGCATGGCACCGGCGACGGGTTGATTGGGCTGGCGGCACTCGTGCATGTGTCGGCGACACTCCCAGGTAACTTCATTGCGTTTGAGTACGCCAAGGCCAATCACGAGTGGTGGTACGACATCATCGACGGCTTGCCTAATCCGATTGTCAAAAACAGTTATGTCGACGTGTGGGATGCGCCGGGGTTGGGCGTGACGTTCAATGTGCCGGCTGCGCGCAAGTATCTGAACGACGAGGATACGGGATTTTTTGATTGATGGTGATGTTCATAGGATCACAGAGACGCATGGCCATGCGTCTCTGTGATTCGTCAGTGGTTTATTTTTCCAATGACCGCAAATACGCCAACAAATCGGCCACATCCTGTTCATCCAACCGGCGGCCCGGCATCACGCCAATCTGACCGCGCCCGCCCCGAACAATCCAGGCAGCGATGTTCTCCTCGGTACGTGGGCTACCGTTGGGCAATGCATACCAGTACTCCACACCCTCAGGATAGGTTGGGCCACCGGCAGTCATAACACCAGCCAAGCCAGGTCCGACCATTGATTGCGTGGTAGTGGCATGACACATCACGCATCCCTCGCTTGAGTACAACAATTTACCCACATTTGCATCACCAATCACCGATATCGTTGCGGGAATCAACGCATCAGGATCCTCGGGCGGTGGCGGTGCACCACATGTCGCAAGGGCCAAACTCGCCAGCATCAGGACCCAAATGGTTCGTTGAAATATCTTCATCATGCGCTCCTCTCATCATCAGGGGCAAATCAGGTAGAGACGCAAAGGCTTTGCGTCTCTACCAATCGCAATATCATTATTCTCTATCATACGGCATCGTGACCGACCAATGTGCATGTCTGCATACGCTGACACCCATCACGCCACACAAACGCACACGCTGAACCACGCGTCATCACGTCGCTAGACACACCTTAACTACCTTGCATTACACAATACCTTGTGATATAGTGTTGCAAATCAGTACTATACAATGCACAGTACTGAATCACCAGAGAAAGGATGCGCACAGATGAATGTGCAATTCAAAAAAGGAGTCCTTGAGCTCTGTGTGCTGGCGCTGGTCGCACAGCGAGACCGCTACGGGTATGAGCTCGTCGAGCGCATCTCACAGCAAATCGAGATCGCCGAGGGCACCGTCTATCCGCTGTTGCGCCGGCTCACCCAAGATGGGTACTTCGAGACGTATTTGCAAGAATCAGTCGAGGGACCACCACGCAAGTACTACCGTATCACCCAATTAGGTCAACGCACACTGAAAGAGCTCCGCCGTGAATGGCAACTATTCGCCGACGGTGTCAATGCATTACTCATCGAAGGAGGCAGTCATGACTAAACAAGCATTCCTTGCGGCACTTGCAAGTGCACTCGAGCGCATCCCCGAGAGCGAGCGCAACGACATTTTGCGCGACTACGAAGAGTACTTCATTGATGCCCAGAGTGCGGGTCGGAGCGACGCCGAGGTTATCGCTCAACTCGGCCAACCAGCACAGCTTGCTAAGCAGTTGATTGCCGATCGGCACCTGACACACGCTCAGAATAATTTGACATTTTCAAGTTTTTTGCGAGCCACGCTCGCTGTTGTGAGCCTGACCTTCTTCAATCTCGTATTCATCCTCGGGCCGATGATTGGAGTGGTTGGCGTGTTATTTAGCTTGTGGGTCGCAAGTATCTCTTTCATCCTCACGCCATTCATGTACCTCATCTCGCTGGCATTCAACCTCCCTTCCTTCGGTACAGAAAGCATCACGGGCGTCTTACAACAATCCGACTTGCCCCAACACATCCAGCAAGCGCTAGTGACGTTCGGCGGATTTATCACGATTACTGCGAGTGGCGTAGGTCTGTTGGGGTGCGTGGTGCTCTACTACATCAGTCGCTGGTTCATTCGCATGTTTATCAGATACATGCAGGCAAATGTATCGATTTTGCGCGGGAGTACAAAATCATGAAATTTACACGTATCAGATTACTCGTCATCATCGCCGTCAGCCTGATTGTCATCGGAGGCACAGGGGCTACCATAACCTACTACACCGGATTAAGTGCATTCTTTGCGTCGCAACAATACGAGGATTATCAACGCCTCAATCAAGCTGTTGACAATGCCACTCGCTACACCATATCAGAACAAGCGCCTGTCACCGCCCCCGTCACGCTCCACATCAAGGCGACTGGCGGTACGATTACGGTGCATGAGAGTCTCAACAATCAGGTTGAGGTTGACTTCCGTATGCCATACCAGCCCAATGAAAAAACCGTCCCGCTGTTGCAACGCGACGGCGACACGTTCACCATTGACACAGCAACCATTTGGCGCGAACTCACAGGCCAGGAACGCCAGCCTACCTTCAACATCGACGTACGCGTGCCAGCCGGTACATCGCTCGAGATCAACAACACCGTCGGTGACATTGAGCTCAACGGCACATTGAACGAAGTCACAGTTACGCAAAACCTTGGATCAATCGAACTACGCACCTCAGACATTTATTCGCTCAATGCCACCCTCGAAGTAGGTGGCGACATCGAGGGCAAGGCGCCAAAGGCATCAACTATCAACGTCAATCTCGGCAGCGTCGATTTGCACGTCGGTCAACCGGGCACGCACACTATCCGCGCATCGACCGGCGATATTGATGTGAGTGTCGATACGCAGTTGACCGTCGCAGCAACCTATCAAATCACCAATGGTGAATTCAACTCGCAGGTGGTCAACACCAGTAAAGAGACGGCTGACGTCATCATTGACCTGGTCGTGGTAACCGGTGATATTGAAATCAGCCCGCGCTAATCGCTGATTCGGTGCATCGTCGCATGCGACGATGCACCGAACCTCGTTTTTTCATTGAATTACGGCCCAGCATCAGCCAGATGATATATATATTTGGTTCAATCCAACTACACAGTACCCAATACCGTGTACTATGAAGGGGCGAATCAGCTCTGCGCTGACGCAGACGAGCACCAATCGTGCTCAACACAATCTTGGAGGCACGTCATGCCAGATGATGGATCAACACAGAGCTCAACAGGGTCTACCCTGCAGTTCAGATTCGAGGTCAAGTGGGATTCCATGGTGATGCACTTTCAAGAGGTCTCAGGGCTTGACGTTGAGGCGCAGCCCATCGAGTATCGCCACGGCGATAGCCCAAGCTTTTCAGTCATCAAAATGCCCGGTATCAAAAAACTCGGGAACGTGACGATGAAGAAGGGCATCTGGCCAAATGGCTCCTCATTCCAAGAATGGTACAACCAGGTCAAGGCAAATACGGTAGCACGCAAGACGGTAACCATTACATTGATGGATGAATCTGGTGCACCGGCGATGGTCTGGACGCTCAGCAATGCATGGCCTGTCAAGGTCTCTAGCACCGATCTCCCATCAGACGGCAATCAGGTGGCCATCGAGAGCATCGAGGTTGCCCATGAAGGACTGACAATCACCAACGGATAATCCGAAACCATACGCGATTGGGAGAGACGCAAAGGCCTTGCGTCTCTCCCAATCGCTGTATCGTCGTTCGCAATTCCCGCATATTCAACACAAACACGGCCGTAACTCGACCTTACGATTGCAGGCATTCGACCCGGCGAGTGCCAACTGAAACGCCACCTCGGCCGAGGGCACATTGACAATCCAAAAGCCACTGTAATGCTCGGGAGTCGTAAACA
>JBKCLM010000049.1:0-16382 GCA_046300655.1 Chloroflexota bacterium | reverse complement strand
TCGTGCAGAGTATGAGGGATTAAGATGCGACATCGTCGTGATGGGTACAAATTGGGTCGTGACAAAGAGCAACGCGTAGCGCTCTATCGCGGTTTGATGATCTCAATCATTGAGCACCGCAAAATCAAGACGACCATTACCAAGGCAAAGGCTATCCAGCCTGAAATCGAGAGCTTGATTACGCTCGGCCGTGTGGATACTCCACACAACCGCCGTATTGCCTTGTCACGCTTGGCCAGCAAAGACGCCATGCGTGCATTGTTTGCCTTTGCCCCAGAGCAATTCAAGGATCGCTCGAGTGGCTTCACCCGTATCACCAAGCTCGGACCCCGCGTTGGTGATGGCGCTGAGATGGCAATCATCGAGTTGTTGTAATCTACGGTGATGATGGTGCGCAATATTGCGTTCCAAGTCGCCTATGATGGGACACTGTTGGCTGGGTCGCAATTGCAATCCAACCAACGGACAGTCCAGGGTGAGTTAGAGGCAGTGTGGTATCGGCTCAACCGTGAAGTTGTGCGTGTTACCCTCGCAGGACGTACCGATGCCGGAGTGCATGCACTCGGCCAAGTCGGGAACGTCGTGAGTGAGACCGAGCGAAGCATTGCGACGCTTTTGGCGGCACTCAATGCGAATCTGCCGGATGATATCGCCATAATGCAGGTATGGGAGCCCCCCCGTGACTTCCATGCACGCTTTTGGGCAGAGCGACGTACGTATGAGTATGTCATCGATGATCAGGTGGTGAAATCGCCGTTGTTGCGCCAGCATGCCTGGGCAATGGGTCGATGCCTCGATGTTGATGCCATGCAGGCAGCTGGCCAGGTTCTCGTAGGGGAACATGATTTTGCTGCATTTACTGTAGGTGCTCCAGCCGGTTCAACGGTGCGTCGTTGCTATGCAGTAACCTGCGAACGCACCATTCGATTCCACCAGCCGGTGGTGGTGGTGCGCGTTACCGCAAATGGTTTTTTGCGCAATATGATGCGCATTGTGGCAGGTACCTTGCTCCTCGTCGGCCAAGGGCGCCTATCCACAGAGGGAGTCCAAGCAATACTCGACGGTAAAACCCGTCAGCATGCCGGACAACTAGCCGTGGCACACGGCTTGACACTGATGGCGGTTGAGTATCCTGCGTCGGCGCTCCGACCAGCACCGCCTCTCATGGAATGACGATTTGAGGTAAGGAATAACGGGAATGAAGACCTACTCGCAGAAAGCATCAGAAGTATCACGACAGTGGTATGTTGTTGATGCAAACGGTCACCATGTTGGCCGTCTCGCAACACAAATTGCTACGTTGTTGCGCGGTAAGCACAAGCCAACGTTCAGCCCAAATATCGATGGTGGCGACTTTGTGGTTGTGATCAATGCCGAAAAGATTTTGCTTAAGGGTAAGAAGCAAGACCAGAAGATGTACTATCGGCACTCAAACTACCCAGGCGGTTTTAAGGCTGTGCCATATCGCCGCATGTTGGCCACGCACCCAGAGCGCGTATTGCGCTTCGCCGTTAAAGGCATGTTGCCCAAGACACGTTTGGGTCGCCAACAACTGACCAAATTGCGTATTTACGCAGGTAGCACCCACCCACATACGGCACAGCAACCAGCGGTCTTTGCGCCAGCGGTTCGCGGTTAGTTCTACGACGAGAGGGATAACATGGCTGAGAAGAACTACTACCAAGGTACAGGCCGCCGCAAGACTGCTGTTGCACGCGTGCGCCTCTATCGTGGCAAAGGTGAGATTGTGGTAAACGGTAAGGCCCCACGTGACTACTTCGGTCACCGTGCCCTGTTTGCCACCGAACTTGAGCGCCCATTTGTGGTCTCAGGGAACGTCGGTTCGTTCAACGTGATGGCGAAAGTCATGGGTGGTGGCGTGGCTGGTCAAGTAAGCGCAATTCGTCACGGTATCGCCCGTGCATTGCTCGATCTCGACGCGACGTTGCGCCCAGCGCTCAAGGGTGCTGGTCTTTTGACTCGCGACCCACGTATGAAAGAGCGTAAGAAAGCCGGTCTTAAGCGCGCTCGTAAGCGCCCACAATACACGAAGCGCTAATTGTTGCGTAACGTGGTACCACAACACCGCCCTCGTGAATTACTCACGAGGGCGGTGTTGTGTTATTTGACGATTGAGCGAATCATTCCCAACATGAAATCTGCCTGATTCGCTGGCGCTGCAATCATCGTTGGTGTTTTGATTGGTGGATTGAGGTAGGTTGCGATATCGATGCGTGTGCCCTTCATGTCCCATAAATCAGCACCGGCGTTGTAGAGCAATGCCATGGCGGGGGCAAGATCCCATACTTTGCAACTACCAATTAATGCGCCTTTGGCCATGCCGGCAGCAACATAACATAATGACATAATTGTAGCACCGGTAGTACGAATACGACCAGGATAGGCGATGTGATACTTGCGATGGACATCAGATGGCATTGCCACCCAATCATCAAGTAAATCTGACTGCATAGCGGTGCTGTGGATAGGTTGATTATTGCGCAGTGTCTGACCATCAGGGGTAGCCACGAATAACTCGTCGTTCATTGGTGCATACACGACTCCGGCAAGTGGCAGGCCATCTTTGAGCAGGCCGATACCGATACACCAGCCTGGCAACTGCCCCGCAAATGCCGATGTGCCGTCAATTGGGTCGATGACCCACGTATAGGGTGAGCCGTTCGAGAGATTATGCGCGGTGCCTTCCTCGCCGACAATAGCGTGATCGGGATATGCGCTTTGGAGATATGCAACTAAACGCTGTTCGATGGCTTCATCAACATGTGTCACGAGTGAGCCATCAGACTTTCGTAAGAGTTGGAGTTGGGCCCGTTCGGTACGAGCAAAATCGCCGCATGCAGACACGTGTTGGATGAGCTCAGCCATCGAAATCTGTGCCATGAAGGTGTCCTGTCCTTTGTAGAAAACTCCATGGTATTATACGGGGTAGTAGTCGTATTGTCATGTTGAGGTGCCATGCAGGCGTTGATATTTGATCTCGATGATACGTTGTATACGCTGAATCGACACCGTGATTATCATCTTCGTCGGGCATGGCAACCATGGCTCGCTACGTTGCCGATACAAACCCAAACATCGGTGATTGCTGCTGCAGTATCGCAGCGTATTTTCTTTCGTGATATGGCTGATTTTTTGCGGTCGTATGATATACCCGAGCATCTCAATCAACAGTTGTGTCAACAGAGTCGTGACACGTGGTTTAGTGATTTGACGTTTGATCAGGGGGTTGAGGCGTTGCTCGATATGCTTGCAACACGCTATCGACTAGCGCTGATTACCAATGGCCCTAGTTGGACCCAACGCGCCAAAATAGACCAACTACAGTTGAGTCGCTGGTTTGAGTGTATGGTTGTATCTGGTGAGTACGGTGTTGAAAAGCCGGATCCACGCATCTTTGCACATGTACTAGATCAACTCGGTATTGATGCAACTGACGCAATCATGATTGGTGATAACCCTGAGGCGGATATTCGTGGGGCGCATGCGGTTGGAATGCGGGCAATATGGATTACCCATCCACATTTGCCCTATCCCGATGATTTGGCTCCGGCCTGGCAGTGTGTGACACATGTTACCCAAATTGCCGGAATACTTGAGGTGGAATGAACACTCCTTCGTTGGCATCAATGTGGGAATCACTGTCGTTGAGTGATCGTGCGGCAATCGCTGTGGCTCACGGGATTGATGAGCAGACAGTTGATGATGTTGTGCACGATACATCGGTGTGGTCTCGATTGATGGAACGATTTTCTCGGCCAACGCGCGCCATTGTGGCGCGGATACGTCGGGCCGGAGGTGTGTTGCCTGCGGCGCTGCTTGAGTCTGTGGCAGGACCTTTCCGGACAAACCTAGACAGCATATCGCCGCGTGCATTTTTGACCATACATCATCCATTGACCCCACTTGAACAGTTGTTTGTGAGTGGCGTCATTTGGCCACTCAAATCAGCACAAGGCGGTAGACAGTGGTTTATTGCGGCAGAGATTGAACGTGCGTGTGGGGCGATTCCTGCGCTGGTAACAGCCGAAACCCCCCAGCCCGAACTTTTTGTACAATCAGTCCCCCAACGAGATGAGATATTGGTGACGGCGGCTTGCCTCGCCATCGAGGGGCGTTTGCCATTACAACAGCATGGTCGCGTATCACAAGTCGCCCTTAATCGCCTTGGGCGGGACGACGTGTCGTTGCCGATGATGCAGTGGTTGAGTAGCTGTTGGCTGGCTGCTGGCGTTTTTCGGGTGGATACACATGGATTGACACCAACGCCACGGTTACTCGAGTGGTTGGTCAATCGACCCCATGAACGTGTGCAGGAGATGACGCGTGCGTGGCTACAGGCATCATGGAATGAGTGGGAGTTGGCCGATCGTAAAAAACGCCCACCAGCACTAGATATCCGTTATGCCCGACGGACGATAGTCCATTCACTGCTCTCACATCTCCCCGAAGAATGGTGCGCTTGGCACGATGTCATCGATGCTATTCGGTTGGGCTGGCCCGATGTAGTTCGACCGCCAAATGCCCAAGGAAAATGGCAGGTACCACCAGGATGGCCGCACACATGGGAGTCTGAGGACGGCCCACTGATTGACCACATGCTTCGTGGGCCAGCCCAGTGGCTTGGATTAGTTGAATGGGATGAGCAAGGCGTGTATGTGCGTCGGACGCATCTGGGTGGATGGATTGCTGGTGTTAATCCACCACCATCATCACTCTCTGTAGCGCCAGCTATTTTGGAGGCAGATGGCAGTATTGTAGTGGCCGATAGTACTAATTATTACGCACGCGTGCAGCTCCATCGTATTGCCGATTGGCGCGACGCCCATACAGCGTATATTTCGCCAGCGCGTGTGCGCAAAGTCATCGCCGCAGGCATGAGTAGCATCACATACCTCGAGATTCTACAGTCCGTGTTAGCCACGCCAATCCCACCTGCACAAGCCACACTCATCAAATCATGGGCCACTGATGTGGCGCAAGTCAGTGCACAAGCCATGGTGTTGATTCAGTCGCGGAGTGCCGATGTCATGGTTGATATCATGCATGATCGGCAGGTTGCGTTGCCGGAGTATCAGGTATTAAACGAAACTACGATTGGCGTGGCGCCAACCGTTGCGGCGATGGTGGTTCGACGGTTGCGGCAGGCCGGATATGTCGTTGATGTGCAAAGCGTCAAAGCGCCACAATTCGATGAATCGGAGCTCGCAATGCTCGAGCGTTTGGTGAATGCTACCAAAACATCAGATGAGCAGGTGCGTCAGCTACAACGCAAACTAGCACAATTGCGCCGCAAGGGGGCACCCAATGGGTGAGCGTTTATATCGGAGCCAAGGCGTCATCATCAAGCGTATCGATGTCGGCGAGGCTGATCGGATAGTAACGATCTTGACGCCCCAAGGGAAAATCGAGGCAACTGCTCGTGGGGTGCGCAAAACGACGAGCAAATTGGCAGGACATCTGGAGTTATTGAGCGTTTGCCAGTTACAACTCGCACAAGGGCGATCGCGCGATGTGATTACCCAGAGCGTGGCGATTGATCGCTTTGCGCCACTCCAATCGTCACTCTTGCGTATGGCGGCTGGGTACTATGTGGCCGAGTTGACCGATGTCTTGGTAGGTGATGAGGATGCGGCTTCGCCGACATTTGTGGCATTGACTGATACCTTGCAGGCATTGTGTACCGCATCGCAGATTGATATGGTGGTGCATTGGTATACGCTGGCATTGTGTGATGCGATTGGTTACCGACCTCAGTTAGTTGAATGTGCCGTATGTGGCGCGACGCTCGACCAACGCGCTGATCGTTGGAGTCATACACAAGGTGGTATGTTGTGCGCTGATTGCCATCGGAGTGACCCACATGCACTGACCATTTCGTTAGCGTTATTTAAACTATTGCGATTTGTCCAGCGCGAGCCTGTGGCGCAGGTCATGCATGTGGTGCAACCTGCGGATGTGCATACACAGGGGTATCAACTGATGCGGCAATGGATCCGTCGGGTTCATGAACGACCACTGCGGGCGGCTGATTTTTTTGATGATGTACGACGCCAGCACGCAAGTTGAGACACAATATCTCAGACTATCGTAAAAATATGGGATGCGGTATAATTCAACGTACAGGCGTGATGATTGACTAGTATGACTGGTCAGACAAGGAGTGACACAATGCTATCACTATACGATATGATTGATGACGACGAAATCGTATATGGCACCTATCGTGTGCATGTCATCTTCCTGATTGGTCAATTACTAAGCGAAATCGTCTTGTTGTCATTGACATTCTTGGCGATGTCGCTGGCTGGTGATTTGCTGCGTGAAGTGGGCAATCAGGACACGACAATGTTCATTGTGAACCTTGTGTTGTCGGTCATCGCAGCGGTGCTGATTATTAGTGCCATCGTTGATATCGTGCGCTGGTACACCAAAGCGATTATTGTGACTGATCGGCGGCTGATTCGCCGTGAGGGATTTATTCAGCGGAGTATTGTTGATATCACCCTGAATCGACTGAGTCAGGTGGATTTTGTGCAGTCGTTCATTGGGCGTATGTTGAACTACGGCAACTTGACAATTATGGGTGGGGCGGATCTGCCACCGCAGGAGTTCCGCAATATTGCGAATCCGATTGAGTTCCGCAACACCATCGAAGATGCACGTGTCGGTGAGCCACCGGCACACCGAGTACAAATCACACCAGCTCCGCAAGCCGCTGAGGTGCCAAGCGAGGTGCACAATGCGTCGCCCGTTGTCGTATCGGCTGTTGACGATCCCGAACGATTACGTGCATGGTCGAAGTTTGAGGATTTGTATCAGCAGGGCTTTTTGACCGATGCTGAGCTCGATGAGAAACGGCGTATGCTATTCGGTGATCCGTCTGGTTCACCAGCGGTTCAGGATACAGATGGGGAAAATCATGACAACGACGATGGCGCATCAGCTCGAGCAAATTCTCCTCGCAGTGGAGACTATTCGTAAGCATACGGCATTAGTGCCGCGTGTTGGCGTTATCTTGGGCTCGGGTCTGGGTGCATTGGCCGATGAGATGCGCGATGCAACGGTCATTCGCTACGAGGATATTCCCGGCTTTCCACGGTCAACGGTATATGGGCATCGTGGCGAGCTTGCTATCGGTTATTTGGCAGACACACCTGTAGTAGTGATGCGTGGGCGCTTTCATTTTTATGAGGGCTACGACATGCATCAAGTGACGTTCCCCGTGCGGGTGATGCGGGCGCTTGGGTGTGGCGTGTTGATTGCCACGAATGCGGCGGGTGGGCTGCGCGCAGATTGGCCAGTTGGCGAGTTGATGTGCATCACTGATCACATTTTTATGCCGGGGCTGGCCGGTCATAATCCACTCCGGGGCGCCAACGATGACCGACTTGGTGTGCGCTTCCCCCCGATGTTGCATGCATATACGCCCGAGTTGCGTCGATTAGCGCACGATGTTGCCCACCAACAAGGTACATCGCTCCAAGATGGCGTCTACGTGATGGTAGCCGGCCCCTCGTTCGAGACTGGTGCAGAGTTGCGCATGTGTCGTACGATTGGCGCCGACGTGGTGGGGATGTCGACAGCGCCCGAGGTCATTGTGGCGGCGCATGCCGGCATGCAGGTGCTGGCGATTTCGTTGGTGACCAATCAGGCGCTCCCCGATGGTAGCCCAGCCAATCACGAGGAGGTTATCGAGGCGGGTAACGCTGCCCGACCGCGCTTTGGGGCGCTCCTCAAAGGGATTCTGGCCAGGCTGTAATGAGCGCATACTGAACACCGCCCCGAAGGGATTCCTTCGGGGCGGTTTGCTATTACGGCGTGAGCGTCAATTTATCCTGACTCATCTCCTCCACACGCCGTCGATCCCACGGCATCGGGTGGTACTCGGTATTGAGCCACGGTTTAATGAAGTCCGCATAGTGTTGACTGAGGAAGTGGCCTGATTGTCCGACCGGGTGAATGCTCCGACATTGCTCCCAGTCTGATGGATCGCAGATGATGCGTAATGACGCAGTAGAGTATGTCGTGAGCCCGCCAGGATTAGTGGTGATACCACACACATTCACCGTATCACCATTGCCGCCAAACGGGTATGGCCCACGACTAAATAGTTTGCCGATGACCGGAATAGCGCCGAGCGGATGATTAAAGGTGAGCGTGTGCCAATTGCCGTAGCGCCATTTGATGGGGTCATCGCCGAGTCGCTTGCGAATGGTAGCGAGGGTCGCAGGCCAGGCAAGTGCCAGAATTTGATCCCATGTTCGACCGTCATCAAACCAGTCATTATTATTACTGGTGAGTGCTGCCATGATTTGGGGCAAAAATCGAGCCATGTACTCTTGGCCCGGGCGGCTCGCAAACGCACCAAAACCGACGGTGAGTTGCATGGACTGGCTCATTGGTGCAAACACGGCAAGTTTGATTTCGTCGAGGAGTTGTACGGCAATCGTGGCGCCAATACTTTCCACATGTAGTTCGCCATCCCAGCCTGACAAAATCGCCCGCGCTTGATTTGCTAAGGCATCGCCATCAGGCAAACGGCCCGCAATGCTGATGAGTTCGAGCCCCGACAAACTCCGTTGATCGGCATGAATGCGGGCAAATGTGGCGTTGTCATGTAATGGGTATTGTTGGATCAACTGCCGAATGCGCGCTGCACGCCAACCGTTGGACCACTCGCCACGCACCGGTGGGATGAAGTCGTCAGCGACGATTTGGTTGTTGGCCGTGACCACAAAGCCCTCGGGTGGATTGTACTGCATGGGTAGTTTGTCGAATGGCACAACGCCCTGCCATTCGTATTCCGTGTTCCACCCAGGTACCGGCAACTTGCCATCGCCTTTGGCGCGGATGGGGATGGTCCCGGCCAGTTGATAACCAATATTCCCGGCCACATCGGCATAGACAAAGTTTTGTGGCGGGACATCCCACTTGCGTAGGGCATTACGGAACGATTGCCAGTCAGTGGCACGATTGAGCGCCAAAATCGCATCGACCAACGTACTACGATCAAGGGCTGTCCAGCGCAGTGCGAGCGGATTGTTCTCGCGGCTGCCATCGGCCTTGGTCAACGGCGTGATAATTGGTCCGTGTCGGGTAATGCGTACGGGCTCGATGACTGGCGCACCACCCTTGACATTGATGGTTTCGTAGACCAGTTCGGCCTGATGCCATTGACCGTCGTACTCGTAGCGTAACCCTGCGGCATCGCTCAAATCAAAGCGTTCCATGTAGAGATCTTGTAGGTCAGTCATGCTGTTTGTGACACCCCACGCAATCTGATTGTTATGACCGATCACAACCCCAGGGACACCGGCAAAACTCGCACCGGCGACATGATAATCTGGTGCATTAAGATGAATCTCGTACCAGATTGACGGCACCGTTAAGCCGAGGTGTGGGTCATTGGCAAGGAGAGGTTGGCCACTTTTGGTGCGCGCACCGCTGACTACCCAATTATTGCTACCACGATCATTGCTCTCATTGAGCCAGGGTTGCGCGCTTTCGGCCAAATTGAGCGCACTTTGGCCAATATCGGGCGTGTATGTGACATCCGCAGGCACGATGAACGGCAGATCTGGGCGTCCCGTAATGTGATACTGGGTGGCGCGAGCACTGCCGACCTGAGACACCATCTGAGCCCGGAGAATCTCTTGCGACCAGTTCCCCGACAGACTGAGAGCCATGACTTTGCCCCAGACTACGACATCGACCACCTGCCATGGCTCGGGTGTGTGGCGTAACGCCATGAACTCTGGCGGGAGTTTGGAGCGGTGTTGATTGATAAACGCATTGACTCCGCTCACATAGGCCTCAATGGTGGCGCGTGCATCATCACTCAGGTGCGCGACGTCTTGTTGGGCAGCGCGGCCAAGACCGAGGATGCGCATGTAGCGATCGGTATCAATAGCGCGCTTGCCAATCAGTTCTGCCAATCGACCAAACCCTAAACGTCGTTGACTCTCCATTTGCCAGAGTCGATCTTGGGCATGCACAAAGCCTTGGGCCACAAATAAGTCATGGATGTTTTGGGCGTAGATGTGCGGTACGCCCCACCGATCGCGTAATACTTCGACCGGCTGATGCAGTATCGTAAGCGACAATGATCCGCGGGTTTGTGGCAGTGATTTGCGTAATGTGGCAACGGCTGCCACACCGATAGTGCCTATAATCGCACCGAGAATGCCAAGGTTTCGTTTACTGCTCATCTGAATCTCCTTGTGTCGATGATTGTTGCATGAGCAATCGTCGTGTCCGCAGAATTAAGTCGGATAGCATCAATGCGGTTGCGCCCCACACACGATGATGGTTGATTGGATAGTACGGTACCACAAATGTATCGCCAAGCATATGTCGTGTCTCGTATTGCATGGCATCTGGGTGGAGGAGTGGGGGTAAATCGGCCGTAAAGTATTCAGCAACTTCAACCGCATTTGGTGATAATTCGGGCAGTTCATCACACCATGCGACAACTGGGGTCACAAGATGATTACTTCGTGGCACATAAATGGTGTGGAGTGCCCCCATGATTGTGACTGCCGATGCTGGGATGGCAAGCTCTTCGTGTGCTTCACGTAGTGCCGTAGTCACGCTTGTTTCGCCTGGTTCTTGTCGTCCACCAGGGAACGCTATCTCGCCACTGTGTTCACGTAATCCACCACCACGACGTGTTAATAACACCTGGACATCTGTCTCGCGTGGGGTTAAGACAATCAGTACGGCTGCGAGCCTTGGTATGACACCTTCGGCTGGGTAATTGACGCGCGCAGGACGACCATCAATGTGTCGCACAATCGGTAGATCATCGAGTGTGATGCCTTGATCATGCTGACAAATTTGTTGAATGATTGTGTTCCAATGTGATGTCATGCGACGCCTATATGAGTTATGGCACGGTACAGCGTAATTGTTTAATAACCTTGTTCGTATTGCGTTGACGTACCTCGATCTGATACACACCACGTGACTCATCGCCAATAACTAATGGCATTGCATAGCCCCCTGATGCGTAGCTAATGCCCCCACCTACCACTCGGTCTCCAAAGGTGAGGAGCAATAGACTATAGGGATCCGTCGCCCCTTTGATGATGAGTCGTGTTTGTCGCTGGCAGATCAATGCAGAACTAGTCGTATTAATTACTTGTTCAGTAGTGATTGGAGTGCTGATGCGCGTACGAGTCGCTGTCGCAGGCAAAGGCGCCGTCGGAGTGACCGTGGATACGATTGTCATCGAGGTGTTGTTTGATGCTTGCGGTGCAATAAGTGGTGTGCTCCCCACTTGGGTATTATTGACTACCGTTGCAGTCAGCGTTGCAACTTGTGATGGTATTTGAGCAGGTGGATCTGTGTCTGGCATGTCATTTTCGGACGCAGTAGGATAGACAGTCACTGGTGTGGCAGTCCAATCTGGTTCATCGCAGTTCGACAAGTAATACGGATGGTCTTCGGTACAGGTTGTGCTGGTAACGGCCACAGGCGACAACGCTAAGCGGATGCCAATCATCCCACTGATAATCATAATAATAATTGGTGGAATGTGTCGCATTTGCATAGAATTAGTCCGTTAGTACACCAGTTTAATATCGTATCTACCATCCATGCTCATCGTACCACGGGTGTGCCTACGGCATGCTTGTAGGATAATTATAGGAGGCTGATATATTTCGTGTTGCGCAGAGATTTATGGCTGTAATGATGCAAAAATAGTGACAAAATCTGCATAACTACGTCCACCAATGATCCGGGTGTCGTTAATATCAAAGACGGGTCTGGTCTGAACACCATCGTTTTTGGCACGGGCAAACCCTTCGTAGAGCAACTGTTCGTGTCTATTGCTGGTCATACACCCATCAAATGCCGTACGGTCAATTGCGATTTGACCTGCTAGCTCGCTGAGTGCGACATCAATGTTCTCAGCTGTGTAGAGCATGCCAATATTGGCATAAATCAATGAACGCATGGCAAAATATTGTTGTTGTTCACCGGCACAGGTAGCTGCATGCGCTGCGCGCAAACTACTTGGCCCAGACTGTAACAATGGACGCGAAATAATTCGTAGGGCGCCAGTACGTACGTACTCATCGATAAGTTGCGGTTCAACTTCCAACACGTGGAAGGCACACACACTTCAGAAAAAGTCAGAGTAGTCGACCATCGTGATCGGCGCACTCGTACTGCCAATCTGATAATACCCCTCTGTTGTTTGACTCGCGAGTGCGTCAACTGCATCGCCCGTTTGAACGATAGGAGGCGCCGTCGGCTCCACACTAGGAGTCAGCGTGGCAAGTGGCGCGGTGGTTTCAATTACTGCCATAGTGGTTGGTTGCACCGCTGTTGCGGATGGCAGTGTGGTTGTGGTGGTGTCGGATGCTTGTGTACATGCACTATTTAGTAGCAAGATACAACCGAACCACACAATATATTGACGTATGGGGTGCTTCATCATAATCTGTAATCAATTCTCCTCATTTGCTAGTATACTACAGTATGTGGTGTGTATGTGGTGCAATATGACACGCGTGCGTCATACATGTGTGAGGGATTGGGAGTAATGCAATGACGAATCCAAAACGGGTTTCACTTGTATGTACGGTTCGTGACGAAGAAGATAACATCGCGCAATTAATTGAGTCGATGATTGGTCAAAGCCTTGCTCCCGATGAAATCGTCATCAACGACTGCAATAGTCAAGATGCAACGATTGCGATTGTGCAGCAATATATTGATATGGGATTTCCTATTCGACTCGTTGTCGGTGGACATAATATCCCCTCAGGGCGCAACAATGCCATCTTTCATGCGATGGGTGATATTGTTGCCTGTACCGATGCTGGCTTGATTCTTGATCGCCATTGGCTCAAGCGTCTGGTCGCACCGTTGCTCGCCGACGAGGCCGATGTCGCTGCTGGCTTTTTTCGCCCATTACCACGCAGTGTCTTTGAACTCGCACTTGGCAGTACCAACTATCGTGAGGCCAACGAGATTATTCCTGCGCAGTTCATGCCATTTGGTAAGTCGGTAGCGTTCCGCAAAGCAGTCTGGGAACAGGTGGATGGCTATCCTGAGTGGGCCAGTCACTGCGAGGATTTGTTATTTGATTTTGCCCTCAAAAACAGCGGGGCTCGGTTTATATTTGTGCCAAGTGCTATCGTACATTTCCGGCCACGGAGCACTTTCAAACAGTTCTACCGGCAATACTTCTTGTATGCACGAGGTGATGCTGTGGGTGGGCTGTGGCTCAAACGCCATCTGTTGCGCTATGCGGTGTATCTGTTTGGGATGTTGTTGTTGCTGGCCGGGGGATTTGGTTGGTTTGTGCTCATCAGTGGCGCCGTTGCGTATTGCATTCAGCCGTGGCATCGCTTGTGGTTGCGCCACAAAGAGGGTGTCAATGGCTGGCAGGCGTTGTTGGCCGGCGTGCTCGTCCCGTGGATTCGTGTGGTGGGAGACGTGGCCAAGATGATAGGCTATCCTGTGGGCTGGTGGATATTATATCGTCGGCCGCAGTTGTTCACCGAACGCAATCAATGGCGGGCGACATATCTGACGCCCGCTCCTTCTGATCCGGTGGTTGAATAGGGATTATTCAGCGGTAGAATCTTCAATGAGGCCTGGAATTGGCGTTACCACGAGGCGTTTGTTGGTCACGTCGAGTTGACTGACAAACGCCTTAACCATTGGGACAAGCGCATCAGATTTGCCGATGCGACTGATTACCAGCACATCGCTTGCGCCGGTGTTAATCACCTCACGGACTGTGCCGATAAGGTTTTGTTGCGCATCCACGACGGTCATATTGACCAAATCATGCAAAAAATACTCATCTGCGGCTAGTGGTGCGATATCAGCTTGGCGCATATACAACTCGGTACCACGCATTGCCTCCGCAAGATCGCGGGTGGCAATACCGCCGAGCGTTGCAGTGTAGATGTCGTTTTTGTAGTGGACGAGGCGACGCAAGCGGAACGAGCGTTTGCCATCGGCGCTATAGAGCATCGGATTAGTCTCAGCCAAAAACTCTGGCTGGGTTGAAATAAGGCGCAGACGAACATCGCCGCGTAAACCGACGACATTGATGACCTGGCCGACCAATAATAATTCATCGGGGCGAATTGGTTGTATATCACTCATGGATGTCACCACTATACTGATCGATAGCACGCAAAACATGGTATCGCTGGCAAATAAACACACACAACCATGCGTGACACGCGACATGTGTGCGCATCACGCATGGTATTTGGCAAAGGAGGGAGTCCTTGGCTTACTCAATATCAATATGGACGCGTTTGCCTTGACGGGCGGCTGCCACTGCCATCAAATCACGAATCGATTTGGCCACACGACCATTACGACCGATGATTTTGCCGGCCTCTTGCGAACCCACACTCAAGCGAAAGGTGACCGCGTACGGTGTCGATCGCTCTCGAATCTGGATTGCCTCTGGGTGGTCAACCAAATTACGCACCATGTACTCGAGTAATGTACGCATGAGTCTCTCGATTAGCTAGCGACAGGCGTGGGCTTGCCGTTCTCGTCAAGGACGTTGACGCGCTTGAGCAAGCGCACAACGGTGTCTGAAGGCTGGGCACCGACGCTCATCCAGTGACGGACGCGGTCAGCCTTGATCTCGAGCTCCTGTGGTTGGCGCACTGGGTTATAGAAGCCCACGATTTCGATGAACTTACCATCGCGTGGTGAGCGTGAGTCAGCGACAACAACGCGATAGCTGGGCTGCTTCTTCTTGCCGGTGCGGCGCAAACGAATAGTGACCATGTTCCGAACTACCTCCTACACGTATACGAATTGTGGATTAACGGAGCCGACGCATGATATCACGCGGATCTGGCATCCGTCCTTTGCCATTACCACCAAACTGTTTCATCACCCGTTGCATCTGCGTGAAGTTTTTGAGCAGTGCCGATACCTGTTGGACCGACGTGCCACTTCCTTTGGCGATGCGCTCGCGGCGACTCCCTTTGATTATATCCGGATTGCGTCGTTCACCGGGGGTCATCGCGAGGATGATGGCCTCGACACGACGTAATTCCTTCTCGTTAACGAGCTCACCTGCTTTGGCCATCTGGCCCATACCCGGTAACATGCCGAGAATTTGGTTCAGTGGACCGAGCTTGCGCATTTGCTTCATCGACGACAAAAAGTCTTCGAGATCAAATGCCCCTTTGGCGAGCTTCTTTTGCATGCGGGCCGCTTCGTCTTTGTCGATTGATTGCTCAGCGCGCTCAATCAACGAAAGCACGTCACCCATACCCAAAATGCGTGACACCAATCGCTCAGGATGGAATGTCTCGAGCGTGCCGGTTTCGATTTTTTCACCGGTTCCGAGGAACTTGATTGGTACTCCAGTGACCGAACGCACCGACAAGGCTGCACCACCACGCGCGTCACCGTCAACTTTGGTGAAAATGATGCCGCTCAGTGATACCCGCTTGTTGAACTCGTCAGCCACACGTACGGCCTCTTGACCAATCATGGCGTCGACGACCAAGAGTCGCTCATCGGGTTTGGCAACCTCGACGATTTGACTCAACTCGTTCATCAAAAGCTCGTCAATTTGTAGTCGACCAGCAGTGTCAATGATGACGACATTGCAGTGCTCTTGCCGTGCATGTTGCAAGCCGTTACGCACGATATCGGTGGGCTTGGCTGCAGTCCCCTCGCTGTATACGGGGATGTTGATCTGCTTACCGAGCGACTCCAACTGTGTAATAGCGGCTGGACGATATACGTCAGCGGCAATCATCAGTGGGCGCTTGCCCTTTTTGCGGAGTTGTAACGCCAATTTGGCAGCATGTGTTGTTTTACCTGCACCTTGCAGACCTACCAGCATGATGACGGTCGGCGGGAGCTTGGCCTCGGCGAGTGGTACCTCGGCATCACCAAGCAAGGCAATCAACTCGTCACGGACAATCTTGATGACTTGTTGTGACGGGGTGAGGCTGCGTGAGACCTCCTCACCAACTGCACGCTCAGTGACTTTGGCCACAAAATCGCGAACAACCTGTAGATTGACGTCGGCCTCGAGCAGGGCAAGCCGCACCTGCTTCATCGCTTCGCGCACATCCTCTTCACTCAAACGGCCTTTGCCGCCGAGCTTTTGAAATACTGCTTGTAAACGATCCGAAAGGCTTTCGAACATCGCGACTCCTGTGCGGGCACACTAATACCCGGCGGAATAAATCCGTCTAGGTATTGTAGCGTGTAGTGTGATGTGCGTCAAATCGGATTTCGATGCGCTAGATGTCGCGTAAAAAGCTGATTTGGCTGTGTGATTATCTATGATCTGCGCATCGATGGAATTGTGCTTAGCTCCCAGCGAATGATGTGCCGAACACGCCAAC
>JBKCLM010000048.1:0-26481 GCA_046300655.1 Chloroflexota bacterium | reverse complement strand
GGGCATAGGCGAGATAATGCTGATGGTGTGTCGATGATTATTCTGTATAAAACCACATATGTGGATTAATTAATCTGTATAATGAAAATAAAAAGCGCACATGATGTATCTGTTATGTATTTAGATGCATCATGTGCGCCTTGTTGTTTGTTCAGTACAGCATGGTGAATCACGAATGCGGATTGCTTTTAGCAGACTTGACGGTTTATGACTTTGTGGCATGATGGGTGTGTCCTGTGAATCGAACGGATAGGTGTATGTAATCGAGATATGAGGAGGGCGAAATGACCGTACGTACGAGTATCATCTGGTTGCGGTGTGCATGTGTCATTACCATATTGATTGGGTTGATTAGTGCACTTGCGAGCTATCCTGCTACCGACGGGGTATGGCTGTTGTTGTTTGATGTGTTGAAGTGGCCGCTTGATGGGAATCCGGCAGCATTTAGTGACGATACTCGTGCCGTCAATGCCGTACTTGGTGGCACGATGGTGGGATGGGGCGTGTTGATGTATCTGCTGGCCACGCCGCAGCGCATTCATGCGTTGCCTGAGGTACCGCGGCTTCTTTTGATTGGTCTGGTCGCATGGTTTGTGGTGGACTGCATTGGTTCGATTTTGGCAGGACTACCGGGCAATATCGTGTTGAATGTCAGCTTTCTCGTCTTGTTTGTACCACCGCTCTGGGTATTACAACAATCAAAAACTGCATAATAAGTGCCAAAAAAGTAGCAACAGGTTATGTAGGGGGAACGTAAGAGATTGCAGTGTGATGTCCGAACAGTGTACCTAAATGAGAGAGGTAGATGTGTGTAATTAATTACAATATAAGGCTTGACTCTTGTCGAGGAGAAAGGCGTATATGAAAAGAGATCTGACTCCAGACGTCTTACGTGGCGTTGCCCTGCTTGGAATCCTCTTGGTGAATATTCAATTCATGGCTTTATCAAGCGAATTTGGTGCACGTGGAATATGGGTACAGGGCATTGCAAACAGTATCACTGCCTTCATACTATTTGCAGTCTTCCAAGGGAAGTTCTACCTCATTTTTTCTTTTCTCTTTGGATACAGTGCGGGGTACATTGTCCGTGAGCAGCGCGCCAACCGCCCAAGATGGATCAAACGTTGTATTGTGTTAATGATGCTTGGTGTGTTGCACTTCAGTCTGCTCTGGCATGGGGATATCATTTTTCTGTATGGACTCTTTGGGCTTCTGATGGTTCCTTTCTTATTTCGTACTGACAAAACGCTCAAAGTATGGTCGTACATCTTATACAGTGTGTTTGCATTGGTGTTACTAGGCTTGGCCACCGTGTTCTACATCGAGGAGCGCTCTTTTCCACCAGTGCAATCTGGGGTGTTGCCTGAAGCAGGACTTGATGGAGTGCTACGCAGTGGCACATATATTGAATCGATTGCGCCACGAATCGAGATGTGGATATGGGGATTTTCTGGTGGCCTCCTTCTTCAGGGTGGATTTGTGTTTGCTGCGTTTTTGTTGGGGCTTCGACTTGCCCGATCACAATTTCTTTCGGCTGTTGTTGATGCAGCGCAGAACAATCGCATGATTATCCGCGGATTGGGAATCGGGTTGCCGTTACAAATACTAGCCGCTACCATTTTTATGCGAAATGAGCACACTGCTCAACCGTCCGAAGCGCTATTCCTCTCTGCAATTGCGCTGACCTTCGTAGCCGCGCCACCTCTCTCCATGGCATATATCAGTGTCATACGCAAATTGGTAGACGAGCGTCCTGCCACAGTTGCATGGTTAGCACCTGCGGGTAGGATGTCGTTGACGATGTATATCGGGCAATCCGTAGTTACCTCGTTGATTTTTGGCTCGTGGGGACTTGGCTTGTTTCAGGAACTCGCGTTGTGGGTGGTCATGGTGGTTGCAATACTGGTGTGGCTCGGGCTCGTCATGTTCGCACAGATTTGGTTACGTACATTTGCACAGGGTCCGTTGGAATGGTTTGTGCATGTAATTACCAAAGACCGACGTGACCGGACGCCGAGCGTCATGCCGTAACAACATCCACTCGGCCGTCCAGAGCCACTTATCAATAACAAAGACTGACTGGCATCCTATTCTGTGTATGCATGCATTCTACCTGCGGTACTGCAGCATCTATGAAATCACCGACGATACGTGCGCTTTTGGTCGCTGAGCTGGGTGACTTGTATGTCAGGTTGTGAGGGGAACAATTCGATAGACAACGTGCCATCATCGTTGACTTGCATTGCCACACTGCCAACTGCTTGGCCAATCCCGATTGTATACCCGATGGGCATGGGTGTGCCCGGGTTATTGGGATCCATCTGCACTGGTGCGCCATTAGCATCGAGGCGTTGCCCGTCAGCGAGGCCGTAGACAACGACTCCATCAGCGGGTGTGATTTGGTCGGGTGTCTTTTGAGTGTCGCCGATGACGAGATATATCTGTTTGGGGTCACCAGCTGGATTTTGCCACCAACCGACGGAGAACACCCAGGCATTGGTATCGACTTCATGGGGAACAATCGCAAGATGCCCGTACGCATATGTTTGCTTGCCAGGAACTTGGCCACCTTGCAATGGGGTGGTGGCATTTACATAATCACTGATGAGTCGCCCACTATAGCCGATGGTATCAGCCAAGAACCAATTACCGGCGGCACTCCCGGCGACATCGAGATCGATTTTGCCCCAACGCGGTGGCGTCGTACGTTGCATGATATCGCGATATTGTGTGGCGAGTTCAGGCGTAAAAAAGCGTTCGGGATCAGCGGTGTAGGGCTTCCACGGCTCACCATACCAATAGGAAAGCGGATTGACAAACCCAGTCAACCATGTATCTGCGGCCCACACATTGAAGTCGAGTGGATTATCGCGTTGGCGTCCAAACTCCTCTCCGGCGGCAACAGGGACGTTCGTCTTCATATAGCCTTGGCGTTGCACCTGTTCGGCGAGCTCTGCTAATACGCCAGTAAGACGATTTACGACCATATATACCGTATAGACGCCACATCCGTGGCTGATGACGACGCGATGTGAGGTCGGGCTACCGAGTGAACTTGCCTCAATAATCACACCATCTGTTGGGGCAGTGATGGGGAGATAATCTGCGTCAGTGCGGGCACTAGGCGCAGTGCGCATCGGTTTGATGCCGATATAGGCGTGATCGATGGGAGTGACATGGTCGCCGATCATAGCGCCATGTGGGATTGATGCATCGAGTTGGTCAACCGGTAAAAAACTCTGTGTGAAAGAGACCTCACTCGGTGGACAGGTTGCGGGTTGTTGTCCAACAAGTTGATCGAGCTCAGGGTACCAACGTGGTTTGCTGCCATCGGTATTTGTTGGCACATCCCCTGGGATTGGGTAGCGCCACGTGCCGTCTTTACAGATGTAGAGTTCATTGGCAAAGACGATCTGGCCAGGTGAATCACATGCCATGCCCAGTTGTGCCATATCGTTTGTATGACCTTGTGGTTGATTTTGACCGGACGGTGGGGTGATGCCACATGTGCGCAACGCGTCTTGTTGTGTAGACGATGGATTCGTCATCGATTGGGTGAGCCGATTAAACTCATCAGTGCCGAGCGTTTGGATTAAACATTGTGATTGTTCATTGGTGAATCCACCGTCGCCTGTGAGCGATGATCGTACGGGCTCCCACGCAAGGTTGCCGACACTGTTGCGCATACAAACGACATCGGTGCCATCGATTTGTATGCGTTCATCAGCATTCGCACAGGGGCCGTTGATTTGGGCGGGCATATCGGCTTGTGACTCCGATTGTGTTGATGACGATGCAGATTCACCATCCGACGTCACCGATTGACTGCGCTCAGAAGTGCCACAGGCACTGATGAGTAACATTGCAATGACGATAATGACGTGAAGCCTCAATGGACGATTCATGCGCATACTCACTCTCTCGAATTGTGCTGAAGTATTTGGCATTTATTTGATTGCTATGACGAATATATCATAGAAGTAGATGATACAGCTAGCAAGATATTGCATGTACCTTGTGTCCCTGCATATGGTCTTTTCGTATACAGGCATACGGTGTGGGTGTATGATGAGTCAACGTATCGACAAAGTAGTGTATTGGAGTATGTGGTGTCAGACGAATCAGCCAAACCCAAAGGCCCCGCGTCATACTTCCCGTCAATAGAAAAGAAGTATGGTCAACCGATTGCCTATTGGCTCTCCATCCTTGATGGCATGCAGGGTATGGCACACATGGAGATGGTCAACCAACTCAAAACGACGTATGCGATGGGACACGGCCACGCAAATGCACTTGTGGCGTACCATCGTGCGGACAAAGCAGGCGATGGTAGATAGCGCCGTATTCAAGTAATTTGGGGTATAATCATTGCACGTTCCGCGTTGCAGTGTTTACGAAGAGGTTAAACAACATGGCAGAGCAATTTGACGGACTGCTGCAGTGGCGTTGTATTGGCCCGTTCCGTGGCGGCCGCGTAGTCACCGTTGCCGGTGACCCACACGACAACAACGTCTTTTACTTTGGGGCCTGTGCTGGTGGTGTCTGGAAGACGGACGACGCCGGACAGTTCTGGTACAACGTATCAGACGGGTTTTTCAAGACTTCGTCGGTTGGTGCACTTGCCGTGTCAGAGTCAGATCCAAATGTGGTCTGGGCTGGCATGGGTGAGGCCACCATTCGTATTGACGTATCACACGGTGACGGCGTCTACCGCTCAACCGATGCTGGCAAAACCTGGAAGCATATGGGGCTCAGTGACACCCGTCACATCGCCAAGGTGCGCATCCACCCGACCAACCCCGACATCGTCTGGGTTGCCGCTTTCGGCCATGCATTTGGTCCAAACGAAGAGCGCGGTATCTTCAAGACCACCGATGGTGGTGAGACGTGGCGCAAGGTGCTTTACCGCGACGAAAATTCAGGTGCCATCGACTTAACCGTTGATGCCACCAATCCTCGCATTTTGTATGCCACCACCTGGCAGGGGCAGCGCAAGTTCTGGGACATCTCAAGTGGTGGCCCTGGTTCAGCCGTGTATCGCTCAAAGGACGGTGGTGAGACCTGGGAGGACATCTCCCACAAGCCCGGTTTGCCCAAGGGCACGCTCGGTAAGATGGGTATCACCGCCTCACCAGTCCAAGCTGGTCGCGTGTGGTGTTTGATTCAGCACGCCGAGGCGCCTGGTCTCTACCGTTCAGATGATGGTGGCGATACGTGGAAGCACGTCAGCGACAACGAGTGGTTGGTCTCACGCGCCTGGTACTACATGCACATCCATGCCGATACCCAAGATGCCAACACCGTCTACATCAACAACTTGTCGTTCTGGAAGTCAACCGACGGCGGTCACACCTTCAACCCAATCGACACGCCACACGGCGACAACCACGATTTGTGGATCTCGCCGGTCTATAACCGCCGCATGATTCAAGGCAACGACGGTGGTGCCAATGTGTCGTTCAACGCCGGTGGTACCTGGACCAGCGTCTACAACCAGCCGACCTCGCAGTTCTACCATATCGGCGTTGACAACCGCACGCCATACCGCGTCTATGGTACCCAGCAGGACAACAGCTCGTTGGCCGTGCCTAGCCGCACCCCGAGCAGCTCAATCCCGTGGAGCGCCGTCGTGATTGCCGGTACCGGCGAGAGCGGATATATCACGGTTGACCCCAAAGACGACAACATCGTCTACTTGGGCGCCATCGGTTCATCATCGGGTGGTGGTAACTGTTTGCAGCGCTACGACGAGCGCACCAAGCAGATTCGTTTGGTGACGACCTGGCCCGAGGCAACCACTGGTGAGGGCGCTATCTCGCACAAGTACCGCTTTGCCTGGACTTACCCAATCGTCTTCTCACCACACGACCCGAACGTGCTCTATGCTGCAGGTAACGTGGTCTTCAAGACGACCAACGAGGGCCAAAGCTGGACGCCAATCAGCCCTGATTTGACCCGCAACGACCCAAGCAAGTTGCAGATTACCGGTGGCCCAATCGATCGTGACTCAGTCGGTGCTGAGGTGTACTGTACGGTCTTCTCATTCACCGAGTCACCACATCGCCGAGGCGAGTTGTGGTCGGGGAGTGACGACGGCTTGATCCACGTCTCACGCGATAACGGTGCCAGCTGGCAGAACGTGACGCCGAGCGACTTGCCAGAGTGGGCGATGGTGACCTCAATCGAGGTCTCACCACACGACGCAAACACGATTACCTTCTCGGCTGCTCGCCACAAGATGGACGACTACGCCCCATACATCTACCGCTCAACGGACAGCGGCAAGAGTTGGGTGCGCGTCGTCAAGGGCATCGCCGGCGATCACTTTGTGCGGATTGTCCGTGAGGACACGGTGCGCAAGGGGTTGCTCTTTGCCGGTACCGAGACCAACTTGTACGTGTCATTCAACCAGGGCGACAGCTGGGAGCTGTTCCAGCTCAACTTGCCAGTGACGCCGATCTACGACTTGATTATCAAGAACGACGATTTGGTCTGTGGCACGCATGGTCGCGCAATCTGGATTTTGGATGACTTGACGCCATTGCGCCAGTACAACCCAGCCGTCAACGCTCAGCCGGCCCACTTGTTTGCGCCACGCCCGACGGAGCGCATCTTGGCGGCGTTGTTCGAGTCTGAGGACGATGCAGGCAAGCCTGGCAAGAACTACATGGCCGGTTTGGGCGACGTCTGTGCGCACACCGTGACCGTTTCACCCGAGGGCTACATTGAGCGTCACTACCTTGATTCAGGGACCAATCCACCACGCGGTGCGATTATCACCTACTGGCTCAAGGAGACGGCAGCCGAGCCGATTCGTTTGGCGTTCTACGACAGCAAGGGTGGGCTGGTCAACGAGTTCTTCAGCCGCCCTGAGGGCACCAAAGTTGAGAAGTCGGACGACACGCACGACTTGCGTCGCACCACCGCCAATGCCGGTTGGAACCGCTTTATCTGGGACATGCGCGTCAAGGCGTTGCCCAAGATTGTCGGCAAAGACCCTATCGCAGGTTCGCTCATCTACGGTCCCAAGGTGACTCCAGGTAAGTACACGGTCGAGTTGACCGTCGGCGGCCAGAAGTTCACTCAGTCGCTCACGATTGTGGCCGATGCGTTCAGCGATGCCAGCCAAGAGGATCTCGAGGCCCAGTTCAACATGCTGATGCAGATCTACAACCGCACCGGCGACGCCGTAAAGGCGCTCAACCAGATGCGTGACACTCGCGCCCAGCTCGACGGCCTCAACAAGCGTCTGGCAGCTACGCACCCCGAGTTGGCAGCACAGGCCAGCGCGTTGCGCGCCAAGGTGCTCGAGCTTGAGAAGCAGATTACCGTGCCCGACGTCAAGCCAGGCTGGCCTGGACAGATGAACCACGGCACCAAGCTCTTCGCCAAGTTGGGCGCTATCGCTGACGCGGTGTCAGTCGGTAATTACCGACCAACCGATCAGGCTGTCGCATCGTTCAGCAATATGTCCGAGGATTTGGACGAGGTGTTGAGCGGGATGCGCGGTTTGGCCAGTGGCGAGATTGCCGACCTTGCCAAAAAAGTCGCGGCTGCTGGCGTCGGGAACATCATTCTGTAGGTTCGGTTCATCCAAGACCCGGAGTGTGCGATTGCACGCTCCGGGTCTTGTGTGTGTACGCAGGTTTACTCAGCTTCTGGACTCATGATGGGTGTTGTGATTATAAAAAGTCATGGTCGTCGCCGATCGAGTGTCGTCTGTAGGTTCGGTGAGTTACACCACACCAGCGCTGTGATTCACCTAATTGCGCCCGAGTTCGACTTGGCGCTGACACCATTGATACAAGGCGTCATAGACGACGAATCCCTCGCGCAGGATGCGCTCGTCGTCGTCCGGGTAGCGCCAGCCGAGTCCATCGAGGATGGCGCGGAATCCAGCGCCTTCGCTCTTTTGGTGGGGGCTCTGCTTGATGTCGGCCGTGCCGACGATTTGCCCGAGCAGGACGAGGGCCGGATTGTTGATGAGATTTGATTTGCGCATCAGCACCTCGAATGATGACTCGAGGCCATCACGGGCGTAATCACTGCCATCGACGTGGTAGAGGATGGCGCCCATACGCAAGGCCTCGTCGGGCGTGGCCTCGTCACTAAAGACAAATTTGGGCTCGTGATCAATAAAACGTGCAATCAGCCAGGCGCAGCCGATGCGGCCGACTTTGATGTGAGATTTGGTTAGCCACTTCATGCGGGTTTCTCCTTTTGATGACTGTGTGTATTGTACATGGAGCGATGTCTACTGGTATTCATTACAGACGCGAATGGTGTGCGAAAGCACATGTCGCGTTGCGGTCTTGTGATTGATGAGATGTGTCCAAAAGTGATACACGCCTGCGCCAGCTCATTTTTTACTGCATATGCGATAAACGAGTATCTGCCGCGGTACAAATACTGCACATCTCGGGTAGTGTACGTGATGCGAGTGGGAATGTGGAGAAAATGATTGGTTACATGCCACAGACGAGTGTTGACGCATCGCAAGTACAGGATAAATTTATGTCATAATGGCGCTAGCATGAGACAGATGGGGTAGGTGGGTATGCAGGCGCTTGAACTCGAACACATCACGCTCGACTATGGAGCACGCCGTGTGCTCTTTGATATTTCGTTGACGGTTACGACTGGGCAGGTGTTGGTTGTCACCGGCAGTAACGGCAGTGGCAAGAGCACCTTGCTCCGTGTGATTTGTGGCTTACAGCGCCAAAATGCTGGAAGTGTTTGGTTCCATGTTGATGGTCAGCGTTACGACCCACTCCAAATGCGGCATGTGATTGGTTGGATGGCCCCCGATTTGATGTTGTATCGCGAGTTGACGGGCCACGAGAATTTGCGCTTTTTTGCGGATGTGCGTGGATTGACGATTGCCGATGACGAGATTGAGACACTCTTGACCGAAGTGGGGTTAGCTGGGCGTGGCAACGATCTGCTCGCTACGTATTCATCGGGGATGACGCATCGTCTGCGGTATGCCTATGCGTTGTTGCACCAGCCGCCATTGCTCCTGCTCGATGAGCCGAGTGTGATGCTCGACAAAACCGGGCATGATCTGCTCGAGCGGGTGGTGACGCGTCAGCGTGCGCATGGGATTACGGTGATTGCCACAAATGACCCACGGGAACAACGTTTTGCGGATTTGCTGATGCGACTAGAGGTGGCCGTATGAAAAAGGCGTCATTGTGGCATGCCACCAAAGCGATTTTTTGGCGTGAGGCACGCAGTGAGATGCGTAATCGCCAAGCCATCAACTCAGTAGCATTGTTTGCCATTTGTAGTGTGGTTGCAGTGAGTCTTGGATTAGGCCCACTCAACCGCTCGGCTGAGCTGTTTTTGATACATTCGGCGATGCTGTGGATCGTCTTGTTGTTTGCGGCATTTACGGCGTTATCGCGCGTATTTGTGGTCGAGGAGGAGCAGCGTACTGCCTCGGCATTGCGCTTGGCTGCACCACCGACGGCGGTCTATTTGGGCAAGTTGTTGTTCAATTTATTGCTCCTAATTGGCCTGACGATACTCGTGGCTGTGTTGGCGATTGTATTGTTGCGTATGCAAGTCAAAAACCCGGCGATGTTTAGTGCGATGCTGGCTGCGGGGGCGTTTGCGCTGGTAGCAGGAACGACGTTAGTAGCGGCGATTATTGCCCGGGCATCGTCGCGCGGGGCGTTGTTTGCAGTGTTGTCGTTGCCGATTCTGATTCCGATGTTGGTGACGGCAGTACGTGGTACGGCATTGGCACTAGCTGGACTAGGTTGGGAGCGGGGCATGGCGCCCATACAGACATTGATTGCGTATGCGGTCGCGATGTTTGTGACGTCGTTGTTTTTGTTTGCAACGGTCTGGGAATCGTGATGTATCGATGAAAATGTGCAATATCGGTCGGGATATTGTGGATTTACATCGCAAAAATATGGCTATCTTTCTGACTATATAACGCTTGTAAAGTGCTTGTGTAGTGATTGTATATGAGCGTTGGGATGCGCTTTCTCACCGTTTGCTCATATACATTTCATCGGGTATGATGACTCGTAAACTACCTGCATATTATGCGGAGGAGTCATGGTGCAGCGTGTTGCCGACATCAGTAAAATTGCCATTGGACTTTGGATGGCAGGAGTCATTTACGCCATGTTTTTGGTAATCCCGCAGTATGTAGGATTAGGCGAAGCAGGGCGTATTATTATTGTGCACGTGCCGACAGCGTGGGTCACCACCGCTGCCTACGGGTTATCGGCATGGTTTAGTGTGTTGTATTTGTGGCGGCGCGACCCCAAGGCTGATGCGTCAGCGGTTGCGGCGGCTGAGGTCGGCACGCTTTTTTGTGTGTTTGCCACAGTAACCGGGTCAATCTTTGCCGAGGTGGTATGGGGGACGTTTTGGAACTGGGACCCGCGCGAGACATCAATTCTCGTGTTGTTGCTGATTTATGCGGCGTATTTTGCCTTGCGTTCGTCAATTGATGACCTCGAGCGCCGTCGACGTTTGGCTGCTGTATACAACTTGTTTGCTGCGGTGACGATGCCGTTCTTGTTGTTCGTGGCACCACGCGTGGCAGACAGCACGTTGCATCCAAACTGTGCGTTTATTCAGGGTAGCAAGTGTGAGGGCGTCATGCTCGACATGCAAGGTGCCAAGATTGCACAGTTGGGAGATGTGGTAGTCAAATTGAAGTCACTCGTCCAAGATGGGAGTGATATCCGTGCCACCATTGAGGTGCGCATGCCCGGTCTCTCCGACATCGCCGTCATGGAGCCCACGCTAGATGCGGAGGGGGAGCCAGCTGATCGCCCCGAGTTCCCGGGTCAACAGTTCCGCATGATTTTGGTTGATGCGAACGTGGAGCAGGGATTAGCACGTGTCAACATGCAGGCACCCGGGACTGGGCTATTGAGTAATCAACGCACATTATGGGTGTTTTTGGCCAGTAATGTCGGCTTTTTGGCATTAGCGATTTGGCTCTATCGGATCCGCGCGACGGTGTTGCAGGTGCAGACGCAGCTTGCACCATGGGAGGGACGGGCATGACAGTATTACTCGATGCAGGAGTTGCCATTTATGTGGCAATGGCGGCGGCACTCGTCGTATGGTTGGGGATATTTGCGTATTTATGGCGGATTGATCGTGAAGCACAGGCATTAAAGCGGTATTTGCAAGAGCGTCCTACACCAACGGCTCACGCACAGCCGCGTGCCCATGTTGAGTCGCGCACACCACAGGTGAATGAGGAGGCATAAGATGAGCAGTGTCCAAACAACTGGTATCAAACTAAAGCCATTACATATGATTGGTATCGCAATTATTGTGTTATCAATTGTGTTGGGCTACTACGGGTTAAGCGCATCAATGCGTCCATACACGACCCAGATTAGCGAGGCTACCTCGACCAATCGTGGTGTGCAATTGGCAGGTTTTTTGGGGACTACTGGTGAGTACAACGAAGAGGGTAAGTTCACCTTTATGTTGCAAGACTCGACTGGTGCGATGATTCCTGTGGTCTATAGCGAGCCTAAGCCATCGAACTTTGAGCAGGCCGTGAGCATCGTGGCAATTGGTCACTACGATGTACGCACCGGCAACTTCATTGCCGAAGATTTGTTAGTCAAGTGTCCATCGAAGTATCAAGAGCAAATGGCGGCCAGCTAGACGACCGCACTAGAGAGTGACTTTGCTATGTCTGTCTACTTTTTTGGCACGTTGCTGATTGTTGCGACAATCGCAATGGCAACGATGGCAACCTTCGGCTACCTGATGGTGCCGTTTGGGCGTGCACAAGGAATTACCTATGGTCGTCTAGGCACTCGACTTACATTGGTAGGCATTTTATCAGTTGTCGTGTTGCTCAACTATTTGTTTGTGGCGCAACGCTATGATGTTGAATATGTGTACAACTATAGTTCAAAAGAGCTCGAACCGTACTTCCGGGTGGCTGCCGTATGGGCTGGTCAACCCGGTTCGTTTGTGATTTGGGCGTTGTGGGGTGTGATTGCGGCGCAGTTTTTGGTCAAGCGCTCGCGACATGCAGAGCCATACGTGATGAGTGTGGTGATGTTGATTCAGCTCGCGTTGATCGTATTTATGCTGATTCGCAATCCATTTATATTGCATGTTACTGCGGACGGTCAGCCACCACTTGATGGGAAGGGCTTAAATCCGACATTGCATAATATCTGGATGTTGATTCATCCACCGATTTTGTTTGTTGGCTTTTCGTTGATGGCCATTCCATTTGGGTATGTGGTGGCCGGCTTGTGGCGCCGTGACTATGATGGTTGGGCGCGAGATGCCTTGCCATGGACGATTGCCGCGTGGGCGGTACTTGGTTTGGCGCTCTTGCTCGGTGGGTATTGGGCGTACGAGACGTTGGGTTGGGGTGGTTACTGGGGTTGGGATCCAGTTGAGAATTCATCGTTAGTGCCGTGGTTGACGGTAGCTGCCTTGATACACGGGTTATTGGTACAACGTGCGCATGGGGGCATGCGGCGCACAAACATGATTTTGGCGGTGGCAACGTATGTATTGGTGTTCTATTCAACGTTCTTGACGCGTAGCGGTGTGCTCTCGTCGTTCTCCGTCCACTCATTTGTGGAGGAGGGGTTGAAGATGAACTTATTTGCCTTCTTAGCGTTGCTGGCGTTTATTGGGTTTGGGGCAGTGGCATGGCGTTGGCGTGATATCCCTTCGAAGCCATTATCAGAGAAGCTACTATCACGCGATAGTTTTTTTGCGTTGATGGTGCTTGTGACCATCATGATGGCTGTCATTATCGGACTTGGCACCTCGATGCCGGTGATTTCGTCGATTCCTGTGGTAGGACAGCAGTTGCAGACGTCGTTGGGTTCGGTATTTGAGCTGGATGATGGTACAACCTACGATATGAATGCCGAGCCCTTCCAAGATGGGCGGTTCGGTTTGGTAGGGAGTTTTTATAGTACGACGATTCCGCCACTTGGGTTGATTTTGTCGATGTTGATGATTATTGGACCTCTGCTTGGTTGGCGTGACACCAATCCGCGTAATTTATTAAATGCGATCAAGTGGCCTGGGGTTGTGGCTGTGCTTGTTACAAGCGTGGCGGTCATGTTGGGGACACGGAGCGTATTATCGGCCGCCATGGTTGGTATTGCGACGTTTGCTATCGGCACCAATGTCGTGATGGTGATTCGCACGTTGCGGAGCGGGTGGTTGCGCATTGGGGGATATTTGGCTCACGTGGGCTTGATGATTTTTGTGGTCGGTGCGATTGCTTCAACCTGGTATGCAACGCCTGAGACGCGGGTGCTCATCCCCGAGGGTGAGTCAATGAAAATCTACGGTTACGACATCACCTTTAACGGCTGGCGCATGGATGCAAATGGTCGTGGCATGTTGGATTTGACGGTGATGCGTAATGGGGTTTCGACGCCAGCCACGCCACAACTCTACTTCAATAATCGGATGGGTGCCACGATGGCATCGCCCTCGGTGCGCAGTGAGATTTACCAAGACATGTACATCTCGCCAGTTGAGTATCAACCGCCATTTGACCAAAACATTGCCGATCTGAACGAGGGGCAGACCAAGACCGTCGGCCCATACGCCATTACCTTTAACGGTTTTGTGATGCCAACTGACGAGAGCAATAATGCCGATATTAGTGCGGCAGTGACGGTCGAGTATGAGGGGCAGAAGTATGAGATTACCCCAGGTATTGTGATTTTGGCTGACGAGCCAGATCCAGCCAAGGCTGTGCAAGAGATGCCTGTTGATTTGCCTGGTGGGCATACGGCATCAATGGCGGCGTTTGATCCAACCCAGAAGCGCGTGATTATTCGGGTTGGTGGGTTGAACTTACCGGTTGATCCAGCCCGTGCCGTGATTACCGTGTCAACCAAGCCAGGAGTGGTGTTGGTGTGGTCGGGTATTATCATCGGTGTGCTTGGTGGCTTTATTGCGACGATTCGTCGTGCACGTGAGTCCGGCTATACCGCGGGTATGGTCTGGAAGCAGATATCAATGCGTCTGGTATGGTGGCGTCGCGATAGTGAAACAGCGGTGTAGTGTTGGGATTGGGGATGCAGTGAATGCCGCTGTATCCCCAATTTCTATGATGCGCGCCGAGGCTTGACCACCCCGGTATGCGGGGTGGTTTTTTAGTGTGTGATAGAGAATGGGGCAATAGTATGGCTGATTTTTATGCAGTCCTGCAGATATCACGTGAGGCTGACCAGGTAACCATTGAAGCAGCGTATCAGCGCTTGCGTACCGCATATAATCCAGAGAATCTAGGGGATGTCAGCGATGAGTTACGCCAACTCGCAGCGGATCGCATGCTTGAGTTAGATCGCGCATATGCGATTCTCGCAGATGAAACATTGCGTGCCGCATATGATGCGGGTATTAGTGGTGTGGTTGAACGAGCTCTGCCACAGCAGGCTGATCCAGTCTATGATTATTTGCCGTTGCCTCCGGCTGCTGCGCAGGAGCGTGATGACGCATTTGATATGGAGCCGGTGTTGCGTCACACACGCAATGTGCCAAATCAGTGGAATCGAAGATTACCATTGATTTTGGCAATAACTTTACCATTGATTATCGTGGTCTCTACATTCTTTTTAACTGATGGCGGTACCCGTGTTGCACCTGCGAACACTGCTGAGCAAGCACAGGCGAATGCGCTTGAGCAGTTTGAGCAGGCGATTGCATCTGCGAAGGCAGTAGCCGAAAACAATCCCAACGATGCACAAGCATGGATTGACTACGGTAACATGCTGTATAACAGTGTTCAGGTGGTACGTGAGTTACAGCCTGGGAGTCCGTTCTACCAGAGTCGAGTGGCGCGCTGGCAAATGGCGGCAGATGCCTATAGTAAGGCGTTGGTGATTATCCCGGGTGATGTGGTGGTATTGGCTGATTTGGGTGCGAGCCAGTGTTTTTATGGGAATGACACAGGGGATCAGACGTTGGCAACACAAGGGTTACAGCAGTTACGCCAGGTAATCGACCAAATTCCTGTGCAGGAACAACCGCGTGTGCTACTCAATCTGGGGTATTGTTTGGCTGAGTCGGCACCACCGCGTGTTGAAGAGGCGATCGCCACGTGGCAAAAGATTAACACGTTGGTACCAGCAGATTCGCCCTTTGCAGTGCAGGCTAATAAGTTGATTCGGTTGCTCAATCGCTAATAAAGGAGGATGCCATGTGGCAAAAAAAATGGAAAAGCATGGATTCTCGCCAAACCTACTATGAACGGCTCGGGATTGCGGTGGATGCCACTGCGCCCGAGATTATTGCGGCATGCGATCAGGCAGTAATGCGCTTTCGAGAGGATGCCCGTAGTGATCCGAGTGGTGAATTGGCATTGTTGGCGAATCGGCGTATTGCTGAGTACGAAGAGATGCGCGATTTGTTGTTAGATTCCGTGCAACGTGACAACTACGATCGCTCGATTGGGCTGCGTATCAAACCAGCTCCGACGACTACAACGGCTGCGAAGCCATTGCGCCAAGAGCTCATGATGGTGTTGATTGGTGGGTTGATTGGTGTGGTGATTGTCGCAATTGTGTGGGTGGTCAGTGCCCGCTTAGCGACGCCAGAAATCCCAGCTGCAGCTGAAACAAATCGACCGGCTCCAGAGTTTAATTTACCACGAATTGGCGGCGGTTCTCTGCAATTAAACGAATTACGTGGTAAAATCGTACTAATTAACTTTTGGGGAACGTGGTGTGCGCCGTGTGTTGAGGAAACTCCAGCACTGCAGTCTGCATATATGCAGCTGAAAGATCAAGGCGTGGAGTTTGTGGGTATCAACTTGCGTCATCAAGAGGCCGTTGGTGCTGAGGGTGATGAAGCGGTTGCTGCCTTTGCCCAACAATTTAATGTAACATACCCCATTGTGATGGATGTCGATGGGGAGATTGCACGGAAGTATCAGATTTCGCCGATTCCGGTGAGCTATTTTTTAGATACCGAAGGAAACATCCGTTATGTGTATGTGGGGACACTGACCGCAAACGAAGTGATGCAGCTCGTGCAACGTTTGCAAGAAAACCCCTAAGTGAGGTGTAATAGGGTATGACGCATCAACAGTCAATTATGGTCGTCGATGATGAGCCTGGGTTGCGTAAGCTCCTTAATTTGTTATTTAGTAATGCCGGCTATCGTGTAAGCGAGGCAAGTAGCGGTGCTGAGTGTCTCGCGCTGTTGCGGAGCACGAACCCAGATTTAATTGTGCTGGATATCATGATGCCCGAAATGGACGGCCGTGAGGTTTGTCAACGTATTCGTAATGACGAAAACCTGATTCCGATTTTGATGCTAACGGCTCGCACGCAGTCGCGCGATATTGTGGCTGGCCTCGATTGCGGTGCTGACGACTACATGCCCAAGCCGTTCGATATGGATGAGCTACTGGCGCGTGTACGTGCACTGTTACGACGCGGGCAATCATCGATGCGTTTGCGTGTCGTTGGTGAAGGTGACATTGTGATTGATGTGCAGACGCGCCGTGTCACCGTCAAAGGTGTGCCAGTTGATTTGACCCCTACCGAGTATTCGTTGCTGGCTGTGTTGGCCGAAAATGCCGGAAACGTGGTGCCCCATGAAACGCTGCTAAAGTCGGTGTGGGGGCCAAACTCACAACACGATCAAGACTATCTCAAAGTCTACATGTGGCATTTGCGTCGCAAAATTGAGCCAAGTGCAGGGCGTAATCCTCGTTTGCTGTTGACCGAATGGGGCGTGGGATATCGCCTCGTTCAGTAGTCACAAAGGGGAGATATGCGCAATCACTCTGCACCACTGCGTGTGGTCGTCAAGCTGGGCACGAATGTATTGACTGCTGGGAGTGAACGTCTGAATCGCCCGCGCATGATTGACTTTGTGCGCCAGCTTGCCCAACTCAAACAAGCGGGGCACGAGGTGATTTTGGTGACGTCAGGAGCGGTGGCGGCCGGGCGTGAGCGCATTGGCCTGCAACGCCGTTCGCGCGATATCGCCCAAAAACAAATGCTGGCTGCCGTTGGCCAAAGTTACATTATGCATCTTTATCAGCAAATGTTCGAGATGTATGAGGTGCCAGTTGGTCAGACACTCCTTACCAAGGCTGATTTAAGCGATCGTAATCGCTATCTGAATGCGCGTAATACGCTGTTGACGTGTTTTGCGCATGGCGTATTGCCCATCATCAACGAGAATGATGCTGTTGCTGTCGACGAAATCAAAGTCGGTGACAACGATAACTTGTCTGCATTGGTGTCGAATCTTGTCGATGCCGATTTGTTGTTGATTGCCACGGATATTGATGGTCTGTATACCGCAGATCCTCGTTCGAACCCTGACGCAACCTTGATCGCCGAAGTGAACGAAATTACGCCGGCCATTTATGCACTGGCTGGTGGTACGGGCAGCAGTCGTGGTACTGGCGGCATGATTACCAAGATTCAGGCGGCTGATTTGGCCACCAAAAGTGGCGTCGACGTGGTGATTGCACCGGGGGCACTCGCTGATGTGATTGTGCGTGTGGTGCAAGGTGAGTTGATTGGCACGCGGTTCCCGGCGGCAGTGAATAGTCGTGAGGGGCGCAAGCGCTGGATTTTGGCGGAGACTGCCCGTAATAGTCGGGTGGTGACGGATGATGGTGCCGCTCGTGCGCTGGTTCAGCAAGGCAAAAGTCTCCTACCGGCTGGAATTGTGGCGGTGGATGGCGAGTTTGATCGTGGCCAGACAGTGCGTATCTATCATGGTGAACGTGAGATTGCACGCGGTTTAACGCAATATAGTGCAACAGATTTGCGGCGTATTATGGGTAAGCGCTCTACCGCAATTGCCGATGTACTGGGATATGAATATGGTGCCGAAGCGGTGCACCGTGACGATTTGGTACTTGTTGCCCGCGAAGAAACGAGGGAATCATGAGCGTCAATGTGCTCGATATGGCACAACGTGCCCGTAAGGCGACGCGTCATATCGCCAACGCCTCGACGGTGCAACGTAACCGTGCACTTCAACGAATTGCCGAGTTATTGCAGGACTCAACTGAGCAGGCGACCATTCTGGCAGCGAATCAGATTGACATGGCAAATGCCCAAACGGCGGGGTTGCGCGCCTCGTTGCAGGATCGCATGTTGTTGAATCCGCAGCGCCTGACGGCGATTGCAAATGATATTTTGACCGTCATCTCGTTACCAGACCCGGTGGGCGAAGTCTTTGAACAGGGTGTATTGCCAAACGGATTGCGTTGGCACAAAGTACGTGTGCCGTTGGGCGTCGTGGCGGTTGTCTATGAGGCGCGCCCGAATGTGACGTTCGACGTAGCCACGTTGTGTCTAAAGTCAGGCAATGCGGCAGTTTTGCGCGCCGGCAAAGAGATTGTCCACTCGTCGAATGCGATTGTACAGTTGCTCCAACGTGCCCTAGCCGATGTTGGCTTGCCGGCGGATGCACTGCAAGCGATTACCGACCCAGATCGTGGGTTGGTGGAGCAACTCCTCAAGCTTGATAAATATGTCGATGTGGTGATTCCACGCGGTGGCGCCGCACTGCATCGCTTTTGTGTGGAAAATGCCACGATGCCAGTAATTGTCGGTGGTATTGGTATTGTGCATGCCTACATTGACGGCACGGCAAATCCTCAGTATGTACGCGATATCGTGGTAAATGGTCGTGTGCAACGCCCAAGCGTGTGTAACTCATTGGATGTGGTTTTGGTTGAACGTGCCGCTGCGCCTAAGATGGTGCCTATTGTAGTTGATGCGTTGGCGGCGCATCAGGTTGAATTGCGCTGCGACGCCGAGGCAATGGCGATTATGCAGATACATCCGCATCCGACGGCTAATCTGGTGCCACTTGGCCCGGAAGACTACGACACCGAATACATGGCATTGATTGCGACAATCCATGTGGTTGACGGCGTTGATGAGGCGATTGACCATATTGCTGATCATGGTGGCCATACCGAGGTCATCATTAGTCAGGATCAGGCTGCAATTGATGAATTTGTGCGTCGCGTTGATGCAACAGCAGTGATGGTGAATGCGTCGACGCGCTTTAATGATGGTGGTCAGTTGGGGCTCGGGGCTGAGATTGCGATTAGTACACAAAAACTGCATGTGCGTGGGCCTATGGGCTTGCGCGAGTTGACGACGTATAAATGGGTGGTGCAAGGGAATGGGACGGTGAGGAAGTGAAAAGTGAAAAGTGAAAAGTGAAAAGTGAAAAGTGAAAAGTGAAAAGTGAAAAGTGAAAAGTGAAAAGTGGGCGCCTCCGGTGAGTGGGGAAGTGAAAGGTGAAATGCCTGCGGCAGTGAAAAGGTGTTGGGTATATTGAGTTGCCAACAGTTCACTGACGCAGGTTTGGTACTCAGGTGGATGGTCTGAACAGAGTTCATTAACATCGTAAATCAGATAACTGAATGAATGTTAGATACACGATGCTGCGCACGAGCTATGTTGAGTAAATCGACGTTGGCCTGTATCAACGAACATAGTTTATCCTCCACTGGTGCGAATTGATTTGATTAACATGAATCGAAGAGAACTTGCGGTTTTATACAGGTGTTGATGCTGTTCCTCGGTTAGGTAATTAGTGCTTTTCATAATATCGAGCCAGTATTCAGTTTCATAGCATTCTTTGAGAGCGATACGTAATTTGTGGCGGAAATCGCGTCTGCTCTCACCATATTGTGCCTCGTGGATGTTGGCACCAACCGATGTCGCGCTTCGGATGATTTGGCGCGTCAAAATATATTCGTGTTGTTCTTTTTGGATAGGACGACAAGTGTGGACAATCTCGATGGCGAAGTTAACTGCCATGGTGCGTAAGATACTTTTTTGCATGGGACATCTCCTCTCGATGAATTGATAACCTTTTTTAGGATAGAGATGGCCCGTTACTACAGCATTACCAGAATTTAGGGGGAGGTGAAAAGTGAAAAGTGAAAAGTGAAAAGTGAAAAGTGAAAAGTGAAAAGTGAAAAGTGAAAAGTGAAAAGTGAAAAGTGAATTATTCTTTGAAGGCGAGTGGGTTGCGCAAGAGGACACTGCCGAATTGTACTGCAACTGCTCCTGTGGCTAGCGCAGATTGTGCTTGTTTGTGATCATTGACGCCACCACAGGCCATGATGGGAATGCTTGTTTGGGCGCTCAGGTATTCGCAGGCGTATAATGTCAACGGGAACAGAGATGGGGTTAGCATACGCCCGCCGTTGACGTGTGGTGGTGCCGAGATGGTGAGTGCGTCAATGTGATGTTGTGCACACAATGTCACTAGGGGCATCAATAGATGTGGATCGGCAAACGGCAATTTGATGATGAGCGGGAGCGATGCTGCGCGGCGTAATTTGGTCATAAAGTCGTCATTGATGGGCTGATCAACGGCAAAGGTGACCTCAAAGCCGGCGATGCCCTCGACTTGGTCGAGCTCACGGGTTGCTGAGATGACATCGGCATCGTTGCCGTCAAGGGATACGATGACTGGAATCTCCCATTCTGCCCAGACTGGCGTACAACGACGCCCCACCCATTGCACACCTGGATCATGCCAGGGTTCGGCGTAGATGAGCCCATGCCGATGTTCGAACAGCTTGTTCGGCCCATCAGGAGACCGCCCATGCAGGGTAATGCTCGGCGTAATCAGCGCCGCTGGTGCGATTTGGTGTACGATAGATGCAGTATGAATGCCAAACCCGAGAGCTCCTGCTGCTACCACGTACGGATGTGCAAGGTGGATGGGGTGCGGGTTGTGTGGTGTTAGTTCAATCATGAAGTGTCTAATAAAGGAACAATGATGACTACAGTATACCGTGTGTTGCTGGTGGGGATGGGCGCAGCTGGTCAAGGGTTTGTGCAGATTGTGCGCGATCATGCCGCCCGCATCAAAACCGAGAGCGGTGCTGAAATCAAAATCGTCGGTGTGGCGACCGCACGTCGCGGCAGCGCCTACGACGCCAATGGTCTCGATCCGGCGGCGCTGTTACAGGCCACATCATTGCGTGAGTTGCCCCAAGCGGTAAGCGATGATGCCTTAACCATGATTGCCACCCGTACTGCGGATGTGATGGTTGAGCTGACGCCGACCAATTTAATGACGGCGGAGCCGGCCACGAGTCACATCCGTCAGGCACTTGAGCGCGGAATGCACGTGATTACCGCCAACAAAGGCCCTGCTGCCTTGCACCTCAAAGAACTGCGCACCTTGGCGGCAAGCAAAGGCTTGTTCTTGGGGATCGAGGGGACCGTGATGGCGGGTACGCCGTCATTGCGCCTTGGTTGGGCAGCGTTGCAAGGATGTGATGTGTCGATGGTGCGTGGCATTGTCAACGGTACGACCAACTTTATTTTGACGCAGATGGAACAAGGGCTTGATTATGCGGATGCCTTGGCCGAGGCGCAACGCCTGGGATATGCCGAGGCCGACCCCACCGGCGATGTTGAGGGGCATGATGCGGCCGGTAAGGCGGCGATTTTGGCGAATGTGCTGATGAACGCAGGCATGCGCCCCGCCGATGTGGCCACCAAGGGTATCACCAAGATTAGCGCCGCCGATGTCAAATCAGCACAGGCGGCTGGTGAACGCTGGAAGCTAATTGCCGAGGTAAAGCGCACCCCGACTGGTGTGACTGCGAGTGTGCAGCCGATGCGCTTGCCGGTGACACACCCGCTGGCTGGTGCGGCCGGAGCGACGAACGCACTGACGTATACCACTGATTTGCTCGGCGATGTGACGATTATTGGTGCGGGTGCCGGTGGTGTAGCTACTGGTTTTGCGGTGGTTGGTGATCTGTTGGCGATGCACCGCGGCGAACGCGAGCGCGCCAATACATAAACCCAGTGAAGGCGAGCGCGACGAGTGGGACTAAAAACCACGGCACCGTAAAGTGGAAACGAACGGTCAAGGTGTAAATCAGGCCGCTCGTGACGAGGAGCGCAAAAAAGAAGGTCGTGACGCTTTTTTCGGTTTGTGATGGTGGCTTGAGAGTCATCGGTACTTCTCCGTCATGGATACATCCTGAATGTATTATACGGGCAAGGCGTAGCAGATTTGAGCAAATATATGCCTTTTCCGACCACAATGTTACGCAATCCACGCTTTTTTGTGGGACGCTGGATCGAAATCCAACAATTGACCGAGTCAATGGAGCGTCGTACGCCGGCCTTGGTGATTGGCCCGTCTGGGAGTGGCCGCTCAACGCTGCTCTATCATGTGGTTGAGGCTGCGCCGGTACTGCTCGATCAAACGGGGATGCGGGCGTACTACATCGATTTGGCTGAATTCCCAGATATTGATGCATTGCGGAACACAGTAGCTGCCGCGTTCCAACAGCAGCCGAGTCGCTGGTTGATGATGTTGCCCGAGTTGCAGTACCCGCCGCTCCTGGCATTTGATAATATCGATGCACCGCAACTCGCCGACACGATTCATCAATGGTGGGCCGAGCTGCTCCCTGCGATTCGTACGGGTACGTTGCGGTGTATTGCGGCTGCAAAAACCGCTGATACATCATATCCATGGCGTGAGGTGCCGATGCGCGCCGTTGATGTGGCCATGTTGAATGAGCTAGTCGTGGCAGTGCTCGGCGAGGATGGCCCGCGCCCGACGCGGAACGAACAAACATGGTTAGTCAAAGCGTGTGGTGGTCTGATTGGGCCGCTGATGCTCATGCTGAACATTTGGTATGCTCAGCGTGGCCAACCCGGTGATTGGCGTGTGTTGGCGCAAGCGCATGCGGTGGCACCGGCGTCGCTCCAAGAGACCGGCACGATGCCGATTGTGGTGCCACGTGATGATTTTGAGGTTGCCGAAAGCGATGCGCCGGTGCTCCATGGTGACACCGCATCAGATCAACGTGAGACACCGGTAATGCAGGAATTTGAGGTGCCGGCGATTTTGTGGTGGATGATGGGGCTGATGGCTATCGGCGTTGCTGTGTATTGGTTGATGCAGAGGTAACGATGCGCATTCTCTGGCTTGATGCCTTTCATGCGGGGTCACATAAGGCAGTTGCAACTGGGTATGCCGCCCATAGTGCGCATCAGGTAACCGTGATTGGCTTGCCCCAAGATGGTGGCTGGCGCTGGCGCATGCGCGGGGCGGCGCTCTCGTTTGTGCGCATGGTGCGTGAGCGATTTGGTGACGTGCCGTTGTACCAGCAGTTTGATGTGTTAGTGGTCACCGACATGTGCGATGTAGCGACGCTGCTTGGGGTTGGGCGGCAGTTGTTTGCTGGGTTGCCGGTGGCGCTGTACATGCACGAGAATCAGCTGACGTATCCGTTGCCGGCAGGGCGCAAATTAGATTTGACGTGGCCGTGGATGAACTATACCAGCATGGTTGCGGCTGATTTGATTTGCTTTAATTCAGACTTTCATCGCCAGAGTCTGCTCAAGGCGTTGCCGAGCTTGCCGCGGCGATTCCATGATTATCATGAGGTAGCGTTTGTTGAAAACTTGGCCGTGCGGAGTTGTGTGTTATACCCCGGTATTGATTTACACCGCCTTGATGTGACTGATGCGGCTGATGCCCCAGCCGCCCAAAAGGGGGCACCAACTGTTCTGTGGAACAGCCGATGGGACTACGACAAGCAGCCGCTTGTCTTTTTGCAGGCCGTGAGTGAGGTGATTGCGCGAGGACATGATCTGCGGCTGATTGTACTTGGTGAGTACGTGGATCAGCAGGCGGAGGTGTTTGAGGAATACCGCCAAAAATTGGCCGATTATACGATTCATTGGGGCTATGTGCCGGACATGGCACGGTACTGTACGTTATTACATCAGGCGGATATTGTGGTGAGTGCTGCGATTCAAGAGTTTTTTGGGATTGCGGTGATTGAGGCGGCATATGCTGGAGCTGTGCCGTTGTTACCACGTCGATTGACGTATCCGGAGCTCTTGCCGAGTGATTATCATGCCGATTGTTTGTATGATGATGATGAAGCACTTGCTGATGGCTTGGTGCATTTGCTGCACCGTCATGGGCAGATTGACCGGCAGGCATTGCGCGCATGGGCGTTGCGTTTTGATTGGCAACAGATGGCGCCAACCTATGATATCGCGCTAGCTGGTATGGTATAATTAGTCAGATATATTTGTGTGTAAAGGAGCCGCAGCGATGAAGCTCACTTGTCTGCAAGAGAACCTCAAGCGGGGTATTTCGATTGTTGGTCACGCCGTGGCCGGTAAAAGTACCCTGCCCGTGTTGTCAAATATTTTGTTGTCGACAGACAATGGGCGTCTCAAGTTGGCGGCCACCAATCTTGAACTGGCGATTACCTGTTGGATTGGCTCGAAGGTCGACCGTGAGGGGGCTGTGACAATTCCGGCCAAGTTGCTGAATGACTTGGTGAGTAGCCTGCCTAACGATCGCATCACGCTTGAGCTTGAGCCGACCTCACAGAGCGTCAAGTTGACGTGTGCGCGGTACGAGAACAACATCAATGGCATTACAGCCGATGACTTTCCCGATTTGCCATCAAATGGAACCCAAGACCCGGTTGCGGTCTTTTCGTGCGATGTGCTGCGTGAGGCCATCGATCAAATCGCCTTTGCGGCAGCCACTGACGATAGTCGGCCGGTGTTGACCGGTGTCTTGGTGCGCTTGCGTGAGAACCATGCGACGCTGGCCTCGGCGGACGGGTTCCGCTTGGCCCAGCGCATCATCCCGTTGGCGACGCCAGTGCAGACGCCGGTCGAGATGATTATCCCGGCTCGCGCCTTAATGGAGTTGTCACGCATCATCGCCGGCAGCGAGGGCAATGTGGCAATGACCATGACGCCAGGTGGATCACAAGTCTTGTTCCACACCGAGGACATCGATTTGGTCACGCGCGTGCTCGACGGCAAGTATCCTGACATCGAGCGGGTTATCCCACAGAGCTACACGACGCGGACGTTGGTTGATACGGCTGAGTTGGCCAAGGCGGTCAAGATTGCCTCGTTGTTTGCCAGTGCGTCGGCCAACATTGTACGACTCGACATTCAATCGGGCGGCGACATGGCACCTGGGCGGGTGGTGATTAGTGCCAACGCCGCCGAGGTTGGTAACAACAGTGGTGTGGTGGATTGTATGGTGCATGGTGACGGTAATAAAATTGCACTCAATGTACGGTTCCTGCAAGAGGCAATTAGTGCGGTCAAAACGGCCCAAGTGGCGATTGAGACGCAGACTGAGCAACAGCCGGCGGTGTTCCGCCCCGTAGGTCTCGATGGCTACATTCACATCGTGATGCCGATGATGGTCCGCTAAATTTTTGGTACACTTCAGGTAATGCACGCCGGTGGCAGCTGCCACCGGCGTTTTGATACCAGACGAGGAGTAGTCATGAGTGATGTGAAGCGTGCCTTGGCAATTGGCGCTCATCCCGATGATTGTGAGTTTGGTGCGGGTGGTACCTTGGCCAAATTAGCCCGCCAAGGCTGGGAGATTACCTACATCATTGCCACCAACGGCAACAAGGGCACCCACGATCAGCGTTTGAGCCCGTATGTACTCTCAGACACCCGTGAGGTTGAGCAAAAGAAGGCACTTGACGTACTCGGTGGCCATCGGGTGATTCATATGCGCTACAACGACGGTGAACTCGAGGGCGGCATGGCGCTCCGACTCGAGATGGCGTTGTATGTGCGCATGCTCAAGCCACATTGGGTTTTTACGCACGATCCGTGGAAGCAGTACATGTGGCACCCTGACCACCGCGCGGTCGGCTTTGCAGTCATCGACGGCGTCGTATCAGCCCGTGACCACTTGTTTGTCCACGGCTTGCGTCAGTTGGGTATCGACTTGTGGCGCCCTGAGTTCTTGTTCTTGTGGGGGGCTGAGCAACCCGATCATTTTGAGGATATCACTGAGACAATCGACGTCAAAATCGCCTCACTGGTCGAGCATCACACGCAACTCGACAACGCCAAGGGCTGGGAGGAGCGCGTGCGTCAGCGGGCGGCCGAGCTGGGGGCTGCGCATAACATGGCGGTAGCTGAAGGCTTTAAGAAGATGATTGTCTAGACCAGTTCGATATCGGAGTCGATCCAAATTAAATCGGGACGTGTCTCTTCGATAAAACGAAAGACCGTCTCGATTTGTTGTTGGGCGTGGTCGCCCGATGCGGAGATGGCTGCCATGCCAATCAGTGTGCGACCATGCAGGTCGTGGTCGCCGATTTCGGCGGCGGAGACGTTATAGCGGGCGCGAATGCGTTCGAGCAACGATTTGACAATCGAGCGTTTTTCTTTGAGGCTGCCGATGCCGGGCAGGTGGAGTGAGACGGTACCAATGGCGACGAACATGACTAGTTCCAACTCCAGGGGCCGACATGACTGCCGTGCGGGGCTTCTTTGGGGAGGGTTTGGGTCTCGGCGCGAATGGCCGTGATGATGCTCCGCAGGCGCTGGGCGGTACTCATCATCAACCACTCTTGTTTGCGCACCTCGTCGACTTGGAGCATGTGGGCCAGCTGCCAACTCATCTCGGCGGCGTCGAGTGCAAGATCGACGGGTGTTTGTT
>JBKCLM010000047.1:0-3879 GCA_046300655.1 Chloroflexota bacterium | reverse complement strand
CATTTGGAGCAGGAGCAAGATCCCGAGGGGCACCAGCGTCCAGTGGTGACGGGCGATTATGCGGTTAGTGGCTGGCAGATCAGCACGATTCAGCCTGGTACGGCCCTGCGTGAGATCGGTCCGCTGTTCCGCAAACTCGATGATGCAGTCGTTGCCGACGAATTAGCCCGCTTGACCAACAAGAGCTAATTCTGCACGTTGTGCACCTGTGTGGTATGTGATGTACCATGCAGGTGCATTATTTTTTCAAAGAGGAGGGGCGCATGCGCTTTGGTCACGTCAACATCGTCGCCCGTGATTGGCGTCGATTGGTAGCGTTCTATGTTGATGTCTTTGCGTGTGATGTGCTTCAACCTGAGCGTAACCTGTCAGGACCGACAATCGATGCTGGTTTGGGCGTCACCGGTGCATCGCTCCAAGGTGTGCACCTACGGTTGCCTGGGTACGGTGATTCTGGCCCTACGCTCGAGATCTACGAATACCAGCCACTCATCGATCTGCCCGCCAATGTGCGTCGGAGTGGGTTCGGTCATATCGCGTTCCAAGTCGACGACATCGCAGCGGTGCGCCAACAGGTGGTGGCCGCAGGTGGTTCAATCGTCGGTGAGATTGTCACCACGCAGGCCGGCACGCGCCGCGTGTCGTGGTGTTATGTGACCGACCCCGAGGGCAACGGTGTTGAGCTCCAAACCTGGCATGAGCAGTAAGGAATCAGCATGACTCAGTCACTCTCGGCCCGTGGACTACGTCTCCACTGGCGTCAATTTGTGATATTGCTGGTGGTCAATGCCTTCGTGGGGGCCATGTTGGGACTCGAACGCACATTGATTCCTGTGCTGGCCACGACTGAGTTCAACCTGGTGGCATTGAGTGTCTCGCTGACATTCATCGTCAGTTTTGGGGTGGTCAAGGCCTGCGCCAATCTCGTCACTGGGCGATTGGCTGACACACTGGGCCGCCGGACACTCCTAATTGTCGGCTGGCTCTTTGGTCTGCCGGTGCCGTGGTTGATGTTGTATGCACCAGCTTGGGAGTGGATTGTCTTTGCAAATGTGCTGTTAGGGCTCCAGCAAGGGTTATCGTGGTCGTCGGCCGTGATTATGAAGATTGATTTGGTTGCCGATAATGAGCGTGGCAAGGCTACTGGCCTCAATGAGTTCACCGGTTATGCCGCGATGGCTGCCTCAACATTATTGGCTGGATGGTTTGCCAGCACCTACGCCATCCGGCCGACGTTGTTTTGGGGTGGGATAATTATTAGCGCAGTCGGACTTGTGGTCAGTGTCGTTTTCGTTAAAGAGACGCGCCAGCTCGTGTTTGATGCATCCAAGTCTCGCACACATACACCCTTTTGGTCATTGTTTGGCTTGGTGACATGGCGTCATCAATCGCTCTCGAGTTTGTCGTTTGCGGGGCTGGTCAACAATCTCAACGACATTGTGATTTGGGGGTTGTTACCGACATTGGCGCTTACCAATGCGTTGAGCGTGGCCGAGGCGGCTGTGATTGGGAGTATTTATCTCGGCGTATGGGGCGTGAGTCAATTATTGACTGGCGCGCTCAGCGACATGATCGGGCGCAAGCCGTTGATTGTTGCGGGGTTGGTGGTACAAGCGGTAGGGATAAGCTGTTTTGCGCTGTCAGTGCAATCGTGGTGGTGGATTGGTGGCGCGGTGGTGATGGGCCTAGGCACTGGCATGGTGTATCCGTCGCTATTGGCAGCCGTCAGCGATAATGCAGCGCCGACATGGCGAGCGACAGCGCTCGGCGTCTATCGTTTTTGGCGCGATATCGGCTATGTCATGGGGGCGCTGACCGGTGGCATGATTGCCGATGCATTTGGGATTACGGCGGCAGTCTGGGTGATTGCAGCATTGACGATGTGTGCTGCAATGGTGGTGGCACTGCGCCTACAAAAACCAACAACGCTCGCATAATACCCTCTTGCCACACACGGATATGACAAGAGGGTATCGAGGAGTTAGCGGCTGAACATAAATAGTTCACCCGGTTTGAGGATGTGGGCAGCGAGTTGTGGCGCAACGCGCTCGATTTGGCTGTAGATCTCTCCCGCCGGTAATTTATTGCTCGCAAACAAATCGTTGTGCCCAATAATCAGGGTTTGCCAGCCGAGTGTTTGAGCCAGCCAGGCTGATTCACTCGGGTACAGGTTGCCGACGATGTCATTGGCATCGCGCATGGCGTCGCGACCGTTGCTGGCCAGCACACCGAAGTCGATTTGGGGCAGTGCTTTGATGGACTCGACATACCCATCAAACAAAATCGTGTCGCCGCCATGAAAGAATGTTACCGAGCCCCAATCGAGATGCAAACTCAACCAACGTTCGCCCTTGGTGGCATCGTACTCACGGGTATAGTGGGCGGCCGGGATGGCGTTGATTTTGAGCACGCCCGCATCAATTGTCTGGCCGACCGTGGGGATGACGCGACGTGCATGGGGGATGCCCGCCTCGTCGAGTTCACCTTGAGCCCAGCCGGTGGCCACAATTCGGGCCCGCGGCGAAGCTTTTGCAATGCCTGCCAAGGTAAAACAGTCGGTATGGTCGATGTGCTCATGCGAGCACAACACCCAACTCGCATTGGTGACCTCGTCGGGCTGGAGTGGCGTCTCGATGGCACGGGTTGGACCACGACTTGGGTCGGGCCACTTGAGATTGATGATGTCGGTTAAGCACGGGTCGATATAGACAATCTGCTGATCGGGGCCTTTGACGGCGACGCCCATCTGACCGAGCCACCACAACGCCACACTGCCGGCTGGCACGTGTAGCGCATTCATCTGGGCAATTAGCGCAGTTCCTTGTTTGGGCATGTGATTGATTCCTTGATGAGATTGAATGTGTCTATAGTAGCACACTAGACGTGGCATGCTATTGGTGTCCGCAATCGTCCGGGCGCGTGTCGTAACGTATCGCAATTGTACCGAGCTGAACAAGGTGTGCAAGGGTTGTGTTGCACTTCTTGGTGCTAAGAACAAAGGTGGGAAGACGCGTTTTACGCCAATAATTAATAAGGCCATGTATGATGCCAATAAATCAAACGATCGCGACAAAGATGGAATTGCCTGTGAGTAGTAGGTGAGTTGTTTTGACACATCATTTACTGCCTGTTACTATAAGCATGTTAGAAATTGAATATGTGCTAGGGGCGCCAAGAGAGCTTGGCTGAGATGCGACCCAAATGTCGCTGACCCTTTGAACCTGATCCGGTTAATACCGGCGGAGGAAAGCAAGCGAATAACCAACGCATCGCACGCAGACCTCTGCAAGCGATGCGTTCTTGCGTGTGCTAGCACATTCTGAAGGAGTTTCTATGACGTCTCGTCGTTCTGTGCGTGTTGTGTTGATGACGGTGTTGAGTCTCGTTCTGATGGCCTGTGGTAGTGCGGCTGCTCCGCAAGCCCCTGCTGAACCGACAGTTGCCCCTGCGACATCCGCGGCCACCACCTTGACCGTGATGACGCATGATAGCTTTGCAATCAGCGAAGAGGTGATTACGCAGTTTGAGCAGGCCAACACCGTCGATGTAGTGATTGTGAATGCTGGTGATGCTGGGTCAACGCTCAACAAGGCGATTTTGACCAAGGATGCGCCCCAAGCGGATGTATTGTTCGGTGTTGATAACACGTTCTTGAGTCGAGCTATCGAGGCTGACATCTTTGTGGCGTATGCCCCAACTGTCACGTTCCGCGCCGAGGCAACAGCCGACAACAGCGGACCACTGGTGCCGATTGACTTCGGCTATGTGCTGATTAATTACGACAAAGCCGCCCTTGAGGCGGCCGGGCTCGAGCCACCGCAGAGTTTAGCTGATTTGCTCAAGCCCGAGTGGAAGAGCAAGTTGGTGGTGGAGAACCCG
>JBKCLM010000046.1:0-3553 GCA_046300655.1 Chloroflexota bacterium | reverse complement strand
ACGACCTTAAGATACGACTCAATGGCCAGGAGTTGTGCAAAGTGTTGGCCTTTGTTGTCGCCGGCGCCACGCCCATAGATGCGCCCATTGCGGATAGTTGGCTCGAAGGGTGGTGAGATCCAGGCCTCAAGGGGGTCGGGTGGTTGGACGTCGTAGTGCCCATAAAAGAGAATGGTCGGTTTGCCAGGTTTGTGGTGGTGACGCCCGACGACCATCGGCCAGCCTTTGGTTGGATAGGCCACGGTGTCGAACCCAAGATCGCGTAGATAATTGGTCAACCACTCGGCCGTCTCGCCGATGCCGATGCCATGGGCACTAATGCTGGGGCGGCTGACGTACTCGATAAGGCGATTAATCGATTCGTCGCGGTGGGCCTCAACATAGGCAAAAATGTCGGTGAGTGTGGGCATGCAGGTGCTCCTTTGGGGTGATTATTGGATGGAATCAGCTACGGTATTGATATGTTTGCTCGAGATAATGAGTGACATAGAATGGATTGTCAATATGTCTGTGAATCGTATTGTTGGTGGATGAAATTCGCAGTGTGATTGATGCAACATCCTATTGATCGGTCAATAGGATTTAATTCTGCATCTATGGCACGTGTTTGGCTTTCCATGCAGGGTCACTTTCGATGTGATAGACGTGATGTGTGTACATACATTATAGTGATGTTGCGCAGGATGTCTGGTCGTACATCGCATATTTTGCGTGTGTTATAGTGATTTCGAACACATAAGAGGTGCGAACTATGCAGTCATATGACGTCACAATATTGACGCTTGTCTATAACCATAAAGCATACTTGCCACAACTCTTTGCAGGGATGGCATTGCAGGATCCAGCTATCTCAGTGCAGTGGTATTTGTTAAATGATGCGAGTCCTGATGGGTCGGGGGATGTGGTGAGGACGTTGATTGATGCATTGCCGCCACATATTCATGCAACATTAATTGAGAATCCCAAGAACATAGGGGCTATTGCAAGTGGTCATAATATTCTTGCACAACCTATCTTGGGGCGTTATTGCATGCTGTTAGAGGGCGATGACTACTTTAAACCAGGATTTTTGCAGAAAACCGTGCAGTTCCTTGATACTCATCCAGATTATGCGGCGGTACATACAGACATCGATCATTACATAACAGAGGATGATCGGTTTATCTTTGATTACTGGCGAACCATAGGTCGTAATACAGGACGAGGGTATTCAACAGATATACCTGAAGGGCATATTTTGGATGAGTTGCTTACGCATAGTTTTATTCAGACGTGTGCTTTTTTGACGAGGACGGATATTTATTTGCGTTATCTCAATTTTGAAGCATACTCAGAACCTCCTTTCGAGTATCTTTTTATGGATTACCCACTCTACTTGAATATTGCACGTACGCACAAAATCGGGTTCATTCCCGAGTCACTTTCTGTATATCGTATTAATCTTCAGGGGATGAATAGTAACCCGGCGAATCGGGCCAAAATGCACTATGCGACGCTTCGGATGGTTTACGATGCCAAACATGGTCAGCACATCTAGTGTGGTACAATTCAGCCAATGCTGGGTAATGTAAGGTGGTTGGTATGCCATATTTTGTTGGACGTCCTAGTGTCTTTGATCAACGTGAGTTTCAGTCATACGTTGATGATATTTTTGCACTTGGTGTGTTAACGAATAATGGCAAGTATGCGCAATTGCTTGAGGCGAAAGCCAGTGAAGTAAGTGGTGCAGCCCATGTGGTTGCATTGAGTAATGCAACGGTGGCACTTGAGCTCTTGTTGTCGACGCTGCCGCGCCATTCATATGTAATTTCTCCATCATATACATTTATCGCGACAACCACGGCGATTTTGCGGGCTGGCCTACGACCGCTGTTTGTGGATGTGACTGCGCATTTCAAAATAGACCTCAATCATCTTCGCCAGATTTTGGCTGATTGTCGAGCCAAGCAATTGCATGTGACGGCGATTATGCCGGTGAATTTATATGGTGGGATGGACATCGATCCAGCATTGTTTGAGATTGCCACCGCCCATAACCTTAAAGTGTTTTATGACAGTGCGCATACGTTCGGTACGTCGTGTCAAATCTATGGTGATGCTGAGGTGTTTAGCCTGCATGCCACGAAGTTAGTTAATGGGTTTGAGGGTGGGTTAGTCGCAACGAATGATGCACAACTTGCGTTGCGGTTGCGACAACTGCGCAATTTTAATTACCTGACATACCATTCAGTGAAACCCAAAAGTTCTGAAGGTGATTTTGTACCGTTCTGCCCAGCTGATGAGGAACAAGGGCTTTACAGCTATGGCACGAATGCTAAGCTCTCCGAAATCCATGCGGCCATGGCGCTGTCGAATCTTAATCATATTCGTGAGTTGATTACCCATTACAAGGCGAATTACGAGCGTTATCGTATGCTCATCAATCAACGATTAGGGTATGAGGTTGTGCAGGAGATTGGGCCATTTACCAATTACTCGTATGTGGTTTGTCGGCATCCCAAACGTGATGCCATTATTGACTCCCTCAAAGTGCACGACATCTTTGCGCGCAAGTACTTTTATCATCTGACACATCGACAGTTTGGCTATCAGCCGCAGGTGCCGATGTCAGAACAATTGGTGCAAGAGGTGTTTTGTTTGCCTACTGGCTTGGCGATTGATGCAGATGATGTGGCGTTCATTGCTGATCAGGTAGTTGCAGCATTAAAGCACTGATTGACTATTGAGGTATATCGTTGTGTGACGCCAGGATGCATCATCCTGGCGTTTTTAGATTTTGCGCCAGAGGCGTGCTATTCGTTCGGTTACTGATAGGATGCGGATGGCCCAACCGAGTTTATTGAGCGTGTGTTGTTGTTGTTCGGTTACATCAGCGCGCCAGTCAATCTCGGTTTGCATGGTAGTGATTCTGGTATTGAGATACTGAATCTCTTGTTCAAATGTGGCTCGCATGTGGCTGATCTGTTGTTCATGCTTGGCGAGTGTTTCGGCAAACATCATACTTTGGTGCTCAATGTATCTGCCGTGCTGTTCATAAACTTCAGTCATTTTTTTGCTGTGCTCCTCGTGGAGCAGGCGCATTTTGGTACTGAGTTCGCTATGTTGACGATGCATTGCATCGACATGTTCGAGGTGTAACGTGCGAATACGTGCCTCGGGATCGAGAAAGACATCATTGAACACGACACCATACTGACCGATGTCATGGGCGTATTGTGGATCTGCGAGTTCATCAAGAAGACGCTGTTGGAGAGTTGCAATAACAGCCGGATCGATGATTGGTTGCTGGATTGCTGTATAGACATCTTCGGCAAGTTGTGTGATGGCAAGTTGGCGTACTGGTGCCGAAATAGTTGGTTCAGCAGGCTTCGTATGTCGCAGCATGTGCATGTAGGCATTGATTTGTGCGACCACTGTGTGCGGTAGACCATCTGTCGCAATCTGGTCTATGAGTGGCTTACATGCGTCCTGCCAATTGCTCATCATGGCGTCATGATGTACAAAGACGCGCTGACATGATCGTGACTGTATTTCAACGGCGAGCGTATAGGCG
>JBKCLM010000045.1:0-72688 GCA_046300655.1 Chloroflexota bacterium | reverse complement strand
CGAAAGGCGCACCGGCGGATGCCACGGGAACGCGCGACGTGGTAGGTGATGGTAATCATCAAGTTGGGCGTTGCAGTACTGTTGCGCCGTACCATTCACCTGCAAGCGCCAGTGCCCGGGTGCAATCTGGCTGACGTTGGCACTCCCTTGCGCGACGCAGTTCATTCGTCGTGCGCCTGTTTGACAAGGGCATATAAGTGCGTCAGCGCCTCGATGGGAGTCAGTTCGTTGGGGTTGAGCTGGCGCAATGCTTCGACGACTGGGTGTGGCTCAGCAGGGGGCGCAGGTGCGTCAAATAACGACGACTGTTGTACTGGCAGTTTGGTGGAAACATGTCCTTGCTCGAACTGGCGGAGCAGGTCACCGGCGCGTTTGGTTACCGTGCGCGGGATACCAGCGATTTGGGCCACATGAATGCCGTAGGAGCGATCGGCGCCGCCGGGGCGGAGCTCATGCAAAAAGACCACTTCGCCCTTGTGCTCCATTGCCGCCATGTGCAGATTGATGAGGCGCGGTAAGCTTTGGTCGAGTTGGGTTAGCTCATGGTAGTGCGTGGCAAACAAGGTGCGACAGCGCATGCGCGGGTCGTTGTGCAGGTACTCGACGAGTGCTTGAGCGATTGCCATACCGTCGTAGGTACTGGTGCCACGCCCGACTTCGTCCAAAATAATCAGGCTCTGGGGCGTGCATTGCGCCAAAATCGCCGCTGTCTCGGTCATCTCCACCATAAACGTACTCTGGCCGGTGGCGATGTCGTCTTGGGCGCCGATGCGGGTAAAGATGCGATCGACGAGGCCTATCTCGGCATGCTCGGCCGGCACAAATGAGCCGATTTGCGCCATCAGTACAATCAAGGCCATCTGGCGCATGACGGTACTTTTGCCGGTCATGTTGGCACCGGTGATGATGGCGATTTGACGATTGGCATCGAGCGTCAGCGAGTTGGGGATAAATTGCCCGCTCCGATGTTGCTCGACCACTGGGTGGCGCCCAGCGACAATCGTCAGGCGCGGCTCATTGACCAGATGTGGGCGCACGTAGCGCTGGTTGACGGCCACCTCGGCCAACGTCGTGACCACATCAAGATGCGCCAAGGTGCGAGCGACGTCTACTAGGCGACCAGCAAGACTCGCCACATGCGCCACAATCCCAAAGAATGCCTGGCGTTCGAGGTCGTTGAGTCGCTCTTGGGCGTTAATCACGATATCTTCGTAAGTCTTGAGTTCGTCGGTGTAGTAGCGCTCGCCCGTTGATAATGTCTGTTTGCGGATGTAGTGCGATGGCACCAAGGCGACTTGCGCTTTGGAGACCTCGATGTAATAGCCGAACACCTTGTTGTAGTCGACTTTGAGTGACTTAATACCGGTGCGTTGCTGCTCGCTCGCCTCGAGTGCAGTTATCCAACGTTGGGCATCACGGCTGGCATCGACAATCTGATCCATCTCGGCCACAAAACCCGGTCGGATGACGCGGCGTGGCACGTCGTCGTCGCGTAGGTAATTTGAGGCGCCGAGCAACGCCGGCGGCTCGTTATCGATTGCTTGCTCAATATAGGCCAAGATGTCGTCACATACGTCGATGACCGTTGGTGTCGGCGCCGGTGGCGGTTCGGCAAACAAATCATCGTCGCTGATAATCGGCATGCTGCCGGTGTGCGTTTTGGCGAGGGCGGTATTGATAGTTGGGAGTTGACGTAACGCATCGCGCAAGCGCACCATGTCACGTGGGGTCGTCACTGAGACGCCTTGGAGCATGCGGTTGACAGTGCGTTCCATGTCGCCGATACCGCGGAGGGCCTCGCGGATGGCGTTGCGCGTCATGGTAAGTTTGACGAAGTGCTCGACGTCGGTTAGTCGTTGCTCAATGGCCAATGTATCGAGCAGGGGTTGGGCAATCCAACGTCGCAACAGACGGGCGCCCATGGGGGTGCGGGTCAGGTCGAGCACACCGACAAGCGATCCTTTGGCGCCACTCACGCCGTCGAGCAACTCGAGGTTGCGCCGGGTTTGTGGGTCAAGAAACATGACGGCGCCTGGTGTATACGCATGCAACTGATTGAGTTGCGCCGGTGTCGTTTGTTGGGTCTCTTGGGCATATTGGAGGAGTGCACCGGCGGCACGGACTGCTAGTGGGCGGTCGGTAAGCCCCAAGCCGGCAAGGTTGGTCATCGTAAAATGACGCAATATCGCCTCGGCGGCGGTTTTGAGATCCCAGCGCCAAGCCGGCACATTGGTGATGTGGCCGTGGGCCCAGCGGGCGGCGCTTTCGCGTTCGACGCGTCGGGCGACGCGCTCGTGCGGCAAGAGCATCTCGCGCTCTTCTTTGGTCATGAATTCGAGGTCACTACTGAGCCCGGCGGCTTTGGGGTCAAGTCCGGGTAGGCGTTGTTTTGACTCGCTACTGACAAGAACCTCGGCAGCGTTGAGTCGGGCCAACTCGCTGTGCGATTGTTGGTGCGCCATGACGCCGCGCATTTCGCAACAGGCGAACTCGCCGGTGCTCAGATCAGCATATGCAAGTCCTACGGCGTCACCATCAGCGATGATAGCGACGATGTAGTTGTTGGTGCTGGCGTTGAGCAAACTGCCGTCGACGACGGTGCCTGGCGTGACAATACGCACGATTTGGCGTTCGACCATGCCTTTGGCAGCACTATTGGGGGCGATGCCGCCAGCGAATACGGAACGTGGGCGTGTGTCGCTTTTGCTTGACGCTGTCTCACTAATTTGCTCGGCAATGGCGATGCGATAGCCGGCTGTGACTAGTTTGGCGACGTATGATTCGATGGCGTGGTATGGCATGCCGGCCATCGGGCAGCGTTGTTTTTGGCCGTTTTTGTCGGTGGCAAAGTCTTTGTAGGTGAGGGTGACATCGAGCAAATCGGCGATGAGTTTGGCATCATCGTCGAACGCCTCATAAAAATCACCAAGGCGATAGAAGAGCACTGCATCGGGTTGCTCTGCCTTGAGTTCGCGGAACTGGGTGTACCACTTGTGCAGAGTAAACGATGGGAACTCTTGTGACAGCTGCTGGGTAATATTCATAGTCGTGCTCGTATGCTTTACACAAAAAGAGGGGGACGCAGTGCGTCTCCCTCTTATTATACCCAAGCTGGTCAACCAGTCGATTAGTCGTTGAGCTCTTCGGCGGTGTTGCTGACCATGAAGATAACGCGCTCGCCGATATTAGTGGTGCGGTCAGCCAAGCGCTCGAGCATGTGGGTAATCTCGATGAGAATCAACCCACTCTCGATGGTGGCTGGATCGTTGCGCATCATGGCGATCAAAGTAGCGTTGAGTTCATCCTCGAGGGCATCGACTTTTGCGTCACTGACTGCCAATTTGCGGGCGATATCCATGTCACGGTTGACGTAGGCGTCGATGCTGTGCAAGAGCATCTCGTGGGCCAAATTACCCATGGTGATAATGCCAGCTGGTGCGCTGACAATCGGAGTTTGTCGCAACAGCCGTGTGGCACGTTTGGCGATGCCCTTGGCGTAGTCACCGGCGCGCTCGAGCTCACTGGCAATGGCACTTGAGGCCAAGAGGGTGCGCAACTCGCGTGCGACTGGTTGTTGGGTGGCAATCAATTCGAGGATTTGCTCGTCGATGGCCTGGTGTGTGCGATCGATTTCGCGATCACCGGCAACGACTTGGGCTGCCAAATCAGCGTCGGCGTTTTTGAGCGCAGTGAGGGCGTCTGCGAGACCGTGCTCGACACGACTACCGATACGTAACAAGTCGTCATGGACGTTTTGTAATTGGCGTGAATACCGTTGGCGCATGACCCCCCCTTTATGTGTTTGGCGCACCGTACGAATATCAATATGATATACTGAAACAAGCATTTGCGTTTAACGCATTGTTGTCTATCAAGTTGCGTTATTATACCGTGATTTCAATAAGCATTTGTTAACAAATGATTGTCTGAATGTTGAATCATACGGCGAGAGGTTTGCGAGCATGCGCGATCGGAAGTTGATTCGGAATTTTAGCATTATTGCACATATTGACCACGGCAAAACAACCCTTTCGGATCGCTTCCTCGAGGTAACTGGTACGGTTACTGACCGCGAACGGCGCGACCAGCTCCTTGACGGCATGGACCTCGAGCGCGAAAAGGGCATTACCATCAAAGCTAAAGCGGTGCGCATGGACTACACCGCATCGGATGGACAGGTTTATGAGCTAAACCTGATTGACTGCCCTGGTCACGTCGATTTCACCTACGAAGTCTCGCGTGCGCTTGCTGCCTGCGAGGGTGCTATCTTAGTGGTTGACGCCGCCCAAGGGGTTGAGGCCCAAACCCTCGCCAATGTCTATTTGGCCATGGAACACGACCTCGAGATTATCCCCGTCCTCAACAAAATCGATCTACCCGGTGCCCACCCGGAGTTTGTTGCTGCTGAGGTGGAGCGTATTTTGGGCGTACCTGCCGAGGACGTGTTGCGCGCGTCGGCCAAGAACGGCATTGGTATCAAAGAAATTCTCGATGCCGTGGTAGCGCGGGTTCCTCATCCGCAGGGTGACCCCGATAAACCTGTGCGAGCCCTTATTTTTGACTCACATTATGATGTCTACAAGGGCGTAATCGCCTATGTGCGTGTGATTGAGGGCGAGCTGCGCGGCAACTCAAAAGTGCGCTTTATGACCTCGACTGTTGATGCTGATGTGCTCGAGATTGGCTACTTCCACCCGACCATGGTACCAGTTGATTCACTCGGGCCAGGCGAGGTCGGCTATATCGCTACCGGGCTTAAGCAAATCGGCGATGTACAAGTCGGTGATACCGTGACGTTGACCAATAATCCGGCGACCGAGGTGTTGCCGGGTTATCGCCATGCCAAGCCGGTGGTGTTTGCTGGGTTGTATCCAGTCGAGTCCAATCAATATACCGAGTTGCGCGAGGCACTCGAGAAGTTGGCGCTGAATGACGCAGCATTGACCTTTAGCCCCGAGAAGTCCGCCGCCCTCGGGTTCGGCTTCCGTTGTGGCTTTTTGGGCTTGCTCCACATGGAGATTGTTCGTGAGCGCCTCGAGCGTGAGTATGACTTGACATTGCTGATTACGGCCCCGTCGGTGGAGTACAACGTGATGCTTCAGACCGGCGATATCATTAGCGTGTCAAACCCGTCGGAGATGCCCGAGCAAGGCCAAATCTCGGCCATCGAAGAGCCGGTGATGGCGATTACTGTGATTGTCCCGACTAAGTATATCGGTACGGTGATGGAGTTGGTGACGGGTAAGCGTGGTACATTCCAAGCCATGGATCATCTCGATCCACAGCGCGTATCGCTCAAGTACCTGATCCCACTCAACGAGATTGTGGTCGACTTTTATGATCAACTCAAGTCGCGCACCCAAGGATATGCGTCGCTCGACTACACTTTGTCGGGCTACCAAGAGTCAGACCTCGTTAAGCTCGATATTTTGGTCAATCACCAGCCAGTTGACGCATTATCGTTGATTGTCCACAAGGATAGCGCCTATCACCAGGGGCGACAGTTGGTCGAGCGACTGCGCAAACTCATCCCACGGCAGATGTTTGAGGTGCCGTTGCAGGCTGCGGTCGGCAGCAAAGTCATCGCCCGCGAGTCGATTCGCGCGATGCGCAAAGACGTGCTTGCCAAGTGTTATGGTGGCGATATCTCGCGTAAGCGTAAGTTGCTCGAAAAGCAAAAAGAGGGCAAGAAGCGCATGAAGATGGTGGGGAATGTCGAAATTCCTCAAGAGGCGTTTATGGCCGTCTTGTCACTTGATACTGATGGTGACGACGATTAGGCGGTGATGTGCTAAGTGTTGGTTGCGGTTTTGCTCTTCTTCATCGATATTGCATCGAAACCGCGGAGATACATACTATACGTACAATCAGCGTATTGTGCACGATGAAAGAGAGTTGGCATGCGTTTGTTACTGCGTTCGTTGCTGTTGTTATTGCTCGCTGTGGTGTTGGTTGCTTGTACCAATCCACTTGAGACGTGGTTTGCTGCCCCACCTGCCAAAGTCAATGATTACGTGCTTTCACGCACTGAACTCGATGATCGTGTCAGCCGTATCGAAATCGGCTTGCGCAAAAATCCAAATGTCACGCAGATGCCGACCAAGCCTGAGTTAGACGATTACGTGATTGAGCAGTTCGTCGTGCAACATGTCATCATGAGCATTGCCAAGGATAAGAGCATCACTGCTGACAAAGCCGCCGTTGATAAGCAACTTGAGGATTTCCGCACGGCAGTATCGCAGAGCGGTTCAGATGAGTTTGATGTGGTGATTAGCGATCAGCTCGGTTATGAAAATGCCGCTGACCCAGACTTTTTGGGATTTGTCGAGTACTTTGTACTTCAAAATAAGCTGGCTGCAACATTAGTTGATGAGGCCACCGTCCGCGCCGAGATTCAAGCGGATCTCGAAGAGCAGTCCCAAAGCAAAGAGCTTCAGGCGCGCGTCCAGCACATCTTGGTTGAGGACGAAGCCACCGCTGTTCGCGTGATTGAGTTGCTCAAAGAGGGCAAAGAGTTCGGTACGTTGGCGGCTGAGTTCTCAACTGACCCAGGCAGCAAGGACAACGAGGGTATCTACGAGTGGACTGGCCGTGGCTACTACGTGGCTGAATTCGACAAGGCCGTGTTTGATGATCTGAAGGTGGGTGAGTATACCCAAACGCCCGTCAAGACTGACTTCGGCTTCCACGTCATTAAGGTGCTTGGTCGTGAGGAGCGCTCATTGCTTGATCCGGCCACAATCCCCAACGAAATCGAAGTCCGCTTGCCGTCACTCCTCGAACAACGTCGCTACGAAGCGCTACAGGTTTTGATTGACGAGGAGCGCACCAAGGGCGTTACCGAAGAGCGCATCGTCGTTCAACCAACTGCAGTTGTGGCCGTGCCGACGGCCGGCATCGAACTCGAGCCAACCCCTGCGCCGTAAGGACGGAGCATAGCCCAAAGGATTGACCATGATTCACATTGTGGGGCTTGGTACATCTGCACACCTCGATAGTGGCGTCGCTGCACTCGTGCAGCAGACGCCACTGGTGTTCTTCCGTACGGCAAATCACCCAGCTGTAGCGCAGTTGACGCGCGATTATCAGGCGTTTGATGATATCCTGCGCCAGCCCGATGGCGTGCAACGGGTCATCGATGTACTAACATCAGCCGAGTGTGATCTGCTCTATGCGGTGCCTGGGCATCCACGCTGGGGTGATATGACGGTCCAGTCACTCGTGCGACAGGTACCTGACCGCTGTGTGGTGCATGCGGCGCCATTCCCCCTCGATGCATGGGCGCCCTTGGTCGGTGACACGAGTGGGGCGACGCAAGTTTGCGATGCACTGGCGTTTTTGCCCGCCCCCGATAATCGTGTGGCCTGGTCAACGATGCAACTGCAACAATCGTACCTACCACAACTCCTGCCATTGCCGGTGCGCCCCCATCAAAGCGCATGGGTGTGTCATGTGCATGACGGTGATATGGCTCGGCATGTGGTCTCACAACTCAGCGACGCCTATGCGGATGCACACCAGGTCGCCGTGATTACCAGTGATAATCAGGTGTCATGGATACGCCTCGATGCGATGGCTGATTGGCAGCAGTGGCCGGTAACGATCTATTTGCCGGCCCTTGATGCGCTCGATAATCACCGCACGCCCGACGGAATTGCCTATATCATCATGCGCCTGCTTGGGCCAGGTGGCTGCCCGTGGGATCACGAACAAACGCCACAGTCGCTCCGCCGTACCCTGCTCGAAGAGACCTATGAGGCCATTGACGCCCTTGATCGCGGCGATGATGCCAGTTTGGTCGAGGAGTTGGGCGATGTGCTGTTGAATCTGCTGATGCAAGCCGAGATGGCCCGCCAAGCTGGCCGCTTTCGCATGGCCGATGTCTATGCCCAAGTCTCCGCCAAGTTTATTCGCCGGCACCCGCATGTTTTTGGCGATACGGTTGCCCAAGATACCGAGACGGTACTGAATAACTGGTACAAAATCAAACAAAAAGAATCAGTACAGACGGATAAACCACGCAGCCCACTGGCGGGTGTGCCACTGGCGCTGCCTGCATTGACCGCAACTGGTGCACTTATCAACAAATCAAAGCGCTACGGCATGCAGGTCGTCGGTGCTCCGTCTCATGCTCCTACTCTGGCGGAGCTGGGGGAACAGCTGTTTGCGCTTGCGGTGACTGCAACACAGCATAATCTTGATGCTGAGGCGGCATTGCGTGAGATTAATGCGCGCTACCGCCAGCGTGTCGATGAATTATTCGTTGCTGATGGTCATCTCAATGGCCACACCGAGGAGTTGTGGCGCGATGCCCATTCAACCCCACCAAATACAGATTAATCTGCGCGTCCGACTCCCCAAACCACATGCGTGTGGTGCGAACGACTGGCAGGTCACGCGCGTTGGCGCCGATATCGGGGTGCGTTGCCTGCACTGTCAGCGCGTGTTGATGATGCCACGTGCGCAGTTTGAACGCCGCGCGCAGATAATTGAGAGTGCCGCACATGACTGATTTACCATCGGTGTATTTTGTGATTGGTCAGACGGCCGTCGGTAAAACCGCCCAGTCGATACAGTTGGCGACCACCATGGATGCGGAGATTATCTCGGCTGATTCACGCCAAATTTATCGCCAGATGGATATCGGTACTGCCAAGGCCACGGCGATTGAGCAAGCAGCGATACCCCATCATCTGCTTGATGTGGTTGATCCGGATCAAACATTTACGCTCGCCCAATATCGCGATGCGGCACTGGCATTAATCAACGACATCCATGCGCGTGGGAAACGGGTGTTGGTGGTTGGTGGCACGGGCCAGTATTTGGCTGCTTTGCTTGAGGGCTGGACCATCCCCGAGTTGCCGCCTAATGATGAGTTACGGGCGGCGCTTGAGGCCGAGGCTGCCCGTGATGGTGGCGCTCTCTTGTATGCCCGCTTACAAGCGCTTGATCCGGTGGCAGCTGCCACGATTCATGCGACCAACGTGCGGCGCGTGATTCGTGCGCTTGAGGTGTGTATCAGCACGGGGCAGCCGTTTTCGGCGTTGCGTCAGACGAGTGCACTTACCTTTCGCCCGCACGTCTATTGGATTCAGGCTGATACACCGACGTTGTATGCACGCATCGATCAGCGAGTGGACGCCATGATGGAGTCGGGCTTGGTCGATGAGGTGTCGCGGTTGGTGGTAGCGGGGTATGATTGGGCCTTGCCGGCCATGTCAGGTATCGGCTACCGCGAGTTTGGCCCATGGTTTGCTGGTGAGCAGTCACTTGATGCGGTGCGGCAGCGCATCAAGTTTAATACGCATGCATTTGCGCGGCGCCAGGCCACTTGGTTCCGCCGATTTAGCACCACGCCCCTGTTATATACCGATTCACTGGTGGATGTGGTACTGATGCAGCAGGCGTAGATATGGAACAAAACGTGGTTCTGATGCATCATAATCATGTGTAGTGATATGTGCGAGAAAAGGAGGCCGGCCATGCGTCGATTGCGATGTATCATGCTGGTGTTGGCCCTGTTGATTGGCATAGGCGTGGCAGTCGTCCCTGAAACAACACAAGCAAGTGCCCGCGCATTTAACCCCAAAGGTGGGTGTGTCTGGCGTGAGAGTAATGGGATTACACATCGCTATGAAATCGTGGTGCATTGGGAGAATTTAACATGGTTCCAGGCCGATCAATTAGCCTCACAACGCAAGTATAAAGGTGTCAAAGGTTATTTGGCCACCATCACCAATGGTGCCGAAGACTGGTGTGTGCGGACGATGATGTTACAGAGTAAGATCCCTGCCGTCGATGCAACTGGGGCGTGGCTGGGTGGCCACGACTTGGCCAAGCGTGGCGAGTGGCGTTGGACCAATGGCCCCGAAAAAGGCAGTCTCGTGCAACGTAGGTTTTTTCTGTGGCATACCAATCAGCCCGATAATAACCCCACTGAGCGCTGTCTCGGCTACATGTACCGCGAAGGCTGGGTGGCTGGTAATAATTACCCGTGTACTGAGGTGCTCACCGATGGGTTCTTTCGCGACAAGATGAAGCGCTACATCGTCGAGTATACTGCCCGCGGTACCGTACTCCGGTAGAAAATGTAGACTGTATCATCTACCAAAAACAGATATGATTTACTGCGGATGATAATGCCGCTCTCAACAAACTCGTAAAAAATTACAAAAATAATCCTTCTTGATGATGATAGATTGTTATTTACAAGGAGGGTTATCATGAATGTTGTATTCCATAGATTGAGCAAAACACGTGTCATTTTGATCAGCCTGATTCTTCTCATAATTACTGGTTTGAGTCAGGTTGTGTTGGCTGCTACCCTTACCGGAGGTGAAGGAAACGATCGCCTTATCGGAACAAATTCATCTGACACCATAAATGGTCGTAGTGGTAATGATTATATCGAAGGTCGTGGTGGTGCAGATACTATATCTGGTGGTGCTGGTGGTGATACCATTTATGGTGGTGAAGGAGATGATGATATCGAAGGTGACTATGGTGGCTATCGGTCTAATCAAATAGCTGAAACTGCTGTTTTACAATCACCACGAGTAGAACCTACGGCTACATCTATTCCAAATCCTGAAGTTATCGGTGATACCATCTATGGTGGAAATGGCAACGATACTATCAGAACAAATATTGGCAATGACACCGTCTATGGTGAGGATGGAGATGACTCGATTAGTCCAGGGGACAATGCATACTGGTATTCTGCAACAATATTTGGCGGTGATGGGCACGACTATATAAATTTTCAAACGCGACTGGGTAGTATTGATGCAGGTAGTGGAAATGACACAGTAATCGGTACAGCCGCGTCGGTGATACTTGGAAATGGAGATGATGTCTTTTCTTATAATAGGAGAGTATATCCTGATTTTCCAACAGTGCTTGATGGAGGTGAAGGATACGATCAATTACGTGCCGGCTGGGGACTTAATATGTCAGGTGTTACCAACGTGGAGTTTATATCAGCCGAGGATATCATTGTGGCAAATGATAATATGCCACCTGGTGGAAAGTTAATTACCATTGGAACAAAAGTTGATGCAAGTACTGTAACATCGGGTATTATTGATTGTACTGCGAGAGAATGTTATGGTGGTTCAGGTGGTGACACGTTTACTGGGAGCATATCGTCTGATATATTTCAAGGGAATGGTGGGAATGATAGCATAAATGGTGGTGATGGTCGTGATGTTGCAATGTTCTCTGGTAATGCAATAGATTATCTGATTGTAGAACTGGCATACAACACATTTACCGTGACTGATCTGCGTACAGGCAGTCCAGATGGTGTAGATACAATTGTTGATGTAAATGTGCTACGTTTTGCTGATGGTGACCAAGAGGTTGTTATTGCTGGATTATCAATAATTGGTGATGATACGAATGAAGAATTAAATGGCAGTCCAAACGCCGATCTACTCGATGGTGCTGGTGGGAATGATGTTGTCGACGGTGATATAGGCAACGATACGTTGCTGGGTGGTCAAGGGAATGACGTATTAATTGCAGGTGCAGGGAATGATACATTCGACGGAGGGGCGGGAGACGATACATACAACGTATCTACTACGTCGTCTGTCACGGTAAATTTACAGTCACAACGTGCGACTGGTGTCGATATAGGTACCGATGACATTCGTAACATTGAAAATGTCGTGGGTAGTTCTGCATCTGATACACTGATCGGTAATGCAATTGCCAATCAGTTGTCTGGTGGTGAGAGTGATGATACTATCGATGGTGATGCTGGAAATGATACTGTGGATGGATCTGCTGGTAATGATACGTTGCTGGGTGGCCAAGGGAATGACGTATTAATTGCAGGTGCAGGGAATGATACATTCGACGGAGGGGCGGGAGACGATACATACAACGTATCTACTACGTCGTCTGTCACGGTAAATTTACAGTCACAACGTGCGACTGGTGTCAATATTGGCACTGATGTCATTCGCAATATTGAAAACATTGTGGGCAGTTCTGCAAATGATACGGTCATTGGTAATGCGGCTGTCAATCTACTCGATGGTGCTAGAGGGAATGATGCATTGACTGGCGGACTTGGTAGAGATGTCATGACTGGCGGTATAGGTAAAGATCGATTTATTTATATAGCATTGCTTGATTCCAAAGTGGGATCCTCTGGCCGTGATGTTATAAGTGATTTTAATGGCACGTCTGGTGATAGTATTGATCTATCTGCAATTGACGCGTATACTGGGCAAAGTGGCAATCAAGCTTTTGTCTATATCGGCACAAGTCCTTTTTCAGGCAAGCGTGGTGAAGTGCGGTTTAGTGGCGGAATCCTACAAATCAATACCGGGCGTGATCTCATTGCAGACATGGAAATTATGCTAACCGGTGTAAGAATATTTGATAAACGCTTTATTGTACCTTGATGTTGGTCTGTGTGACTCTTGGCGCATCTACGAGATGCACCAAGAGTCATAATCTTACCCTATACCGGATAATCCTCGCCAATGAAGTGCACTGAGCTCTTGGCCGACTCGAGAATCGTCAACAGGCCACTGCCCGGATGAACTGCTCCACCCACAAAGTACAACCCTGGCAACCAGTCGGCCCGAATGTGTGGCCGGAATGGCCCGAGTTGGCCCCAGTCGTGCCCCAAGTTGAACACGGCGCCCATGTGGGTGCGGTAGTCGTCTTGCCACGTCTCCGCCACAAAGCAGGTTTCGCTGACAATGTGATCAGCGACGTCGTCATACCCCAACTCGGCCATGCGCTTGACGATTAAATCGCGGTAGCGCTGCTGGTTGGCCGCCCAATCAACCTTGTGGCTGGTATTAGGGATTGGCACAAGCACATACAACGTGCTATGGCCCTCGGGGGCGTTGCCTGGGTCGATGATGGTCGGATTACAGACGTAGAACGATGGGTCGGTGTCATCAAGGGCCGAATCATCGACGTGTGGCGGCTCTTTGGAGCGGATGTGCTCCGACAAGTATAACTGGTGATGCGGCGCATTGGGATAGACTTTGTCGACCCCCAAGTAGAGCATGAACGTCGAGCACGAGAAGCGCATCTTGTTCAGCTTTTTGACCGTGTATGGCCCGCGTTGCTCCGGTGTCAAAATATGATTGAGCGCATAGCCAAAGTCTGCATTGGTTAAGACGATATCGGCAGCGACTTCGCGGCCGTTCTCGAGTTGGACACCACGCACGCGGTTCTGGCTGGTGAGCACCTGTGCCACTGGCGTGTTGTAGTGGATGGTAACCCCCAAATCGCTGGCAGCCTTGGCCATGCCACGTGATAACGCACGGAACCCACCTGCGGGGTGCCAAATGCCGTCGTTGAACTCGAGCCATGCCACCAAACTAAAGACACTCGCACATTTGGAGGGGTGCATGCCAAGGTACTTTGAGGGGTAACTCAAAGCATACACAAGCCGCTCATCTTTGAAGAAGTTCCAAAAGTGATCGTATAACGTCTCCCATGGGCGGAAGCTCAAGGCTTTGAGGATTTCGTCGGGCTTGAGATAGCCCAAAATCGATCGCACCGGCGTGCCCAAGTACGGCCCATAGCCTACGACGTTTTTGCGGACATGCTCGGTATACCAACGCTCAAATGCCTCGGGCAGATCACTGCGCCACTGCGCCAGTTGTGCTTTGAATGCGTCAAGATCGGATGTCAAATCAAGCACACTCTTGTCCCAGAACTTGAGACGTGTATTGGGGTTGACACGCTTAAACGTGACATAATCATCGAGTTTCAGTCCACACTCATTAAAAAGCTCATGATAGACGCGTGGTACCTGCAAGATGGTCGGACCCGTGTCAAAATCATAGCCGTCCTTGCTGAATCCGCGCATACGGCCACCTGGAATAGGTTCTGACTCGTAAACGTGGACGTCATACCCGCTTTTGGCGAGTCGCATGGCCGCTGCGAGACCACCAGGGCCTGCACCGATGACGATGAGCTTAGATTTTGCCATAGGAATCCTCTTTATCTATGCATGACGCGACAGTTTGGCTTCAGCGCGTGTATGAGCGTAAGGAGCTGGAGATGCGCCGAGTATCTGATATGTACTACGTATCTGCTGTACAAATGTATCTGTATCGGTTTACGGTACTGCAAACCGCATGACCGACCCATCACGGCGACCTACGGCAAGCTCACTCCCTTGATTGTTAATGGCAATCGATGTAATTCCATCATTGGCATCAACCTGATGCAGTGTCTGCCCATCGGTGTCGATGAACGACACAACCCCATTCAAATCAGCGGTAACCAATAAATCAGTGTTTGGCATACTATTCAATTCAACATAGCCGTTGCCGGTATCACCCATCGATATCGTCTTCGTTGGGTTACTACTTGCTAGTTCACGGATTTGAATCGTTGCATCAGGTAGTAACACCGCCACCTGCGTCGCATTTGCCAATAAATGAGCTGATACGATGGTCTCTGCTTGCGCAAAAATGAGTGAACGGGTATTGAGATCCCACACCTCGTACCCGGCTTTTTCGCCGACGCTATGGACGACCATGCGTGAGCCGTCATTACTTACATCAATTGACACGATGTTCTGTAAGGTGGTGGCAAAGTTGATAGGATCAGCGGGGTTATCACCACGCCAGACTTGCAAATTGGTGCTGGTCCCCACAATTAAATAACTGCCATCGCGCGTTGCTACAATTGCCTGTGGCCGACCTTGGAGCCCAGCAAGCGGGCGAGGTGTCTGCGATTCAGGGGTGTACAGATTGACAGCATCTTGGGCGGCAATCAAGGCAAAGCGATTGAGACCCAAAAACGCTACTCCTTGCATTACGCCTTCAACGCTGTTGACATACAAACTGCCGTCATCATCATCTTGGGTAAGACGAATGAGACCGTTGTAGCCAGTAATTGCTTGGACAGTGCCGTCCTCGGTGTAGCAGACATGTACGGGGATGCCGAGCCCAGTGCGCAACGTGCTGACTTGCTGGGCATTTAAATCCCATACCAACAATTTGCCTTCTTGGTCACTGGTACTTATCAGTCTATTTTGTTGTGGGTCAAGACTAATGCCAAAGATGCCAAGTTTGTGTTGGGTGTACTGTGCATTGTTCGTCCCTGTGGCCATGTCCCACACGTTGATACGGCCATCAAGTCCCGAGCTATACAGGGTTTTCCCATCTGTCGAAAGCTGTAACCCGCGGATGGTTACCCAGCTCTCGTGTCCACTCAGTGTGCGCACGATATCGCCACTGGTTGCACGAATAATCGTAATATTGCCATCTGTGGCGCCGACAATCAGCTGCTCACCATCGGGCGTCCAAATCAACCCAGTGGCCCAATAGCGCTCACCGTCAGGCATGTTAGGATTCACCGGCGTCTCAAAGCCAAAGTCTGCGACTGCACTGCCATCTGCGACTTGCCATTTGCGCACACTGCCATCGCGGGAGGCGCTGGCGAGTTGACTGCTATCGGGCGACCAGGCTAGACCACCAATTAAGTCGGTATGACCTGTTAGCGTGTGAATTGTACGCTGGCTCGTCAAATCCCAGATGCGAATCTCGAGATCTGTTGCACCGCTCACGAGTTTGCTTCCATCCGGGCTAAACGATACGTTGCGAATCCAGCCATCGTGGCCACGTAGTGCGTATGCTTCGGTGCCTGTATTGACATCCCAGATATGGATGACGGTATCGTTACTTGCACCACTCGCTAGATACTTACTATCGGGGGACCAGGATAATGAGGTCACATTACCGAGGTGTCCACGTAATCGTGCCAGCTCGTTAAAGTTTTCGTGCTCGTGAATGGTAATAATATCTCCCGCAGAGATAGCAATTAATAGGCCATCTGGCGACCATGCCACCGGACCAAATGATGTGTTGGTAATTACACTACTCGCTTGTAATTCCGTCACATTTGTAGCATCAATCGGTGTGTTGCTTTTTGCTAATGCAGGAATGGCCGTGGGTGTGGCTGCTACGATAGCGTTGCTAGCGCTTGGCTCAGGGGTACTCGTAGCAGCCGCACTAAAAGACGGAAATACGCCGCTCCACAGCGACCGCAATGGACTGCCTGGGTATACCAACAACAAGATGACACACAAGGCAATCGCAATAATCGTGAGGACAATCGCCACGGCCGCCAGACACCCCAGTGATAGGGTGCTTTTTGCGTTTGATGTACTCGTTGCGACAGTATCTGCAGTGTAGTTACCAGGCAACATGCCTTCTGCAACGTCATTCGCCGGAGCGACAGGTTTGTTGAGTGGTGTAGCCGCATCGGGGAGTCCGACCTCGCGGTTGCCAAGAATATCCATCGTATCGAGTGATACGCGCATCTCGGCGACGCCTTGATAGCGGTTGACGACTTTCTCTTGTAATGCCCGCAGCAAAATCATCTCAAACATTTCGCTGAGTTGTGGATTATGCCGGCGTGGTGTTACGAATTGCGCTCCTGTCGCCTGTTGTGCTGCACTTACCGGTGGTACGCCTGTCGCCGCAAAGTAGGTGATGGCGGCAATTGCATATACATCACTGGCCGCATTCGGCTGCCGCCCTTGACTCAATTCGCCTGCCATGTATGCAGTTGGATTGGCTGGGACGGCGCGTCCAACACAGAACGGCATCAACATCCACCGACCATCGTCAGTGATGATGATATCTGCAGGTGTTGGCGCGCCAACATATAACGGTGGTGTGTGACTGTGTAGTTGACCCAGCAAGTCAAGGAGGCGTGAAAGTTGCGTGTAGATCTCGGTTTGGATGAGTGGCCCGCCGCGCATCTGCACGGTCTGCGTCACATCGCGACCGCTTGGTGCCTGACATACCGCATAATACCCACCCTGCTCACCTGGCCCGTGTTGTACTATCTCAAGCAACGCTTGATGATGTAATCCTTGCATCCGGTCAAGCACAGCAATCAGGGTGTCTGATACGTGTGACCATTCGGCAACATACACCAATGCTCCACTTTGGTCATCTCGACAATATGAGACGACCACATCCGCTTGTTCATTTACTGCATAAATCACACGGTAACGACCGTGGATGATGCGCTCAGGAAGCGACATCTTGTACCTCGTCTGACTTCATTGACAGCGCTGCGCACCAGCCTGCCATTAGATTGTCCCGTTCTGCTTCGCCGTATCAATACGTGCGATAGTCCGGCGTGCGCTACGAATCGAACCTTCAATGGATGCCATGAACTCTTGTTGGGTATAATCGCCTGCCAAAAAGAAATTCGGAATCGGTGTGGCTTGATCGGGACGATACTGCTCAATCCCTGGTCGTGCCGCATAGACCGAATTGGGGATACGAATCACATGTGATTTACGCAAGTTATTCATCGTTGCAGCTGGATGCAACGTCATGAACTCTTGCATCACGGCGTCAATAATCTCCGCATCTGAACGCCGTATCAACTCCTCGGCTGGTGCCACGACTAACTCGATGATTGATCCACCACCGGCGTGATAATCAGGGGCCACTCGAGCTAAATCGGCGTAGACGCTGATGTGTGTGCCCGCGCTGAAAATCAAGTTGTCGACATCCGTCACCATGTTGTCAAAGTACAACTGCACCGTGATGACGGGCTGCCCTTTGAGATGCTTGAGATTGTCAAGTTCGGCAAATTCACGCATTGAATCGCTCATCACTTTGCGCAAACTGTGGACCGGCATTGCCGAAATAAAAATATCGGCCTCAAGCACACTGCCGTCCTCAAGACGCACGCCAGTGACGCGGTTTTGCGTCTTGTCGTGCATAATCTCGCTGACTTTGCTATTAAAGCGAATCTCGACACCGCGCTCTCGGAGCAGCTTCATCAACGGCACCCACAAGCGCTCGTGAGGCGAGCCTTTGACGAGTCCCATCTTGGGTGCGTCAGTCTCTTTGGCAAAGTGTAACAACGCCGTCAACACCAGCTTGGCCGAGACTTTGTCGGCCTTTTGGAAGTTGAGCGCCAGCGCCATGGCATCCATCACCTTGTCAATCGTGCTCTGGCCCATGCCGTGCGACAAATGCCAGTCAGTGTAGGTGAGATTGGCTTGCTGATCGATATAATCTTGTGAGCCAAAGATCGGCTTCATCAAACCGCGCCCCATGGCTAACTTCTCGCCCCAGGTCATCAACTCGCTCTTGGCGACGCCTAGCAAGCCGTTAAATGGTGCTGGCAAGCCTTGCACGAACTCAATAGAGCCGTATTTGCCGCCCGGCAAAGCAAACACCATCTCGGCTGGCTTCCAGTCGAAGCTGTCTTGCAAACCAACTTCGGTCAAAAAATTGAGTAAATTGTGGTATGCGCCAAAGAATACATGCAAACCGCTCTCAACCCAGTCACCATCGGCATCTTGCCATGCTGATACTTTGCCACCTGGTACGTCGCGCTTTTCAAGAAGGGTCACTTGATAACCGCGATCGTTGAGCCATTTAGCCGTTGCGAACCCGGCTGGCCCGGCACCTGCAATGATTGCACGCATGGTAATACCTCTAACTCTGTATCTAATGGCAATGACATGCCACAAATCTCTCTATGTAGCTTACGCCCGCACTATGCCACAGGATGTGTCGCACCAAGGAGTGATGGTACTTTGCTGATGAGGATCTTGTCGATGCGCAACCCATCCATGTCGATGACCTCGAGTCGCCAATCCTGGACAACCACGTATTCACCGGCATGCGGAATATGTCCAAGCAAGCTCAATAGATAACCGGCAACCGTATCAAATTGCGCATTCTCTTTGAGTTGAATCGTCAAACTCGTGCGACTAACTACATCATCGATCGGCGTAATTCCATCCACCAGATACGACCCATCCTCACGTTTGACGATGTGTGGTGACTCAGCATCGTCGTATTCGTCCGCAATATCACCGACAATCTCCTCGATGACATCTTCGAGCGTAATCACTCCCTCAACGGTACCTAGCTCGCCAACTACCACGGCCAGGTGTTGTTGCTTCTTTTTGAAAAGCGCCAGCGTATCGGCGGCACGGCTTTGCTCGGGAACAAACAGTGGCTCACGCATGGCGACGCGTACGGGGACATTCAGATCGCCGATACGCACCAGCCGCAAAATATCGCGCCCGTGGACCACACCAACCACGCGATCAAGGTTGCCCTCGTAGACGGGCGCCCGTGAGAATCCGCTTTCGAGCAGGGCGTCAACCACATCGCCTAAACGAGCGTTGGCATCAAGTGCATAGACGTCGGTACGTGGGGTCATGACTTGGCGTACGCTCATATCGCCCAAACTAAAGACGTTCTCGAAGATTTCGCGCTCGTGTGGTTCAAGCGCACCATCTTGGGCACCCTCGCGAACGAGCTGGCGAATATCTTCTTCGGTGACGGAGCTGTTAGCTGAGTCACGCTGACCCACAAGCCGCAAAATAAGCTCGGTTGACCAGGTCAGTAACCAGACGAGTGGTCGGGTAATCCGCGAGATGATGCTCATCGTCTTGGCCAGGCGCATGGCAATCCACTCAGCGTGTTGTAGTGCTAAACGCTTTGGTACGAGTTCGCCAATCACCAGTGATAAGTAGGTCAACACGACGACGACTGATGCGAGGGCAATAGTCTCTGCATAGGGACCAATATATGGCCAATTGACGATTTGTGGCGCAAGATGATCTGCAATGCTCGCACCTCCAAATACACCAGTTAGTGTGCCAATTAATGTAATACCCACCTGTACCGTGGACAGGAGTCGATTTGGGTCATCCTGAAGCGCTAGGGCTGTTTTTGCACCTTCGTCGCCATCATCAGCTTTTTGTTGTAATCGACCTCGACGGGCCGACACCATGGCTAGCTCTGTTCCGGAAAAAATTCCATTCACCACGAGTAACAACAAAATAATGACAATTTCACTGCCCATGAGTTATCCTTGCGAACCAATAAACGGTATAACTATATCATTTTCATATGAGAATTACATAAAAGTAATCAGTTACCCACATGATATTCATGGAAAATAACAATATTTCGTAATGTTGACAATATTCTGTAGTCTTTTTATAATTACATCAGGCAGTAATTTGTGCTGTCGAAGTGTTTTTTTAAGGAGGATGTTGCGTATGATGAACGTGTTTACGGCGACCAACAATGCACGGTGCAAGAGCAGTGGCAAAAAGCGCTTTCGCGATCGCAAAGAGGCCAAACGAGTCGTAATTAGTGCACGCCGAATCAAATTACGCGCCGAGCGCGAAGGGGTGATGACGCATCGATTTGAAAACAGAACCTACCGATGCCATGATTGTGGGGGGTGGCATGTCACCAGCCAACCGCTGAAGTTTTAACATATACCCACTACCACTAACGTGCTGGTACTCTAGGATGTAGATACGCCTGCATGGTGCATTTCAGTACCATGCAGGCGTATTGTGTATCCGTGTATCGGTGCGGGTTCGTTATAATTGCTGTAACAGAGATCGATATCGGTGAGGTGCTATGCAAAAACAACGAGTTGTGGTGGTAGGTGCCGGGTTAGGTGGTCTGGCTGCGGCAATTCGCTGTGCAGTTGCAGGCCATCCGACCACCCTCATCGAAGCGCGTGATCAAGTCGGTGGCAAACTCAACATCATTCGTGATCAAGGATTTGTCTGGGATATTGGACCGTCGTTGTTGACCATGCCCTGGGTGATTGACGATTTGCTCACACAGACGGGCAGCTCGCTTGCCGCCGAACTTGACGTCGTACCCCTCGAATCAGCCTGTCGGTATGTGTGGCAGGATGGCACGAAATTTGATGCATGGACGAGCTTCCCAGCGATATTGAAAAGCATCGAACAGATTGAACCCGGCGATGTCGGCAATTTTTTGCGTTTTATGACCTATGCCGAACGCATGTGGAGTCTGACTGCTGATACATTTTTGTACTCGGTGTTTCGTGGCTGGCGCAGCATGCTTGATTGGCGCATTCTGCGCGATGCCTGGCAACTTGATGGTATGCGAACCATGAATCGTGCGGTCGAGTCGTTCTTTGTTAGCCCCAAACTCCAACAAGTCATGAATCGCTTTGCCACCTACAATGGCTCATCGCCATATCGCACCCCAGCGACATTCAATCTCATCGCGTGGGCTGAGTTTGGTCTTGGGGCCTACTATCCCCGTGGCGGTATGTATCGGATTGCCGAGGTCCTGCATGCTGCCGCACTGCGTGTTGGCGTTGATATCCGACTCGATACACCCGTAGCGCGTATTGAGCACCGCAAGGGGCGGGTCGTTGGCGTACATACGGTGCGTGGTGATTTTGTGCCAGCTGATGCAGTGATTAGTAATGTCGATCCCCAAGTCACGCTCGAACGGCTCGTTGATGGGGGGAGCAAGCGCGCCCGTATGCTCAAACGCCGTGAGTTATCGTGTAGCGGGTTTGTGATTTTGTGGGGTATTGATACGCGCTATGATTTGCTTGATCACCATACTATTTTCTTTTCGCCGGACTATCGTGCAGAATTCGCTGATACTGATGCAGGCAAATTACATCCTACGCCGACCATCTATATTAATCACACTGTGCAGTACGATGCGAATCACGCCCCGCCTGGCGGCCAGAACATCTTCGTACTGGTGAATGTGCCTCCGGCGCGCAATTCGACGATTGATTGGTCACAGATTGCTGAGTCATATGCGGACCAAATTGCCACGCAACTCGAGCACTACGGCTTGACGGATTTGCGCAATCATATCATCACCCAAAAAATTATCACGCCTATTGATCTTGAGCGCATGTATGGCGCACCTGGTGGGGCAATCTATGGGTTGGCATCAAACACCATTACGAGCGCATTTGTTCGACCTACCCAACAAGATGCCACTATCAAGGGGTTGTTCTATTGTGGTGGTGGTACACACCCTGGTGGTGGTGTGCCGCTGGCACTGCTCTCGGGTAAGCATGCAGCTCAACTCGTGACCCAGTTACACAGATAAGCGTTGCGTATCAGCGCTGTGTCAGTTAACGCGCAGTTGCATTTTCGTACAAACAAAAGTATACTAAATCACTAGGTTATATCGAATTACAGTGAGTAGTACATGAGTCAATACGCATCAATTCCACGGCGCCGCTATGTATGGTCATTAGGGGCTGTGTTAATCATTGCGGCGATCGGGGTCAATTATGCGCGCTGGCAGGCATCTGGCTACATGCTGGATGCTACGGCACTAGGGTGGGCCACGCTTGTTGGCATGTTGGCACAATTTGTTGACGGTGCGTTGGGCATGGCATATGGGGTAACTGCCGCATCGTTCTTTTTGGCAATCGGGTTTACTCCGGCTGTGGCATCGGCGTCGGTTCATGTGGCCAAGTTATTCACGTCAGGAGCATCAGCGCTGAGTCATTGGCGGATGGGCAACATTGAGCGTTCGTTATTATGGCGCTTGGTCATCCCAGGCATTGTCGGGGCGTTGATTGGGGTATATGTGTTAACCAGCGCGGACGGGACATGGCTCAAGCCATATGTCAATGGATACCTGTTGTTTATGGGTATCTGGATTATCATCAAGGCGTTTTGGCAGTCAACGTCAGTCGCGACCGGCAAACCAGCTACGATTTCGTTAGTAGGGTTTGTTGGGGCATTTGTCGATGCCATTGGTGGTGGTGGTTGGGGTCCTGTGGTTACCACGAGTATGTTGGGGACAGGTCGCGAGGCGCGCTATGTCGTTGGTACGGTCAACACTGCCGAATTCTTTGTGACGCTCGTCAGTGGTGTTACGCTGGCATTGATTGTGAGTGTCCAGGCCTGGGAGTCAGTGGCCGGCTTGATTCTCGGTGGGATGGTGATGGCGCCGTTTGCGGCATGGGTGGCAGGCCGACTGCCCCGTAAAGTGCTGATGGTGGCCGTAGGGTTGCTAATTAGTTGCTTAAGTGCATGGAGTTTGTGGCAGTATATCCGCTAAAAGCACGGCGCACGCCAGGCTACCCTGACGTGCGCACAAGGGTGTTTACATGGATGCGCTGAAGAGTTCGCGGATGCGTTGAGCCTGCCAGTCGACCAAATCAGTCAGAGGGGCAAACGGCAAATTGCTGACCGGATCAGTTGCTTGATACGGTGGTGGGCCATACTCTGGGGTGACGGTTAGGGCCGTTGCCCCTTGTTGTTGTTTGGCCTGATGTATCATGCGCCACCAGTGCTCGTGTGCGTCGACCTCTTGGGCAAAGCGTGGTAGGCGTGGGTCGCCGACTTGTGGCCCTTGTGAATGACCGACACGAGCATGGAGGTGGTGCACATGTGGGGCGCAAAATTGCATGAGGGCCTCAGCATCGGGGAGTAAGCGCTCGGCTACCACAACCCAGTGACTGTAATCTGCGCAGAGTTGTACCTCAGGGTAGCGACTAAGATAGGCAACTGTGTTCCACGGATTAAAGAACAAGCGACTGCGATGGGTTTCGTGGGCAATCGGGATATTGTGGTGTTGTGCAACGGTTAGCATGGCCTCAATGAAGCCACAGCCATCATCGAAACTTGAGCCATCACGCCAACCATGGAGCGTGATTTGGCGAGCGCCACAGGCGATGGCAGCATCAATTTGTTGAATGCCACTGGCGATATGGCTGGCCAAGTCGGGTCCATTTGTGAATACCTGTGCCACAAAATCAAGGTTGTATTCAGCTAAAAGCGTGGTGAGGCGCTTTTGTTCGTGTGGATCAAGCGATACACCCCATTCGATACCACGGTACCCTTGCGCTGCATACGTAGGGAACACAATCTCCCACGGAGCATCTACACCCCACAGACTGCGAATGAGGTCAATGTGCATCGCTGTCTCCTTCTGGTCACACAATTAGCATGATTATACCGTAAATCGATATACTCACAGGGAGCCAAATGGTAAATCCCCTTAACTACTTGATTTTCGATAGCCAGCGAGTGTTGCATCTTTTTCGGTAGTAAAACACACGACACGATTATTTCGTGTTTGTGCGTACCAACGCCCTGTAGGTACGTGGTAAATCAGTGAATCAGGGTTGCCCTTGATTTGCCCAACGCGACATGGATACGCCCGTTCGGCAGTAGTCATTGTAGCTGTTGGGTTTGCCGGGATTGTGGGGGATTTGGCCACTGCTGTCGTAGTGACGCCAGTGCTTGCATTGCCGTTGCAGGTCGTCGGTGACCATAAGCCGTTTTGGTTACTGCGTGCAGTCTGTTGCGCTGCCTTGAACGCACGTTGGTAGCGATAAGGAGTGCGGTACGTATATTCGAATGCATACCCGTCTGCGATGATTTTTTGATTGAATAACGACGTATCATTCATCCAAATATACACCAGTAATCGGTTGTACCTATCGTATTCACCTTGTGTTGCATCGCGCTCAAGGTACACCGTTTGATTAAGCAATGTGCGTTTTGTGTAGTTGCTAGCCTCAATCCCAAAACACTGTACTGGTTGACGTGGATCGACACTTTCAGGGGTATCAATACCGATGAGTCGTAATCGGACTGTTTGCGCATTCATGCGTACGTCAACCGTATCTCCATCTATGACCTTGACCACGCGCACTGCTTGTGCATCGACTGGTTTGGCCATACCACTGTTAGCGGTGGGGATTTGAGAGCGTGTGGCAGTTCGTGTGGCTGTCTTCGTGCTGATAATCTGGCGTTTCGTGGTGGCAGTTGGCGTAATCGTACGCGCATGCGCTGCCTCGACGGGTTGTGGAGCTCCTGGTGCGTTTGGATCATTGCGACTGAGCATTGCGATTGCTAGAACGATAACAAGAATAATGGTCAAGCCAATGCCGAGGAGGCGATATATGCCGCCACGCTTCCAAAGATATTCAATGGCTAAGAGGGGCCATGCGTATAGGTAATAAAGCGCTTTGAAAAAATAGACACTCGCGCGCCATAGTGCTACGGCAATTGCACGAATTAGCCTCCAGATGCCATAAAACACTGCGAGAAACATGCCGATAATACAACATCCGCTGACATCTCGATTTTGGCGTGTACGCAAATAACTCATACGTGTGTTTCTAATGTGTGATATGCAATGAATCCATTTTACAAAATTTGGTGGTCACATATGTGCTCGCATAAATACCCCACGCACGATTGTTTTTGTCGTGCGTGGGTGAATTCGTGTGCTGCAAATGCGTTATCAAATATCGCTGAGATTAAACTGTGGCAGTGCGTCTTTTGATGCGTGGAACATCTCTGTTACCATGGTGCGGATCTCTTGGAGTGACAGGCATGCTGCGGTTAAGGGGTCATGATAGCATGCCTGATAGATTGCCGTAGTGTCACCTTCAATACATCCCTGAACCGCCAGCTCTTCGATTTGACAGCTGATATGTGTCAGCATGTTGACCGATGCAGGCAGGGCGCCAACACTAAATGGATGAAATCCGGTTTTGTCAACAAATATGGGTACCTCGACACATGCGCCTATCGGCAAATTGTCGATGTGTCGATTATTGGGCACGTTGCCGTTAAACTTGAATGCATCTCCACCTGCGAGGGCATTAATGATGTACGCCGCATATTCATTGCTTGGCTTCAAATCAACGGGCTCGGGGTTCTCGCGCTCTTTGCGTGCATCGTCACGCCATTTATGCATGTGGGTCTGATACCATTTGAGGGCAGCCTGCGATGCGCCCGGATTCCAACCGGTACCAGGAGTGCAGTATTTTTCGATCAGTTCTGGGCGTTTGCGGAACCACCAGTTATACTCTGAATGGTGTCCGCTGGACTCGGTGGTGTAGTATCCCAGTGCCAAAAAGAGCTCGTTGCGGACAATCTCTTCATTATAGATCTCACTGTTTTGGATGACGCGTCGCAGTAATGGATAGACGTCAATGCCGTTCCAGCGGAACGACAAGTACCACGACATGTGATTAATGCCGGCACAAGTATAACTAATCTCGTTCATATCGGCGCCAATCCAGCGGGCGAGCATCTCGGCTGTCCCTTGGACGCTGTGACACAGTCCGATGACTTTGATTTTTGAGACGCGACTCAGTGCTCCACAAATCATCGCCATTGGATTTGTGTAGTTCAACAGAACAGCATTTGGCGCTACCTGTTCCATTTTTCGAACGATTTCGAGCATTGCCGGATAAATGCGCAAAAAGCGAAAAATGCCACCAGGACCGCGTGTATCACCGATATTGAGATCGATACCATAGCGTGCTGGAATCTCGATATCATGCCGCCAGCGCTCAAAATCATCGGCAATCGTACAGATGACGGCATTTGCATCAGTAAGTGCCTCGACTAAATTAGTGGTTTTGATGATCTGAGTCGGATATTTGCCGGTACTTATAATACGTTGTACCCCGTAGTGCGCTGTGTCAAGTCGCTCTTGGTTGATGTCATGGAGTACGATTGTGACACCTTGTAATTGTGGAAAGCTTAAAATGTCACGTACTAAGCGTCGTGTGAAAATATGACTCCCCGCTCCTATGAACACAATCTTCTTCATCAAACATTCTCCACGAAGCACGATTATGTGCTATAACACTCTCAACTCCTATTTTACACTATATTATGCATGGATTATTCAAGTATATTGATATTTAATTAGTTTTGGAAAATAATTATTTTGCATTGAAAATTTTGTGTTATGTATGGATATTATTCGTCATTATAATCATATAGAATGATTTTTTAAGTATACTACTAATTGAAAAAATTTTTAAATGAAAAGTGATAATTCAATATTGAAATGGTATAAAAATCGAAATTTTTAGTGTGTGAATTGAATCTACTGCATTACCTACGATGAAATGTGTTGTTGCGTATGATCGCAAGGAAATCCATGGATAATTCGGCGCTAATGCCTTGTATAATACACCACAGCGACACACAATATTCAGCAGCTAAACATCATTACTACCTGTTGCCATGTAGGGGGATTACATGCGTCGTTATCCAGCGAATACACACTATTTTATGCGTCGTGGGCAACCTGTGGTGTTAGTCGGTGCTGGCGAGCATTATGGCGCAGTGATTAACCTTGAGTTCGACATGCAACGTTATTTGGCGGCAGTCGCACGCAGCGGACTCAACTACGTACGGATATTTAGTGGGAGCTATGTTGAACATCCCGGAGCCTTTGGGATTGCCGACAATACGCTTGCGCCCCGGCGCGATCAGTTTTTGGCGCCATGGGTTCGTGACGAACAAGGGCGTTACGATCTCGCCCGGATTAATCCCATCTGGATTCAACGACTGACCGCATTTGTGGCACTTGCGAGCCAATTTGATATTTGCGTAGAAGTGACCTTGTTTAGTTTTTGGTATGAGCAATCCTCATGGGAGAGCTCACCAATGCATCCCACGTTGAGTCGGCAAGGGATAGGGCCATACGAATCAACGCGAGTGTATGAGCCAGATAGTCCGTTACTGCCATTCATGAAGCGTTTGGTGCAAGTGGTGGCCACCGAGTTGCGCTCCTACGACAACGTCATTCTAGAGATTTGTAATGAGCCATATAGTCGCCACGATCACACGATGGACATGCCGTGGCATCTGCAGATGATTCAGGCGATTCACAGCATAGCCCCAGACATGCCGATTGCAATTAATGTAGCCAATCGGACACAACGTGTGATTGCGTTGCCGGAGCAGGTGTCACTGGTGAACTTCCACTATGCGTTGCCATCAGCGGCCCGTGAGAATTGGCATTTTGGCGTGGTGATTGGCGACGATGAGACGGGGTTTCGAGGCCATGCAGCAGCCCCCTATCGCCATGAGGCGTGGAGCTTTATGCTGGCGGGTGGTGGAACATTCAGTCATCTCGATTACGGCTATACGGTAGCGCATCCCGAGGGCGACGCACCGCTTGATCCACGCACGCCAGGGTATGGCGGCAATGATCTGCGTCGTCAGTTGGCGTTTTTGCGCGCCACACTCGAGCGGATAGCCGTGTGGGATATGCAACCATGTAACGACATTGGTGCGTGGTATAGTGGCGATACCGACATGCAAATCATGGGTGCGTTAGGTGAGCGCTACATTGCCTATACGCCCAAAAACCGCCCTGCGCAGGTCATCATGTGTGGTGTGCCTGCGGGGCGGTATGCACTTGAATGGATGTACCCATCGGCGTGTATTACGCAGCAGGCTGCCACAATCGATCATCGTGGCGGGTTTTTGCGTATCGAAACGCCGTTACACGCCGATGACTTGGCGTTCTTGTTGCTCCGCGTGCGCTAATCTGATGCTGTATGCGCTAAGATGCGCACGACGGAGCCATAATCTTAGAGGTGGCAGGGTTGTTGGGTGGCTAGCTTCATCAGCTCAATGGCGCGGTTAATATCAAGATGAGTGGCCACGTAGCAGTTGGCTGGCTGTTTGCTAAACCCACGAGGATCGATGGCGGTCATCCCGCGACCGACACCTTGGCCAATGTCAATCTCCATATAGACATGTTGGACGGTAGCGCAGCTCGGGTCAAGCGCCACTGCCATAGCTTTGGGGTCGGCCATTGACATACCCGGGCGTCCCCAGCCTTTGACAAGATTGGTCAGATTGTTACACATGGGCCGGACGAAGCGTTTGCCCATCTCGCCTGCATCGAGGATTTCGTCCCAGCGCTCCCACACAATCGGGTGCTCGATGGTGTTCTCCCAGGTAATCCAGGTTGATTGCAGATTGCCACGGCGGAGCACCAAGTCAGCGGCCTCTGGGTCGACATAAATGTTGAACTCAGCCGTTGGCGTGATGTTGCCAGTCGCCTTGGGGGCACCACCCATGATATAGGTCTTGCTGATGTAGTCCGACAGATTCGGCTCAATTGACAAGGCAATCGCCAGATTGGTTAATGGCCCGAGCGTCACCAAGGTGCACCCTGGGTGCTTTTTGGCGAGTTCGATGATAGCCAGGGCGCCGTGCAGCGACTCAAGTGGGCGTGGCGCGCGCAACCCGGCATCGCCGAGTCCATCGACACCATGGATGTCACTGGCGTCAGGCGCATTGACCAAAAGTGGTCGCGCCGCGCCACGATAAATCGGGATATGTCCGGCGCCAAATGCATTAAGAATTGTGCCGACGTTGCGTTCGACATTCGGCAACGAGACATTGCCGTTCAGGGTGGTAATGCCGACAACATCGAAATCAGGGTGCGCAAGGGCCATCAAAATGGCGAGTGCATCATCGACACCGGCATCGGTATCGATAATCATTGGCTGCGGTGACATACAAACCTCATTCTGTGGGTGCGGGATACATGTCTATTATACGGTGGATGGAGAGTGCTGATGCATCGAACACACCATTGGTTGGCCTACATACTCATGTTTAGCATGACCTGGTTGCTGACATATACCATTTTCAACTGGCAGGTGATGACGTTCGGGTTGACCTGGGATGAACCAGCCTACATGCGGGCCGCACTCGCATACGGCGAATGGTTTGCCCGCATATGGCGTGGTGAATGGGTGGTGCTCCAACCGGCCGTGTTGAGTGCCTATTGGGAGTATAACCACGAGCACCCACCACTCGTCAAGGTGTGGTATGCCCTGGTCGCAGTGCCGTTGATTCCCGAGTTCGGCGAGATTGCTGCATTCCGTATGGCGGCAATTGCGCTCTCAGCTGCGTTAATGGCGGTGGTTGCCACCAGTGTTATGGCACAATGGGGTGTTCCTGCCGGACTAGTGAGCGTGGCTGTATTACTCAGCATGCCACGGGTATTCTTTCATGCGCATCTGGCCGCCCTCGATATTCCTGGTGCACTGGCCTATATCGTGCCGGTACTCCTGTTTTGGCATATGCGTTACCGTCGATCGTGGTGGCTTGGCGTCGTGTTTGGCATTCTCTGGGGATTGACACTAGCCACCAAGGTCAATGCCGCATTTGCCTTGCCCGTGCTAGGCATCTGGTGGCTGTGTTGTAGCCGTCAGCGCTACCTGTTTGGTCGGTTGACATTGATGACGATTATTGCACCGCTGGTCTTTGTGGCTGTGTGGCCGTGGTTGTGGGTGGATACCAGCGACCGGCTGATTGCGTATCTGCGCTGGTTGACCGTCGACCACTGGCAGATTCCCCAGTGGTTTTTGGGTGAGCGTTTGTTGCCTCCCCCGTGGTATTTTGGTGTGGTCATTGTGTTGATGGTCACGCCGCTAGCACTGCTCATCCTCGGTGGATTAGGCATCCGTTGGCGTACCCCCGACGAGCGTTCGTATGTGATGTTGATTGTGATTGCTACTATCATGCCGATTGTGGCGTTGATGGGGAGTAGTGTGGTCTACGATAATGACCGCTTGGCAATGCCGTTTTTTGTAGCATGGGCCATACTGGCGACGCATGGTGTGATGCAGGTGACCACCTGGGTCAGTCGTGGCCATCCTCAGCGTCAACGATTCATGTGGCTAGTGGTGTTGGCATTAAGTGTCACTCCTGCAGTCTTGCAAGTGCGCATGCTCTGGCCGCATCTGTTATCGTATTATAGTGAGAGCATCGGTGGGCTCCCGGGGGCAGCTCAGCTCCGGATGGATCATACCTATTGGAACGAGACCTACCTGGATGCGATGCGTTACCTCGACGCACATGCGCCACCCAATGCGCGCGTGTGGGTTGAGCCATGGAGCCTCGATGTGCCGCATACGTATCAACGGGCACAATTAACCCGCCTGGATGTGCAATTTGGCAGCGATGCCGGTGGCTCAATTTGGGGCGCTCCGGTGAATCAGTTCTCGCCTATTGATGCCGATTATGTTGTTGTCACCTATCGATTTGCCGGGTGGACGCCTGCGATTCAGGCGTTGGTGGCCGGTAATAATCAGCCGGTGTATACCATTGAGCGCCAGGGAGTAACGTTATTGGAGGTCTATCGGATACCATGACACATCGTCTTGTTGCATTATGGCGTCATCCACGACTCTGGCGCTGGCTCTGGCTACCGCTGAGCTACGCACTGTTGCTCGTGCCGTTCTTTGGGGCTACGTTCGGCGAATGGAGCAGTGCGCTGGCCACACGGTGCGTTGATCGCTGTGACACCGGCTGGCAGAACGTTTGGTCGTTGTGGTGGGTCGCTGATTCGATTCGCCATGGCCGCTGGCCCGGGTTCACGCAAGAGATGTTTTATCCTGGGGGCGTCGATTTGTTTTGGCAGACGCTGATGCTGGCCAACGGCATCGTGATGACCCCTATCACGTTGGTGTTTGGGCCTATCGTTGCGTTTAATACGTTGACGTTTTTGACCTTTGTGGTGGCTGCCTGGAGTATGGCATTACTGGCTGATGCCATGGTCAAGCATCGATTTGGGGCATGGCTGGCGGGTGCGCTCTACACATTTGCACCGTTTCATGTGTGGTTGTCGTACTCAGGCTTTGTTGAGCGCCTGTCGATCCAATATTTCCCGATTCTGCTCTTTGCCTTGTGGAAGATAGGTCAGTCGCCGCGCTGGTGGCCTGCGATATTGGCTGCGCTGGCCGTATTGGCGTCGTTCTTCTCGAGCCTCTATTACGGCTTGTTCTCGATTACCTATGTGGCAGTCTGGAGCATGGTCATGACGTTCGTCTATCGTCAGCAGCGTGACCAGCTGGTGCGACTGTGGCAGCGTGTGGTCGCGATGGGTGCGTTGGTGGCAGCGCCCGTTTTACCGTTTGCCGTACAAATTCTTTTGCCGGGCAAGCTCCCACCAAGTCAGAGTGGCGCGGTGCTCCTCGATGACTACTTGTTGCGGCAGGTCGATTTTTCGGCATCGCTGATGACCTTTGTGACGCCCAGCATTGTTCATCCGCTCTGGGGCGAGGCGGTCGTTACCTGGTACCGCCAGTATTCGCCTACGCACTGGCCCATCTCGATTGGATTTGTGCTCGTTGTCATGTCAATCTGGGGATTGCGTGTCTGGCGCACTACCACATTACCGCGTTGGTGGTTGGTCATGACAGCGGTCGTCATCGTGTTTAGTATGGGGCCACGGGTGGTCTGGCTGACGCGCGACATGGGTATTCCGTTGCCCTACGATTTGCTCAACAACATCCCACTCGTCAAACTCGGGCAGCGCCCCAATCACTTTTTGTTGTTAGCGATGGCGCATCTTGCGGTGTTGACGGCAGTCGCCATCCGCGAGGGCGTGGCACGTCTGCCGTATCCGCGGGTTGGCATGGGGGTTGTGGCACTGGTGGCAGTGGTTGAGTTATGGCCGATGCCATTGCAACCCTTTCGGCCGACCCAGAGCGAGGCCTACACGCTGATTGAGCGTGGGCAGTCAGGCGCCGTGTTGACGATTCCGTTTGACCTTGATGACGGCAATACAATGTATGGCCAGTGGTTCTACGATCGACCCGTGCTCTCCGGCTATCTACCACGACTCAATCCCGAGCTTGCTAATATCGGATTGTTGCAACAGACCGATGGTGTGATGCAGTTTACGGCGCCACTGACGACGACATCTGTGCTCCATCAGGATTCCGTCCAAGCGCTCCCCGACATGATGCGCGCCCTTGATATCGAGTATGTCATCTACGATAAGCGCTTTGGTGTGCTAGTGAACCGCGAGGTGTTAGCGGCGCTTGAGCCCGTTGCTGCCGATGAGGTGCTTGAGTTGTATCGCCGCCCGGGTGGCGTAGCACCGGCGCCGTGGGTGGTGCTTAATTATGGCTGGTACCCCAAAGAACGCGACCAAGCGGGGCGCTGGTGGCAATGGGGCAATCAGGCGAGTACCTTTTGGGTCTATCAAACGCCTGATACCACGGCGGCTACAATTATTACGGCGCGCATGGCCGTGCCAGCACCAATGCGGGTGACGTTTGATGGCGTGACACAATCACAGGCGTTGCTAATCGCCATCGATGAGCCGAATATGGTGCGGACGTACCGTTTTTTGGCGCAAACGACCAAACCGGCCGTTGAATATTGGTTTACCGTGGATGCGCTCTATCAAACAAACGATCGTGCAGTGGGAATTTTGCTTGAGATGCTAACGGCCACACCAACAACGTGGCGTGGCCGTTAATCCGCAGTCGATGATTGATTTAGGCGAACTGTGCCAGTGATGCAACGTCACCAATCGAGGTGACTGTGGCGTCGGGTGCAATGCGCTTAATTAACCCAGCGAGCACATTGCCTGCCCCGATCTCCACAAAGTGGTCGACGCCACTCGCACGTAGGTACTCAATAGTGCTGACCCACCGTACGGCTGAATTCACCTGTGCAGGGAGCTCGGTGCGAATAGCGTCGACATCCAACAACGGCCGCGCAGTGATGTTCGATATCACAGGGATTTGTGGTGTACGAATTGTGTACAACTCCATATGCGTATTGAGCGCCTGGGCCGCATCACGCATCAACGGCGAATGGAATGCCGCGCTGACCCTGAGTGGAAGCACGCGCTTGGCACCCGCCTCTTTGAGGGCATTGCTTGCGAGCTCGATCGCACGCACGGCCCCGCTAATCACAGTTTGGCCGGGTGAGTTGTAATTGGCGACTACGACGGCGGCATCAGGGGTACTGACCTGCGCACAAATCGTATCAATGGTGGCATCGTCGAGCCCGATCACGGCTGCCATGCCTCCACTGCGTGCTGCCGCCATCAGCTCGCCACGTCGGCGTACCAGACTTATTGCATCCGAGGGAGACAGGCTGCCAGCAGCCGCAAGGGCGCTGTACTCGCCGAGGCTATGCCCGGCAACGGCGACGGCGTGCTGGCAACTGAAGCGCACAATATTGTCGACGCCACCAGCCAGGGCTGCCAGGACGGCTAGCGAGGTGGCAACCAGTGCAGGTTGGGTGTTTTCGGTGGCGGTGAGCAACTCCTCAGGCCCACCGAAGCAGACGTCACTGATTGACCAACCTAGGGCTGCATCAGCAATGTCAAAAAGCTCACGGGCGGCCGCATGTTGGGTGGCCAAATCACGCCCCATCCCGACGAATTGCGCCCCTTGCCCCGGAAAAACAAACGCACGTGTCATGACGGTGACTCCTTGTGTGCGTTTGTTGGCTTGCCCCAGCGGATAACTGCCGAGCCCCATGTGAGTCCACCACCAAACGCAGTCAATAACACGTAGTCACCGTGCTTGAGTGCGCCACTTGATACGGCTTCGGTCAGTGCAATCGGAATCGTACCTGCTGAGGTATTGCCGTAGCGGTCAAGATTAATGAAGAAGCGTTCAATGGGTACATTCAACCGCTCGGCAATCGCCTCGATAATACGGCGATTGGCTTGGTGCGGTACAACGATGTCGATTTGGTCGAGCGTCATATTGGCTTTGGCGAGCGCCGAGAGTGATGACTCCTCCATGCCGCGGACCGCCAATTTAAATACCTCGCGGCCATTCATGGTCAGATAGCGACGGGTATCAAGCGGGTCATCGCGGAGTGGCATACATGTACCACCGGCCTCGATCATTAACAAATCCTCACGATTGCCATCGGCCCCGAGCACGGACGACAACAGGCCGTATGGCTGATCGGTTGCCTCGAGGACGACGGCGCCAGCGCCATCACCAAATAGTACGCAGGTGTTGCGGTCTTGCCAGTTGACCACGTGACTGAGGACATCGACGGCACACAACAAAATGCGCTTCGCCATACCTGTCTGAATCAGGCTCGTGGCCACTGTGATGCCATAAACAAATCCACTACAGGCTGCCACCAAATCAAATGCGGCGGCCCGGTTGAGCCCAAGTGCGGCTTGTACTTGGCATGCAGTTGCTGGTAACGGGCGATCTGGGGTAAATGTGGCAACAATCACCATGTCGATATCGCTGGCAGTGAGGCCGGCCATGGCCATGGCATCTCGCCCAGCTGCGGCGGCCAATGTTGAGGTTGACTCACCGTCGCTAATTATGCGCCGCTCGCGTATCCCGGTGCGTGTTTGAATCCATTCGTCGGAGGTATCAACAAGTTTGGCGATATCGTCGTTTGTGACAACCTTGACTGGGACTCCCATGCCCCAGCCGGTAATTGCTGCATAGACACTCATGGCACCATTCGCCTTCTAAATCCGAACCGGTGTTCGTGGACACCAAAATGCCACGAACACCGGTCAAATTAACCATGCACAACGATAACTAGGCCTCGGCGCCCGTGCTCTTCACGACGACTTGGCGCTGGCGGTAGTATCCACATGACTTGCAGACATGATGGGCACGCATCAGCTGGCCGCATGTGTTGCACTGCACCAAGGTTGGGGCAGTCAAGCGCTGGTGCTGGCGGCGGTTGCCACGGCGGTGACGTGAAACTTTGGTTTTTGGTGCTGCTCCCACGACAAAACTCCATTCTTGTTGGCTTACTGTGACTTTGATGAATCGAGCAACGCTTTGAGAGCGGCAAATCGTTCATCAACAGGCTCTTGATGACAACGACAGGTCTCGACGTTGAGGTCGACACCACATCCGGCGCATAACCCGCGACAATCACTCTTGCAGAGTGGACGCATCGGTAACTCAAGCAGTGCGTATTCGCGCAATGCTTCCCCGAGGTCTAGTAAGTGCTGCTCATTAACAAAGAATCGATCGTCATCATCGTCTTCTGTATCAATGTGCTTCACTAGATTTGCCCCTGTTGTGACATCAACAGACGCAAAATACTCCTCAGTAAAGGTCACTGTGATCGCCACGCGGGCTGGTTGCAGACAGCGCATACAGTCACAATGAATAACTCCGGATACGGTTGACTCGACATATACGCCAGCAGGAGTGCGCGTAAACCGCGCAGTACCAACGATATTTTGCAACGACTCACGATCGTGGAGCTGCAAGTGATCCTCGGTAAACTCATGTTGACGACGCGAACCAACCTCCTCGCGGAGCAGTTGAGCCACATTAAAGGTGAGGGGAGAGTGTTTCTGTTTCGCCATCGTAATCACCTAATGCGACGCATCCCGAATTAGCATTATAGTGTAGTTAACGGGTGATGTCAACTTGCTGACTCTTCGGAATCGTTTTGTCGGCTATTCTGCAGGCGCTCGAGCTCGAGTAACCCACTCCGAACACTCAACATTGTGCGGTCGAGCCGTGTATACAAATCCTCGAGTACCTCGCGGGCGTAATCATCAGCCCCAGCACGAATCTCGTCGGCCTCGAGATTGGCAGCCTCGATAATCCGGCTACGCTCGAGATCGGCCGCAGTTAGCAACCCCTGCTCGCGCATCTGCTGTGTCATGCCGGTGTTCTCGCTGCGCTGTGGCTTGACGGTGTGCAGTGCCGAGCGCAACCGGTCAATGATATCAAAGAGCTGTCGCTCCTCGAGCACCACAAGCTGCGTTAATGGGATGTGTTGCGACTCGTTGATAATCTCTTCGAGCTCATTAATCAAATCATCGAACTTCATGGCTGTTAGCCTCCATGCCGTCGGTCAGCGTAAACCCGTTGGAGTGCGATGGCAACGTTCGGTGGTACTAACCACGACACATCTGCCCCCAACGATGCGAGCTCACGCACACGGGTTGAACTAAAGTACGTATACTGGTGACTTGCCATAAAGTATACCAAATCAATGTCAGGTGCGAGACGTTGATTAATTTGCGCCATTTGGAACTCGGTCTCAAAGTCATCCGCTGCGCGCAGACCACGCACAATTACTTGCGCTCCGACACTTCGGGCAAACTCAACAGTCAACGAACTATATGTCTCGACTTTGATTTTGGGCATGTTGGCTGTTGCCTCGCGCAAAAACGCCACCCGATCGGCCGTCGAGAAGAGCAGGTTTTTGTTGGGGCGGTCGAACACTGCCATGATAATCGTGTCAAAAACCCGCGCGGCGCGCTCAGCAATATCGAGGTGGCCGTTGGTAACCGGGTCAAAACTCCCAGGATATACTGCAATTCTCATGGATTGCCTCCGTCCGACGCTTCGGGCATTTCAAAAAGGGTATAGCACGATCCACCAAATCGGCGGAACTCACAACGCACGAGCGGCCCGTACGTCTCCACAAACTCCACATGAATTGAGTGCCCAACAATTAAGATGCCTCCTGGCACCAATAAATTGGCATTGGCCACTAACTCAAGCGTCTCGTGAATTTTGGGGTCTGCATAGGGTGGGTCCATCATAATCAGCGTGTAGGGTTCGCCACCTTGATGCTGTTGCACAAAGCGTTGCACTGGCTGCTGATATACCTTGGCGCGTGTCGCGAGTTTGGTGTGTGTCAGGTTTTCTTTGATGATGGCGCATACATTCGCCTTCTGTTCCACAAAGTCGGCCCACGCAACTCCGCGCGACAAGGCCTCGATGCCAATCGATCCTGTCCCCGCATATAAATCCAAAATGCGACCGTGCATCACCCCATATCCCTCAAGGATGGCAAACAACGACCCTTTGACGCTGTCAAGCATTGGGCGCGTCCCTGACCCCTTGGGCGACTTGAGGTGGTGCCCCTTAGCCGTGCCAGTAATAACCCGCATAATTATCGTCCAAATTGTAAGCGGCGAACCAACATCAGAGGGAGATTGTGCTCGAGCATTTGTTGCTGCGTGCTCGCAATATCATAGGTGACCCGCCCAAAGGTGATTTGCTGTGCACTCGTATCAAGGATTGCATACGCTGCCCGGGGGTCACCGTCACGCGGTTGCCCTACGCTCCCCGGATTGATGAAGTAGCGTTCGTCGCCGTCGAGTAACATGACCTCACCTGGTGTTGGCATAATCGGTCCCGAGATACTCCCGTCAATGTTGCGCCGAATATATATTTGCACATGTGAATGCCCAATGAAACAGGTTTGGTGCGGGATTACCTGCCAATTGTCCTCGGCTTGATATGGGCGTAACAAATACTCCCACACAGGGTCTTTTGGACTCCCATGCACAACATAAAACTGTTCGTCCATTGACCGCGCCAATGGGAGCTGATTCAAGAATTGCTTGTATGTTGTTTTAAGCTGCCGACCATTCCAAATATTTGCCACGCGTGCATCGTTGTTGAACTCGGCAATGTTGACCGTGTTGCTGCCAATACACGCCAAATCGTGGTTCCCTGCTATGCTGGTCGTCGGGAGTGATTGCATGACTGCCATACATTCGTTTGGCCGTGGCCCGTAGCCAATGGTGTCGCCAAGATTCCAGACAGCATCATACGCGCCGGCAGTCTCGCGTAAGACAGCCTCGAGTGCGACTAAATTCGAATGAATGTCTGATACAATCAATACCCGCATGACGCTTCTTTCATCACATGCACACAACTATTGCACGAAAACTACAATATATAGTATATTACTCATATGAAACCAAGTAGATGGTCAAGGGAACATACGTATGCCAGAGCGTAAACCACATTGCCCGTATGTCGGGCTCCGGCAGAATCGCGCGGTCCGCTTTTCGACACCGTCTGCAGAACACCGTTGTCACGTCAGTGGCGATGCCATGCAGATTCCTGTTGACCAAGCAAGCTACTGTCTTTCACAGTTCCACACCCAATGTCCATTATACATGGGAAGTGTCAATGCGCCAAAAGATGACGACGATCGGGCAACGGTTATTCCCACGTCTGCATCGGCACGACGGAGTAAAGAAATGCGCCAAAATCCACGTGATGATCAACGTTTGACCCCGTCGCGTCGCCGAAAAACATCGGCGCAACCGCGGATTCCGGCGGCGGTCTATGGGCTCTTTTTGGGGATTCTTCTTGTGGCAGTAGTGGTCTATGTCTACGCAGGCAATCAACTGTCTGGTGCCGCAGATGATCCAGCATTGCAAATGCCGACCATTGCGCCGACATTTGAGCCATTGCCATCAACGGCTCCTACCGATGTGCCCGCAATTGTGGTTGCTACGGCGACCGTCGAACCAACTGCAGAGCCCGTCCCACCGACAGCAACTGTTGAAATCGTGGTTGCCACGGCGACACCTGCAAGTATTGCAGCAACTGCCACTCCCGAGGCTGCGGCGTCAACTGTCACACCTGACAGCAAAGAGATGCCACTTATCCTCTACTTTGCCGATAGCACTGGTCGCTTGTTGGTCCCCGTACAACGCAATGTCACAGTGGTCTCCAAACGTGTAGCTGGCGCATCCGTGAACGCATTAATTGAGGGGCCACGTAATGGCTTGACGCGTGTCCTCGTGCAGGATCTCAAGGTGAATTCGTTGGTGATTCAGGATGGTATTGCACGAGTTGATCTTGATCGCCGACCAACTGCGGTGGGCGATGTTCGTGGGTTCAATGCAATTGCACTGACATTGACGCAGTTTGATAGCATCAAAGGCGTGAAGTTTTTGATAAATGGTGGCGAGATTCCCGCAGAACCTGGTCTGCCCAATGAGCGCCCACTCATTAATGTGTGGAACCCAGATAACCTGACTATTGCTGATTCGTCCGTATTGACCCTGTACTTTGTGTCAACGAATGGTCGCCATGACATCCCATTGAGTAAGATAATCCCCAAGACAAACGATATTGCCACGGCACACATTCAAGGCCTTATCGATGGCCCAGGACCATATGCGGACGCACTCAAGCGTTCAATTCCCGAGGGGACGCAACTCCGGAGTATCAAACTTGATGGTGATTTGGCAGTCATTGACCTCAGCGTTGCGTTTGCTGATGCACCGGATCGTGCCGGCGCCCTGCGCACCATCGTTGAGTCAATCACCTCTATTCCGTCTATTAAGCGCGTACAGGTGGTAGTCGAGGGCGAGTCATTGGCCGCCAAGTGGGGCAACGAATTTGCCGGGCCGTTTAGCCGTCGCGTGATCAACGCAGAATAATCCAGCGATTAGCGCGCAACAGGGGGTGGTGCAACTGCACCACCCCCTGTGTGTTTGTTGTGATGTGTTAGCGCATCAACTGTTCTGCCCATTGGCGCATTGTTTCAGGGGATGGTGCCAAATTGGGATGATCGGCAAACATCAATTCATCGAGAATCGTCAGTAAATCTGCATCGATAACGGTGGAGTCAGTGTCATCCACATCGTCGAAATCGTCTTCTTCGCCGTCGTCATCGGCCTGTTGATTGACGGCATGAAAGAACTTGAGCGCCCAGGCTGCGAGTTCTTCGATGGTGACGGCCCCGTGGAGGTGTGTGTTGATGGCAATGGCGACGGTGGCGCGCAGTCCTTTTTGGTCGAGCTGATTGACACGAATCGGTGGTAACATCTGCTTAATCCTCTACAACAACTAACGATTGCTCACATTGTTGCCAAAAACCACAGCCGCGACAACGGGTGACTGAGTTGTGGTTGCGTGGTACATCCACTGCGTCGTGCAGAGTGTGCATCTGCATCACAATCTCAATCACACTAGCAGCCATATCATCATCATAGTCAATCCGAAAGGTCTGTGTCGCATAGCGTAACAGTCCGTACGGCGGGCGTTTGCCGTAGGTGCGCTCGATGAGGAGACAATAGGCTAACAGTTGATAGATATCTGACTCGTACGGGCGTTTGGCGCGTCGGAGTGGCTTGACCTCGATTGGGATAAGATCGGCGCCACGCCGCACAATATAATCGGGTTTGCCGACCAACTGTAATTCATCATCGACCATCAGCGGTATATGCGGCAGTGCCCCGGATTCGGTATCAGCGCGAATATCCGTGCTCCATGGGATGCCGACGCGTTGTTGAATGCGCCGAGCGACCATCAGTGTTGCGCCTGCCAAAAACAGCAAGGCCAGGATGACCGTCGGGTTGAGGAACATCACCACCACCCTAGCCACATGCCGAGTGCGGCGAGCACCGCCAAAAGCACCAGGATAATGCCGGTAACACGCAGTAACTGCATAAACCAGACCAACCAAGCGTGGTGTTGATGTGCTTTGGTGCCCTGTTTGCGCCGTAAAAGCGCATCCGGTTCAAGGCCGACGATGCGCGTAAGCCACCAGGAACGCTGACAATACACAAACGAACCGATGTCGCTGGCACGCACATAGTGCGTGCCGAACGACGCGAGATCATCATGATCCGAAGATAGACGATCCATTTATCCACCCTTGAATGTCACTGATGGTAACGACAACCATTAACGCCATGAGCAGGGCGAATCCTGCAAAATGGACGCGTGATTCGTACTCGAGCGGAATACGCTTGCGGCGGATACCCTCAATCAAGGCAAACATGATATGGCTACCGTCAAGCGCCGGAATTGGCAACAAGTTGAAGATGGCCAAGTTGAGGCTGATAATAGCCATCCAGTTGAGATACCCGATCCACCCTTGTGTCTCGATGATTTCGCCGGTACCACGTGCCATCCCTACAATGCCGGTAACCCCAGCACCTTCCATTGCAGGAGCAGTACCAATCAAACTGCCAAACCAGGTGAGCAAGCCATTGACCATCAGACTGGTCACCTGTGCTGTCGTAGCAAACCCGTATTGAATAGCGCTCAACACGTTTGCTGGCTCAGTGATGGCATTCTGTGAGTACGAGAACCCAAATCCAGCTGGGCTAGTTCTGCCGTCAATACTCCATGGCCCTGGCACAATCGTCAGTGTGAGCGGCTGGCCATCGCGCACAACGCTCATCTCCACTTCTTGCCCCAAGAAGCGCTGTGCAACCGGCCCAATGTCGCTTGCAGGAGTTATGATGCCGCTATCGGCCACCGACAACACGACATCATCGGTCTGGAGACCAGCTGTCGCTGCCGGAGTATTGGGGTATACCTCGCCGACGCGCAGTCCGTCTTGGTACACGGTAATCCCCATGACTGATGCAATGATGGTGTAGAGCAAAAACGCCACAACCACGTTCATCAACGGGCCTGCCACGAGTACAATTATGCGCTGGTAGATGGGGGCATCGCGCAAATTGCCGATACCGTGTGCTGGTTCATTACCTTCGGGACTCGCAAAGCGCACGAATCCACCGAGTGGAATCCAATTGAGTGTATAGCGTACGCCATTGCGCTCCGCAAATGTGATTGCCCGAGGTGGAAACCCAATGCCGAACTCTTCGACTTTGATGCGAAAAAAACGTGCTGCCCAAAAATGCCCGAGTTCGTGCGCAATGACGAGAATGCCGAGCAGGAGCAAAAATCCACCAATAGCGATAATACCACTCATAACGTCCTCTTGTATGACAACGGGGAGACCTGGATTTTACGGGGTCAACACGTAATGATTCTCTGAACACTATTGTAATCGTATGCAGGCGGTGCTGTGTGAGGATTTCGTTAGACTTTAGCGTACTAGTAGAGCCACACGATGCCGTAGTAGATGATTGGGACCATGAACAAAATGCTGTCAATGCGGTCAAGAATGCCACCGTGTCCCGGCAACAAACTTCCAACATCCTTGACGCCGATTTGGCGTTTGATCTGTGATTCTGCCAGGTCGCCGAGCGGTCCAATAATCCCGGAGATGCCACCGAGTAATGCTCCAATGACAGGGCTAATCGGTAGTCCAAATAGATACACACATCCGATGCCGGTGAGTGCTGCTCCGACAAGACCACCGACACCCCCCTCCCAGGTCTTTTTGGGACTGATATGCGGTGCCAGCGGGGTACGGCCCATGCTCCGCCCAACAAAGTAGGCAAACGTGTCCCCAAGCCAGGTTGTCGCCAAGGCGAAGACAATCCAGGCGAATCCGGGGCTGACCCATGGCGTCAAGAGACCATCAGTGAGTGGCGTGTTGACGGACCGTAACAGGATGAGGTGTGACAACAAAAAGGGGATGTACAGGACACCAGCCACGCTCAGCGCCCATGATGGCAACGCACGGTCATCTTCGTTGGCGGTAAATACTGCTACGATTAACGATCCGATGAGCCCGAGCGCGAGCACAGCGCCGAGTAACTCGATGCCATACATGACCTGCACGTAGCATGCAAGCACGATAATCATGCCATACGCATATCCATAGCGATGGTATGGAGTATACCCGCTTTGCTGCAGACCACGATACAGTTCATACAACCCAAGCAAACTCGCACATGCGACGACAACGGTGACACTGACGAGATTCCACCATAACGATCCCACCAAGATGGGCAGGAGTGGTGCGACAGTAAGAACGCGTTGCCAAACTGGATTAGGTTGATTTGCTGAGGCCGCCGTAGCGTCGGTCGCGTTTGCCATAGTCATCAATCGCCTGTTGTAAATGCTGCGGTGTGAAGTCTGGCCAGAAGACTGGTGTGGTCCAATACTCACTATAGGCGGCCTCCCAAATCAAAAAATTCGAGAGGCGCCACTCCCCACTGGTGCGAATGATGAAGTCTGGGTCGGGGATATCGTGGCTCGATAAATGTTGTGAGATGAGTTCCTCGGTGATTTGGTTTGCCGGTGTGCCATTTGCGACAATTTGACGCACCGCACTTACGATGTCTTGGCGTCCGCCGTAATTAAAGGCCACACCGAGGGTGATGCGCGTACAGTGCTGTGTGCGTACGACGGCTTGGTTGATTTTGTGCGCAAGATGGCTTGAGATGCCGTCAAAACTGCCAAGGTGGCGAATTCGGACGTTTTCTTTGATGAGATTATCGACCTCACGATCCAAAAACTCACCAAGCAACGTCATTAAGCCCTGGACTTCGAGTGACGGTCGACGCCAGTTTTCGGTCGAAAACGCATACAGTGACAGGTACGGCACGCCGAAATCAGCCGTGGCACGAATGATAGGACGAATGTTTTCAACGCCAGCACGATGGCCTTCATGGCGAGATGCGCCACGGCCTTTGGCCCAGCGTCCGTTGCCGTCCATGATGATACCGATATGGCGAGGTAGTTTCGGCGATGCCGTCGCGTCGTTCATGTGAGACTAAATCTCCATTACCTCAGCTTCTTTGTGTGCGCCAATTTGTTCGAGCTCTTTGGTTGCTTTGTCAACCTGCTCTTGCAACTTGTCGCCACCACGACGCTGATCATCTTCGGAGATCATCTTTTCACTTTCGAGTTGTTTGAGGTCATCGAGCGCTTCGCGGCGCACATTGCGCAAGGCAATCTTGCTTTCCTCAACGCGACTGCGCACTTGCTTGACCAGGTCCTTGCGGCGCTCCTCGGTCAATTGGGGCAAGTTGAGGCGAATCACGCGACCGTCGTTGTTGGGATTCATGCCCAAATCCGAGATCTGAATGGCTTTCTCGATGGCGCGAATCATCCCATTATCAAAGGGCTGAATCGTAATCATGCGTGGATCGGGTGTCGAGATAGTGGCAAGTTGATTGAGTGGCAACATGTCACCATAGGCCTCGACTTGCAGGTCCTCGACCAACGCCGGCGAAGCGCGACCAGTGCGGATGCTACTGAGGTGGTGGCGAAGGGCTTCGGCAGTCTTTTTCATGCGGCCTTCAGCATCGCGCAATACATCATTAACCATGTGCGTCCCTCTCGTTACTTACCAAGGTGCCAACGTGCTCACCCTGAACAATCCGGCGTATCGTCCCCGGTTGATTGGGGTTAAAGACCACAATTGGAATGTGATTGTCCATACAGAACGTCAAAGCTGTGCTATCCATGACGGCCAAGCCTTGATTCAAGGCATCCATGTACGTCAAGTGATCGTAGCGGGTGGCATCTGCATGGCGACGTGGGTCGGCAGTATAGACGCCGTCAACGCCGTTTTTGGCCATCAAAATGACCTCAGCATGGACCTCGGCAGCGCGCAAGGCGGCAGCGGAATCGGTACTGAAGTATGGATTGCCCGTGCCTGCCGCCAAAATAATCACGCGCTGCTTCTCGAGATGACGCGTGGCTCGACGACGCAAATACGGCTCGGTGACTTCGTCCATTTTGATTGCCGTCATTGTACGGGTATGCATGCCATGACGCTCAAGTGCATCTTGCAAGGCAAGCGCATTGATAATCGTCGCCAGCATTCCCATGTAGTGAGACTGAGCAGGATCCATACCAAGCGCAATTGCTTTTTGTCCACCACGCCAAATATTGCCGCCACCGACAACGACAGCAACTTGGACACCCAACTCGTGAATCGAGAGAATCTCTTTGGCGAAGAACTCAAGCACGCTCTGATCGATGGTCTGATCGTGGTTGCCAGCCAGGGCTTCACCACTCAGTTTTAGCAGGATTCGCTTGTATTTTGCTTTGGTCATGATCTGCTCATCTACATGACAGCGGAGGCACTTGTGCCTCCGCTGTCTGCTGAGTATTTAGTTGCCGATTTCGTATCGTACGAAGCGACGAATGATGACGTTCTCGCGGATCTTGGCAACCGCTGCCTGGACCATCTCCTCGATGGTCTGTGACGGGTTGCGCACATAGGCCTGCTTGAGCAAGACAACCTCTTCGTAGTACTTGTCGGCGCTCATACCGCTGGCGGCCACTTCCTCGGCTGGTACTTGGTCTGGCGTGATGTACTTGGGGTTGACAGCGGCCACGTGCATGGCGATGTCCTTCGAGAGCTGGATGAACTCAGGCGTGCGGGCCACAAAGTCCGTCTCGCAGTTCAACTCGACCATGGCAGCCATGCGTGCACCGTTGTGCACGTAAATCTCGATGCGACCCTCGTGTGCCTCGCGGTCCTTCACCTTGTCGCTGACCTTGAGACCGCGCTCGCGCAAAATCTCGATAGCCTTGTCCATATTGCCGTTGGTCTGGGCCAAAATGTCGCGGCACTCTTTGATACCGGCACCAGTGCGCTCGCGCAACTCTTTGACCATTTGGGCTGAAATCTCAGTCACAGTATTACTCCTTGTGTCGTGTAGGTACTATACATAAATTGCGGGAGTGACGTGGTTGGCCACGGCGCTCCCGCTACGTCACGGCAAACGAAATTATTCCTTCGCAGCGTCGGCGTCAGCACCGGCATCCATCATGGCAGCCTGTGAAGCACCGCTGTCACCACGGCTTGACTCACGGCGATTCTGCCCCTCGATGGCGGCATCGGCCATACGTGAGGTCACCAAACGAATGCTACGAATGGCGTCGTCGTTACATGGAATGACATAATCGATGTTGTCTGGGTCACAGTTGGTGTCCACCATGGCAACCACTGGGATACCCACCTTCATGGCCTCGGCCAAGGCGAGTGACTCTTTGTGTGGGTCCACAATGAAAATAGCACCAGGCACGCGATCCATGCTCTTGATACCACCGAAGACCTTGACCAGCTTTTCGATCTCTTCGTTGCGCTTCTGCGCCTCAGCCTTGGTCAAACGGCTGAACTCACCGCGGTCGCGCTGGCCTTCGAGATCGGCCAAGTAGCGCAAACGACGGCGCATCGTTGAGAAGTTGGTCAACGTACCACCCAACCAGCGCTGCGTGATCGAGTATTGACCAGCGCGCGCGGCCTCTTGAGCAATCGTCTCTTGGGCCTGCTTCTTGGTCCCCACGAAGAGCACCTTCTGGCCGGCGGCAACCGTCTCAACCACGAAGTTGTAGGCGGCGTTCAAGCCGTCCACGGTCTGCTGCAAGTCCAACACGTGAATGCCGTTGCGGGCACCGAAGATGAATGGCTTCATCTTTGGGTTCCAACGGCGGGTCTGGTGACCGAAATGGGCACCGGCTTCGAGCAACGCACGCAATGATGCGACGCGGCTGTTTGTGTCAGTCATCTGACTACTCCTTACAATCCTTGGTTTGCGAATCCGCCATCCCCGTCATCCGTGACTCTGACGCCATTGGCGCAGGAGAGAGCCATGTCGAGGGATGTGTGTATTTGAACACCGAAAATTAGTATAGCATATCTCGTTGTTATTCGGTATGTGATTTCTCTGATTCAGAGTGCATTCGATAACGGAAATCACAATGCGTCGCTCCCTGCATAATGGTCTGCGTGCGCGTCAATGCCACATCCGGATTGAATCCCTCGATTAAGGCGTAATCACGATTGCACGACAACACCGCCCCCAATTCAGGGATGCCCAAGCTACGATATAACTCGGCATACCGACAGCGCGTCACATTAAAACCAAACTCCGTCTCACTACGACTGACCACGTCAATCCGCAGTGCGTCGTCTTTGGTCCAGTATTGCAACGTATCCTCAAAATGCGCCAAACTGCATCCGCCGAACTCATCCGCTAGGCGTGATCCTTGTTGCTGGGCAATCGCAATAATCGTGTCGCGCACCGTCTCGATGACCTCGGCGCGGTCAAACTTTTGACTGAGGGCTTCGATGATAGGTGCCAACATGCGCGCTTCGATTTCACGGCGCTTGAGAATTCCGATGCTGTTAAGCGTGTCAGGCGGTGTCGTCATATATTCCTCCAAAAACGGCACGTTTTCATACACATCCTAACAGAGGATGCATCACCGTGCACAAATTCATCTATACTAGCATCAATGGTATATGTCATGCGATGGTTACGCCATCACAATGGATCAAGAAAGTAAGAGCCTGGTATGACAAGTGAATCCCCATCGCCCGAACAATCAACCGAACAACCAGCCCAAAGTGGCTCACCCGAACAACGTGTCCGACGTGGGTGCAACTTTATTATCGGGTTATTTGCCGTGTTAACGGCGATTAACGCCCTATCAGTCGGTGGATTCAATAACCTCGCCGTCCAAGTACTTGCCGGTCTGTTTGTGGTGTCTGTGATTGTACGCATCGTGTTATCGCGTGACGTCAAATAACAAAGGAGACACGATTATGGCGAACCAGCGCTTTTATCATATTGGCTACGGAGTCGATGACTTTGCCGGCCATCAGCCGCGTATGGCCTTAATCTCGGGCGATCCCGAGCGTGCAGCCACTATCGCCCACACGCATCTGCATGGGGCGCGCACGCTGTCAGATCATCGTGGCCTACATAGCTCGCTGGCGTTCCTCGCTGACGGTACGCCGGTCATCTCGGCCACAAGTGGCATGGGTGCGCCATCATTGAGCATTGTGGTCAACGAACTAATTCAGGTCGGCATTACGACCATTATTCGTGTGGGTACGTGTGGATCAATTCAACAGCATGTCATGCCTGGGCATGTCGTTGTGTCACAAGCGGCGTTGTGTCGCCAGGGGGCTGCCCACGATATTGCGCCGGTCGAGTTTCCGGCATCAGCCGATCCGTATGTGACCATGGCCTTGATGGAGTCTGCCAAGGCGCAGACGATTCCGGCACATATGGGCGTCACCGCCTCAGTCGATACGTTTTATGAGGGCCAAGAGCGCAAAGCCTCGGCTAACCCCCATTTGATGCGTAAGCATGTGGGTGTTACGGCCGAGTATCAACATCTTGGAATTCTAAATTATGAGATGGAGGCCGGGACGCTTTTCAAAATGGGGCTCGTGTACGGTTTTGCGGCAGGCTGCGTCTGCGCCGCAGTGGCCCAACGTACGACGGCCGAGAGCATTGTCCTTGAACAAAAAGCCGAGGGCGTCGAGCGCGCCATCAAAACAGCCATCGGTGCACTAGATCGACTAGCTACGCGCTAAGGCATTCCCGTCGCAAGTTGCGCCAAATACACAGCAATGTTCACGACATCTGCGGCTTCGTAATTACTGAGTACGATGACGCAGATGTCGTTATCGGTAAAGTTCCCCAAATACGTACGAATCCCACTCGCCATACCATCGTGATGCACTGAGCTCATACCAGCTAATGGGTTGAGCATGACACCAAAGCCGTAGTTTTTGAGTTGCGGTGTGCGCATCATAGCCAAGGTCTCGGAGCGGAGCATACGCCCCTCGATGAGTGCCCGATCCCAGCGGAACAGATCATCGATGGTTGAGTACATGCCGCCGGCTGCATCAAGTGTCGATGAATCAATCGCATCGGTGTTGCGTCCTTTGCTGTGATACCCCTTGGCAAGCCGTGGGTCGCTACCGTTGATGCTTTTGTCGTAGCCTGTGTCGTTGAGTCCCAGCGGGCCAGTAATCTCATTAAACAGCACCACATCGTACGGTTGCCCGGTGACGTTCTCGATAATTTGTCCGAGCAATACATATCCCGAGTTTGAGTAGCGATAACTACTCCCCGGCGCAAAAATAAGCGGTTGATTGCGGAATCGGCTAATCAGCTCGGCGCGGTTTGTGGGCGTCGCTTGTCGTGGATCAAAATCGCGGAAGTCTGTGTAATCAGGGATGCCCGAGTTGTGTGCCAACAAATGGCGTACGTTTATACCGGCCCATGCCGCCGGACAATCGTCGAGGTAATTGCAAATACTCGCTTCAAGGTCGATGCGTTGCTGTTCGTATAGACGCAAAATCAAGGCCGCGGTGAACTGCTTGCTCAATGATGCAATACGGTAGCGTGTCGTTGATGTGGCCACAATACTATCGGTCGACATACCGTAACCATGACGCAACAAAATCTCGCCCCGACGTGCAACCAAGATGCTCCCACTAAAAAGCCCTGCCGCACTCAGACTTTGCATGTGCTGACCAAGCACATTGTCCTCGCCGACGGAGCCCACCTCCACCGGGTCAAGCACCAAGGTATCATCATCACTGGGCAACACCTGAAACGCCACTGGTGTAGGTGTCACCTGTGGGCGGAAGAATTCAGTCAACTCGTTGCCGTCCGGTGTCACCGTCGGTAACACAGGGATGTTGTTCGGGTCGCCCCCTGAGTACAGAACGAGGTCACGACTGCCACAGGCACTCAACACGAGTGCCAGACAGATTGTCACTATCCCTAAGCGCATGCGTGCGTGGTTTCCCTTTGATGGCGGAGTGCGGCGCGATAGATGTCGAGGACATCACACCCAATATTACTCCATCCGTAGCGTTCGGCACGTTGACGGGCTGCCGTCCCGAGTTGGTAGGCTGTATGCGAATCGTGGAGCACATAGGCCAACTGCTGGGCCAGTTCTTCTGGATTGTCTGGCGGCGTTAGCAGCCCATTCACACCATGCGTGATAATCGTTGCTGGCCCACCGGCATTTGTGGCAATGACGGGGCGCCCACTCGCCATGGCTTCGAGTGCGGCCATCCCAAATGATTCGTAGTGTGATGGCATCGTAACGACATCGGCTGCTGCATGATAGAGAGAGAGTTGACTCTGGGGGCGAGCTCCCACAAACTTGACGGCGTGTGCAATCCCGAGCTCGCGTCGAATCTGGTCGAGCCGGATTTGCTCAGTGTTCCACTGCTCAGGTTGTTGGTCACTTGCACCACCGACCACAATCGCCTCAAGATCGGCGAGCTGCGGGTGTTGTTGGCGTACCAGCGCGACCGCTCGAATCAACGCATCAATTCCCTTGAGTGGCTCGATACGCCCAATAAGGAGCACTAACGGCGTTGGCTGCGCTGGTAAGCCGAGTATCGAACGCGCCTCAGCCATGTCATTGGGTTGAAAGCGTTGTAGATCGACGCCACACGGCACAATGCGGATGTGTTCTGGATTCGCATCGTAATGCCAGACCATCTGACTCATGTCGAGCGTGGTGGCAGCCACAATGGTGTCCGCTGTGCGCATGAGTTCGCCTTCAAGCGCAATACGTTGGCCCGTTTCGCGTTCTTCGTCACTGCGGGCGACGACGTTTTTCATGGCGCCAAGCGTATGGAACATGTGAATGACCGGGGCATGCAGGCGATCGCGCAACATCAGGCCAATGATGCCCGAGACAAAGTAGTGACTGTGAATCACATCGTATGTGTAGCCGTTGACGGTTGCGTAGTTGATAACCCCATCAACAAATTCATCGGCGTGGTCGAGAATGCGGTTCTTGTCGTATGGCGCTTGTGGCCCGGCAGGGAGCGTGATCAATGTGACATTGCGCTCAACCAGCGTGATGAGTGGACTATCCGGCGATTGACTGCGAGTAAAAATATCCACAAATACGCCACGTCGCCCGAGTTCACGACTGAGTTCGCGGACATAGACATTCATGCCGCCCGCTTCTTTGCCGCCTAACCCCGCTAATGGACTTGTGTGCACACTCAACATTGCTACGCGCATGAAAAGACTCCGATGCCACAGTGAACGACGAGTACATACTGTACATACGCACCATATCTGTGCACAGATGCACTAATCTATCGCCACAGCTCACCATATGAGATGTGTGACGACTAGTATAAAACACAATCCTGACAAACTGATGAGTGTAATCATCCGCCAATCGAGCCAGCGTCGGTTGGGGGGCAACTTGTTTTCGAAGCCTACCAATGCCCAGCGATGGACCATGGTTTCATTGGGGGTGTTTTTGACAAAAGGTGGTTGCCATCGATGGACTTCACCGACTTCGAAGGTGAAATCGGTAATCGGTATCGCACTAATGACAACTTCGCTTTGGACAACACGGCTATCTCCCAAGTGCTGCGAACGTGCTTCGTCAATCAGGTGTGCAAGTGGTGGAATCATCTTCCACTCCGGTCTCATTCCCAGCATCTCTTGGGCACGATAGACCTCAACCGGTGTGCACTCTTGTTTGATCCAGGTCATATTGATGCCATTTGGATCATCTTGATTATGAAAGAAGATACGCTGTCTGCGCCAGTAGATGACCTGTTGTTGGCGCACCGTGCCACTACCATTACACTCATCACAGGTGATTTGCCCTGTACCATTACAGGTAACGCACGTGGTGGTTGTTCCATTTGATTCGACCGTGGTGTTCCCTTGGCAAACTGTGCAGGTGCGCCTGCCTTTGGTGCATCGGCTACAACTGGCAACAGTGCGACTCCCAGGGACAACAACTTGCCCATTGACAGTTTGTTGTGTCATCAGATGAATCGGTGGGAGTTCGATGCTCCAGCGATCGACTGGCGTACTTGAGGGGGGATCAGCCTCAAACTGGTCATCAAGGTTCGAGACGAGTATCGTTTGCGGGGCAGCCCGTGTCTCCTGAATGACTGTCAGTCCATACAAGTACATGTTGCGACTCGCAGTGGATTGCAAGTGAGCGAGTCGACCCAGTAACGGTTGCCGCCACGGACTGACCGCCCCCCACATGTTTAGGGCATGTGCGATTGTGTCGTGGCGTGCCTGTTGTTGCATATGCGCCTGACACGTATCAAGTTGTTTTTTGTCAAGGTCAATCGCCAACGTCTGTTCAACAGGGTGTAGGGTGGTTGTCGGTACTACTGCGTCATTCTCGTCCGATTCTGCGACACTCGTCACCGTAATAGCTGTATGTCGTTCGATCAGGCGATGGAACTCCTTCAGACTCTCTGTAGCACTACTTGGCCGTTGGATTGGGTCATGGGCCAACATGCGTTGAAAGACGTCATCCAAGTCAACAGGCAGGTTATCGCCACCCCGCTCGGCGAGTGTCGGTATGCGTGTCAAATCGCCGTCAACATCCCATGGTGTATCGCCGACCAACATTTCGAACAGCACACATCCCACACTGAATATGTCCGATTGATACGTGGCGTTTGCGGGGCTGGCAATCTGCTCGGGCGCAATATAGCCGGGTGTGCCAAGACTGGTGAATTGTTGGCGTGTCCCGGTACTGAATTTGTCGTGCGCCGTGCCAAAATCAAGTAAGAGTACCCGATTTGTGTCACGTTCTACGATGATATTGTTTGGATTGATATCACGATGGATGATGCTTTGCTTATGCAAATAATCCAGAATATCAGCCAGTGATTGGCCAACATGATAACTCTGCTCAAACCCGAGTGTACGCTTGAGTTGCAACAACTGCCGCACCGTCGCCCCATTAATGTACTCAAGCACCATGTAATGGAATGGCGCTGCATACCCGTGATCGTAGATCCGGGGGATACCTGGATGGTCAAGTTTACTCAAAATAGCCGCTTCTTGATTGAACAACTCAATCTCATGCAGATGTGTGCTTTGGGTCAATTTGATGGCACACAGTCGGTGTGCTAGTGTCCGGTGGCGTCCTAGCCATACGCGTGACACCGCGCCACTGCCAATTCGGCGTTCGAGTTGATAATTGCCAATTCGTTGTGGCACTGCGTAATTAGTCACCCAAGCACCCTCTCACCATTCTCAAAATCTGCTATACAACGGCTACGCCGGCAGTGGTTGTCCGAATGCGGTACACGGAGGTGCGCGCAGTGATGTACAGCGTCTTGCGGTCATCATCGCCCCACGCACAATTACTAGGCAGTTCGGGCATGGCAATCACGCCCAAGCAGGTTCCGTCCGGCTCAAAGACCCAGATACCTGTAGCGCCAGTCACATACAGATGCCCTGCTTCGTCGACCTTCATGCCATCTGGCGAGCCCGGTTGTGGGTGATTCATGTCACACAATATCCGGCTATTGTGCAATCGACCGTCACTCGTTACATCAAATGCGCGCACGTGGCGCCGGCGCGAGTCACCAATGTAGAGGGTTTTTTCGTCGGGCGCAAATGCCAATCCGTTTGGTCGATCAAAATCATCACCAATCAGCAGCATCGTGCCATCGGGATGCACTGCATACACGCCATTGAGGGGCTGTTCGCGTTGCGCCTCTTCAATGCCATATGGTGGGTCCGTAAAAAACACCACACCATCAGATCGTATGACGACGTCGTTGGGGCTATTGAGGCGCTGGCCGTTGTAGCGGTCGACGATGGTCTGTGGATTACCGGTGCTATCCGTCCGGCTGACGCGTCGATTCCCGTGTTCACAGGCCACCAGGTTGCCCTGGCGGTCGCGGGTGAGCCCGTTCGAGTTGCCACTCGGCGTGCGCCAGCGGCGCACATCGCTCGTTGGTGACCATTCGTAGATGCAGTTACCTGGAATATCCGAGAAGCGCAACACGCCGTCACACCATACTGGCCCCTCAGTAAAGATAAATCCAGTTGCAATCCGCTCTGGGTTGCCACCTTCAAATAAGCTACGGAGTTTCATGGACTATTCCTCTATCCAATTCAAGGTACGGGTGACGGCTTTCTTCCAGGCTGCATACTGCGTTGCACGCGTTGATTCGTCCATGTTCGGCAACCAACGTCGATCTTCGCGCCAGTTGGACGTCACATCGCCAAAGTCTTGCCATACGCCCACGGCAATCCCGGCCGCATAGGCAGCCCCAAGTGCCGTGGTCTCGTTGATAACCGGTCGGATGACCGGCACGCCGACCACATCGCTTTGGAACTGCATCAGCAAATTATTGACCGTCATACCGCCATCGACTTTGAGTTGGTTGAGCGTAACACCACTATCCTGTTCCATGGCGTCAAGCACCTCGCGCGTTTGCCATGCTACTGACTCAAGTGCAGCGCGTGCAATATGCGCCTTGGTGATATATCGGGTCAGCCCGGTAATGACCCCGCGTGCATCGCTCCGCCAGTGAGGGGCAAATAACCCCGAAAATGCCGGCACAATCACTGCCCCGCCATTGTCAGGCACACTCGCTGCCAGGGCCTCGACATCACTGCTTTTGGCGATGATACCCAAGTTGTCGCGGAGCCACTGAATCAATGCACCAGCAATCGCAATCGAGCCCTCAAGCGCATATACGGCCGGTTGGTCACCAAACTTATACGCCATTGTCGTCAATAATCCATGATTTGACGGGACAATTGTGGTGCCCGTGTTCAGCAACATAAAGCATCCTGTCCCGTAGGTGTTTTTGACGTCACCCGGCGCAATACATGCCTGCCCGACCATGGCTGCATGTTGATCGCCGAGTGCCCCAGCCACGGGTACGCCGGCTAATAATCCGGTCGCAGTCCCATACACCTCACTCGATGAGCGAATGGTCGGCAGCATCTGTCGTGGAATGCCCATCATCGCAATAATCTCGGAGTCCCAATCGAGCGTGGCCAGGTTCATCAGCAGCGTCCGTCCAGCGTTGGTGACATCCGTGATATGGATTCCGCCGTTGGCACCACCGGTTAAGTGCCAAATCAAAAATGTATCAATCGTGCCGAACAAGGCGTCGCCAGACTCAGCATCCTCGCGGAGTCCGGGAATATTGCGCAACAGCCAGACAAGTTTGGGACCAGCAAAGTAGGTCGCTAACGGGAGCCCTGTTTGTTGACGAAAGCGATCGGCACCCGTTGTGTCGCCGAGTTCACGACAAATCATATCAGTGCGCATGTCTTGCCAGACGATGGCGTTGGCGTATGGACGACCCGTGCGTTTGTTCCACACAACAGTCGTCTCGCGCTGGTTGGTGATGCCGACGGCGGCAATGTCATCGTGGCTGAGCTTGGCAGCTGCGAGTGCACCAACAATGACTTGTTGCGTGCGTTGCCAGATTTCGTCGGGGTCATGTTCGACCCACCCTGGTTGTGGGTAGATTTGTGCATGTTCGTGTTGGGCAACGCCTAATACGTGGCTGTTCTGATCGAAAATCATGCAACGGGTGCTAGTGGTGCCCTGGTCGATTGCAAGTACGAAACGGCGCATGGCGCAGGCTCCTGCTGTGTGCTTTAGTGCTTTCTCCGTCTATTATACCGTCTGTCGTCTCTCCGTGATTTGGCTCTTGACAAGATTTTGAGATATCAGTATATTTTATATAGGATTCTTTTTGCATTCTTGCCGTCTAGGCATAAAGGAGGTGGTGCTCATGGGTTGTAGTCACAAGCGCATGGGTGCTGCCGCAGTGGTGGCCCGCTAGTCACCGTTCGGTAGTACCCGATCCTCCACAGCCACAGGGTTTATCCCTGTGGCTGTAGTTTTTTTGTTGTGTTTTTATTTGATAGTGCAGTATCACAAAAAACCGCCGCGACACAACGTCGCGACGGTCTGTGTTTGTGTGTGTGTGTTGAGGTCAGCTCTTCACGACGAAGTCAACGTGAATCACTACGCGCGTCACTGGGTGGCGCTGGAATGCGTGAATGTTGGCAGTCATAGGCTTGTGGCCGTCGATGTGCAACGTCACGTCAGTGCTACGACCTGCAGCCTTGAACTGTGGGCCGAACTCGCGTGCGTTGATTTGCACGTTGATTGGCTCCATACCCTTGCCGTATACGGTGGCTGGCAGGATACCCTCGTTGCGCAATGACTTGACCTTCTTACCAGTGATGGTGCGCAACTGCAATTTAATGTCGATTGCCATGATACAACTCCTTGTGTCAGTACCTTCGCATGTGCTGCTATGGGACGTTCCCGGCACAAGACAGGATTATAGCAGATTTGGCAGTGAATTGCGAATAGGCCGTTATGAATGACTCATACACATTTCTAACGTTATTACTATTGAACTTGTCGACCAAACAATTACAATAAAAACAACTCGTACGATGATTACATTGTCGCCATGGTAGTTGTGATTGCTTACGACTGAATGCGACCAAACTCTGTGTAATCATGAGAAAGGGCTAGATAATAACATGAGTAGAATCATTGGAATTGACCTTGGGACCACGAATTCGTGTGTAGCCGTGATGGAGGGTGGTGATGCCGTTGTCGTCCCCAGCTCCGAGGGTAATCGCACGACGCCATCGATTGTAGCCTTCACCAAGAGCGGTGAGCGGTTGGTTGGTCAGACTGCCAAGCGCCAAGCCACCGTAAACCCTGAGAACACGTTCTATTCGATCAAGCGCTTCATTGGTCGTACCTACGGCGAAGTTGAGTCAGAGCGCGAGATGGTGCCATACAAGGTCGCCCGTGGATCACGCAACGATGTGCGTTTGTTCTCGAGCCATAGCTTTAATGAGTATGCGCCACAAGAGATCTCAGCCATGGTCCTGCAAAAGCTCAAGGCCGATGCTGAGGCATACTTGGGCGAGCCAGTCCGCCAAGCTGTCATCACCGTGCCTGCCTACTTCAATGATAGTCAGCGCCAAGCTACCAAAGATGCCGGCAAGATTGCAGGCCTCGAGGTGTTGCGCATCATCAATGAGCCGACGGCTGCCGCTTTGGCCTACGGTCTTGACAAGAAGAAGGACGAGACCATCCTCGTATTCGACTTGGGTGGTGGTACGTTCGACGTATCAGTGCTCGAGGTCGGCGATGGCGTAGTCGAGGTCAAGTCAACCAACGGTGACACCCACTTGGGTGGTGACGACTACGACCAGCAGGTCGTTCGCTGGATGATTGACGAGTTCCGCAAGGATCAAGGTATCGACCTTGGCAAGGATCAACAAGCGTTGCAACGCCTCAAAGAGGCCGCTGAAAAGGCCAAAATTGAGTTGTCAAGCATGTCAGAGACCGAGCTGAACTTGCCATTCATCACTGCTGATGCCAGCGGTCCAAAGCACTTACAGATGCGCTTGAGCCGCGCCAAGTTTGAGCAACTCACTGCCAGCTTGACTGAGCGTTTGCGCGGTCCGGTTGAGCGCGCCCTCAAAGATGCCAGCATGCAAGCCCACCAGCTTAACGAGGTGGTGTTGGTCGGTGGTTCAACGCGTATGCCAGTTGTGCAAGAGTTGGTCCGCAAGCTGACCGGCAAAGAGCCAAATAAGAGCGTGAACCCTGACGAGGTTGTGGCCATCGGTGCCGCCATTCAGGCTGGTGTGTTGGGCGGCGAGATCAAGGACGTCGTGTTGCTTGACGTGACACCGTTGTCACTGGGTCTCGAGACCTTGGGTGGCGTGATGACGCGCTTGATTGAGCGCAACACGACTATCCCAACCCGCAAGAGCGAGATTTTCTCGACTGCTGCTGATAACCAGACTGCTGTTGACATTCACATCTTGCAAGGTGAGCGCGATTTGGCCAACGATAACATGTCACTCGGTCGCTTCCGCTTAGAGGGTATTCCACCAGCGCAGCGCGGTATGCCTAAGATTGAGGTGACGTTCGACATTGACGCCAACGGTATCTTGAACGTGTCAGCCAAGGATCAGGCCACGAACAAAGAGCAGCGTATTACTATCACGGCCAGCACCAATCTGAGCAAAGAGGAAGTCGATCGCATGGTCAAGGACGCTGCTGTGCATGCCGAAGAGGATATGCGCAAGCGCGAGATGATCGAGCTCAAGAACCGCTCGGACAGCTTGGCATATGACAGCGAGCGCTCAGTCAATGAAATGGCAGATAACTTGGATGCCGGTTTGGTTGAGCAGATCCGCAAGGCAATTGCAGATTTGCGCCAGGCCATCGGCGAAGAGAACACTGATGCCATGAAGTCACACGGCGAAGCATTGTCACAACTTATGGGGCAAGCAACCCAACAAGCCAGCGCTGCTGGTGAGAAAGGACCCAAGAAGACCGATAACGGCGACGTAGTCGATGGTGAGTACACGGTAGATTAAGTCGTTACATATTGACTTCATAACACGGCGTCACGTATAAGTGATGCCGTGTTGTTTCGTTAATAGATTGTGTCAGTGCGATGTCATGTAGTCTGCCGATGTCACTATGTTATGTTAAAACCCATATATATTTGGTGTATACTTTGCATACAAACGTTGCCATTGTGGGGTTATAAAATGACATTGGTTGATCTTGCAGTTGTATTCATCATGACGATGTTTACAGTGCTTGGTTTTTATTGGGGTGCCATCCGACAACTCCTTGCGATTACAGGGTTAATTGCGAGTTTGGTAGTTGCTGGACGCGTATCAATACAGTTTGCCGATCTCATTCAGGTATATGTTGTCGATCAATCGATTGCAATGTTGTTATCTGTGCTAATGATTATGCTTGCCGTCAACGGTGGGTCGAGCGTGTTAGCATCGCTTATTCAACAATATTACGGTTTGATTGCACTAGGGACACTCGATCATGTGATTGGGGGGGCCTTAGGGTTTGTGCAGGCGATTGTTACATTGGTGGGATTGCTGTTGATACTCGCGGCGTTCCCTAATCAATTATGGATTGATGCATTGCGTGCATCCACAGCGGTCAATTTGATCGTCTATTTATTTGGAGGGATGGTTATACCGGCCATACCGGAGCCATTACAAAGTGCAGTGCGTATGGTGATTTTTCGCTAACGTGTTTACAAAACATAGTGCATTTGCTACTATGGTGGTGTGTGGGGGGGACCCCTAAAATGATTGGAGTGGCATGGATACACAGGCATTGGCACGGCGCATTGTTGAGCTTGCCGAAGACAAACAGGCAACTGACATTGTGTTGTTGGATTTGCGCTCATTGCGGACATTTGCTGACTTTTTTGTTATCTGCAATGGTGAAAGCGATCGCCAACTTAAGGCAATACTTGATGCAGTTGACGAGGGTGTTGACAAGGAATTTGGCCTCGAGGCTAAGCCTGAGGGACAGACACAGTCAGGTTGGGTACTTCTCGATTATGGCGATGTCGTAGTGCATATTTTCTCAAAAGAAATGCGTAGTTTTTATACACTCGAGCGTTTGTGGCACGAAGCTACACCGCTCGTGGTAGTACAGTGAGGTGAATCATGGATTCAGGACGTTCACGGATCATGGCGTTTAGCCTCGGTGCCGCAATTGGTAGTGCAGTAGGCTTGATTCTCGGTTCGTTGTTGACATATTGGATTGGCGATGAGACGATTCGTTCGATTCGTAATAGCATGCAACGCCAAGCCGATCAGCCAAACTTCGAAAACTTGTTGCAGTAGCTTTTTTCGTTTTGAACCACCCTGTGATGATAATTCATCACAGGGTGGTTCTTGTGTTGAGGTGCGGCTATCTATGCATGAGAATCAGGTGTAGCCGTTGCGAATATTGCCATCCAGCGTCATGACCTTGGGTTGTCGTGTGTGACGTCGTGTATTGTTGAACTTGCTCCGTTCACGGCTACATCCCAGACCCGCCGTGCAAGTGCTCTCATCACCATACATTCAACAATAACTGTTACGCTCATGCGTTGGATTTGTTGCGTGCCATGTACCCTGACTATCCACGGAGCACAATCGTAGCATGTGGTGCAAGACGGAGTTGACTCTCTGCAGGACGTTGTTCCCCATCGTGCCATACCGCATGTGGCAGGTGTAATGCAACTGTTGTCTCATGAGTAGCATGAATGGTACATGTCTCAATGCGCCCTGCTTGCCAGGTGACATCGACAGTCAGACCTCCACGTGCGTGCAGTCCGCTAACAGTACCGTTTGGCCACTGTGTCGGTAAAGCCGGCAAGATCGACAACCGGTTGCCATGACTTTGGAGGAGCATCTCGGCAATGGCAGCCGGTGCACCGAGGCTGCCATCGATTTGGAAAGGTGGATGCGCACCAAGCATACTTGGGTAGGTTGAGTCACGCAACAAACGATAGAGAATCTCGAGCGCCATCTGGCCATCCTGCAGACGGGCAAAACAACAGGCAAACCAGGCAGCACTCCAGCCCGTATGCCCGCTCCCGTGGGCGAGGCGCTGGAGGAGACTTTGGCGGACCGCCTCGGCGAGTGCTGGGGTCTGCCACGGTGTAATCTGTTCAGCCGGATATATGCCATACAAATGTGAGATATGGCGATGCCCCGGCTCGGCCTCGGCCAACTCATGCCGCCACTCCTTGAGTCGTCCTAAGTGATCAATCTGCGGTGCCGGGAGCTTGTTCAGCGTCTGCCGAATGGCATCAGTCCATGGCTCGTCGTTGATCCGGAGTCGATCTGCTAGTTCGAGCGTTGCCACAAAGAGTGCACGGGCCATGCTGATGTCCGCCTCACTACCAATACTCAAGGCGCCCGGTTGTCCATCTGGCGCCACGAACAGGTTCTCGGGCGATGTTGACGGTGAACTTTGGAGCGTGCCATCAGGCTGTGGTTGGAGCCAGTCAACAATGAATTCGGCGGCGTCGCGCATGATGGGAAGTGCAGTGTCGCGGGCAAAATCATCATTCTGGGTAAACTGCACCTCTTCGTAGAGATGAAGGCTCAACCACGACGCCGCAAACGGCCACAAGAACCACACTGCCTTGCCTTTGACGGTATTCGCCGGCGCCCAGATGTCGGTGTTGTGATGGGCTGTCCACCCGCGTGCGCCGTAGCTTTGGGCGACCCGACGGCCATCGACCTGAAGATTGCGGATGAGTTGTGTCAATGGTTGTTGACACTCGACGAGATTGGTTGTCAGTGCCGCCCAATAATTCATCTGCGTGTTGATATTGATCGTGTAATTACTGCTCCACGGTGGTCGCGGATTATCGTTCCAGATACCTTGCAAGTTCGCCGCCTGACTACCGGGTCGCGATGAACTGATGAGCAAGTAGCGCCCCATGTCAAGCAATAGTGCAACGAGCCCGAGATCGTCGGCAGGTATTGCAACCGGATGCATTTGGCGCTCGGTTGCGTGATAGCGGATTTCATGTTCGCTTTGGAGTGGCGCATCATCGGCCAAGCGGCGTAAGCGTTCGTCGGTTGGCAAATCGTCGCGACTCGGCGTGAGTTGCAGTCGCATACGCTCGAAGATCGGCTGGTAATCCTGCACATGTGCTTGCCACAGCTGTGCATGACGTGCCTCAGCTGCATCGACGATCGCTCGTGCGTTCGCATGTGCATCGGCCGTTGCCGGCTGATCAAATGCTACAAAGCTTGTGGCAATTCCAATCAATACGGTGACATGACTCGCGTTGCGGATATGGAGCGTGTCGCCGTGTGGATTGAGGGACCCATTTGAATCGACGACACGCACGATCGTGGTGGCGTGCATCCCTTGACCGACGCCTTGCACTGCATTATCTGTATTGACATAATTTGGTTCAACGTGCAATGGTGCGACCGCATGCAATGTCACCTCGCGGTTGGCGGCAACACACGCCTGGGCATAGTGACTTCGTAGAGTCATATCAAGGTTGATGGTCGGTTCATCGCTTTGAATGGTCATCACGATGACGTTGTCGGGATGTGACGCAAACGCGTGTTGACGGTAATCGGCATCACCACGACGGTATCGCACATCAATTGCGGCAGTGGTCAGGTCAAGGGTGCGGGTGTAGTCGCTGATGGTGGCTGAGGAGTGATAGGTTAATAACAAATCGGCCACGGGCAGGTATGATTGCGTCCAACTGCCGGTCAGATGCGCCTCAGCGTACTGTTCGGCTGCTCGCATATCGCCGTTGGTCAGCATGGTGCGTATGGTCTGCACGGCTGGGCGGCGATCAGGGTGTTCACCAGTACGCGGTTGTCCAGACCAGAAGGTGTCGTGATTGAGGGCAATGCGCTCGTGGTGTGGGTTACCGAACACCATGGCGCCGATTTGTCCATTGCCAATCGGCAAGGCCTCAACCCACTCATGGGCCGGCTGACGATACCATAACGAAGACATCATTGGCTCCTTTGGTTGATTGAGACCGCGCCACAGGATTCCTGTGGCGCGGTGTCGTCATTGCTAGTGATTGATAAGGCTCGTGCCGGTCATTTGTGGCGCCGGCGTGAGGTTCAGCAGGTCAAGCACCGTCGGTGCAATATCGCTGAGTCGCCCGCCAGTGCGTAACGACACATGTTGATACGGCGATCCATCAGGGGCGACGAGTATCACTGGTACTTGGTTGATGGTGTGGGCAGTGAACGGTCCCCCAGTATCGCCGTCAATCATGTATTCAGCGTTGCCGTGATCGGCGGTAACGAGGGCGACGCCTCCTTTGGCGGTCACCGCATCAACGAGGGCTCCGATACACTGGTCAACGGTCTCGACCGCAGTAACTACGGCAGAGAGCACGCCCGTGTGGCCGACCATATCGGGATTAGCAAAGTTGACGATGATGACGTCGAATTTTTCGTCGGCAATCGCCTGCAAAATACCATCACGAATGCCGGCAGCGCTCATCTCGGGCTGGAGGTCGTACGTCGCAACCTTGGGTGATGCAACCATCAATCGCTCTTCGCCGGGGAATGGGATCTCGCGGCCGCCGTTGAAATAAAACGTCACGTGCGGATACTTCTCCGTCTCGGCGGCGTGGAGTTGTGTCAGCCCTGCGTCGGAGATGACCTTGGCGAGTGGCGTCTCGACGTCGTCGTTGGCGAAGGCAATCGTGACGGGTAGCTCTTTCTCGTATTCTGTCATACAGACATAGTACAGATTTGTCAGCATGGTGCGTTCAAACCCAGCAAAATCTGGCGTGACAAACGCCCGTGTAATTTGGCGCATGCGGTCCGCACGGAAGTTGAAGCCAATAATGGCGTCATTTGACTGAATGGTTGCCACAGGTGCCCCATTGGTCAACACGACTGCCGGTTTAATGAACTCATCCGTCACATCGGCGGCATAGGCCTTTTGGATGGCCTCAGTAGCGCTTGTGACCTGCTCGCCCACGCCATTAACCATGGCATCGTAGGCCAACTTGGTGCGCTCCCAGCGCTTATCGCGATCCATGGCATAGTAGCGCCCACTGACCGTGGCGATGGTGCCGATGCCAATCTGAGCAATGGCTGTTTCGAGCTCGTGCAAAAAGCCTGCGCCGCTGCGCGGCAAGGCATCACGACCATCAGTAAAGATATGCAAGAACACGCGTTGAACGCCGGCGCGCTTGGCAAATTGGAGCAGGGCGATTTGGTGTGCGATGTGACTATGCACGCCGCCATTGCCGAGCAGTCCAATCACATGCAAATTGCTGTTGTGTTTGCGTGTATGGGCAACCGCATTGAGGAATGCGTCATTATGATAAAAGCTCCCATCCTCGATGCTACTGTCGATGCGCGTGATATCTTGCATCACCACAAAACCGGCCCCGAGATTGAGGTGACCGACCTCGGAGTTCCCCATTTGGCCGGTGGGCAGACCAACGTGCTTTTCGGCGGCATAGATCAATGTGGTGGGGCACGTCTCACGCCAGCGATCCAGATTGGGCGTATGCGCCTGTTTGACTGCATTGCCTACGATTTCGTTGCGTTCACCGAGCCCATCAAGAATCGCCAAGAGGACCGGACGTGGTCGAGCATCAACCATAAATGTGACTCTCCTGATAACAGACGACGCCCTACCATAACAGGAGAGCGTCGTTGCACGATGATGAGTATATCCTAGCGGCGTTGCTTGCCGCGAGCGACCGTTGATTGGGTAGGTGTGGGAGTTGCAGGTTGTACAACGCCACCCTTTTGTTGGAGCAGAATCAGTAACTCTTGCTCGCGCCCGAGATGACAGACCTTAAACTTACGCCCACTACCACACGGACACGGATCGTTGCGACCCGGCAAGCGGTTATCGGCACGAACCGGCTGCTTACCCGTGGGCGCAGCGCCACTTTCGGCAACTTGTGCTTGCTGGGCCGCCACCATGCGTTTGAGTTGCTCGGCTTCGATTTGGCGCATCGTCTGCTCATATTGGAACGAGACGTGGATGATTTGGTAGACCACATCGCGCTCAATGTTGTGCTTGAGCTCCTCAAAGAGGGTATAGGCGTTGCGCTGATACTCGATGAGTGGATCGCGTTGGGCAATGGCCTGGAGACCAATCTCTTGGCGCAAATCCTCCATGCCGGTCAGGTACTCAACCCAGTGGCGGTCAATCACACCGAGGAGCATGCGGCGTTCGATGTAGCGCATATTCGTGCTACCAACGGCTTGTTCGCGGGTGTCGTACGCCACTTCGAGCTGTGCATGCAATTCTTCGCGGATTTCGTCACGTGACAAGTCAATCAGGTCTTCTTCGATGCCGTCAGGGAGCAATGGATTAATGGTGCGAATCGGGCGCATCAGCGGTGCGAGATCCCACTCTTCGGGGTCCTCGCCGAGGTGCTCTTCGATCAGGCTATCGATTTCGGCCTGAATCATGGCAATCACACGTGGTTTGAGCTCCTCGCCATCCAGAATGGTACGACGATCGGCATAGATGACTGTGCGTTGCTTATTCATGACGTTGTCGAACTCGACGGTGTGCTTGCGTACATCGAAGTTGTAGCCCTCAACGCGGGTTTGGGCGTTCTCGATGGATTTATTAATCAAACCGGCTTCGATTGGTACATCGTCGTCGACACCGAGGCGTTCCATCAGGCCTTTGACGCGCTCCATCGGGCCGAAGCGACGCATCAAATCATCCTCGAGCGACAAATAAAACCGCGATGAACCTGGATCGCCCTGACGACCGGCGCGACCGCGGAGCTGGTTGTCGATGCGGCGTGCTTCGTGGCGTTCGGTACCAATGACATGTAAACCACCAAGTGCAACAACTTCGTCACGTTCAGTTACGGTGCGTTCTTTGGCCTCGGTGAGGGCTGCGGTCACTTGGTCAGGTGTGGCCTCTGATGGTTTAATCTTTTGTTCTTCGAGGATGAGTTCGACCAAGCCGTCTGGGTTACCACCGAGCAAAATGTCGGTACCACGACCGGCCATATTGGTGGCGATGGTGACTTTGCCGAGACGGCCAGCTTGGGCGATAATTGTGGCCTCACGCTCGTGTTGTTTGGCATTAAGGACTTGGTGGGTGATGCCGGCTTTTTTGAGCAAAAGACTGAGTCGCTCCGAGGTCTCGACGGATGTGGTACCAACAAGGACTGGTCGACCAGTGTCATACTTTTCGCGGATATCGGCAATAACAGCGTTGAACTTGGCCTCTTCGGTGCGATAAATCAAGTCGCTCATATCCTGGCGCACCATCGGGCGATGGGTGGGGATAATGGTGACCTCGAGGTTGTAAATCTTGGCGAACTCTTCGCGCTCGGTATCGGCGGTACCGGTCATACCGCCCAACTTCTTGTACATGCGGAAGAAGTTTTGGTAGGTGATGGTCGCTAGTGTGACGTTCTCTTGGCGCGTGCGTACGCCTTCCTTGGCCTCGACTGCTTGATGCAAGCCGTCGCTCCAGCGCCGGCCCGACATTTTGCGACCGGTGAATTCATCGACAATCACCACCTCGCCATCGGCCTCGACGATGTAGTCGCGGTCACGCTGATAGATGAACTGGGCCCGCAGGGCGTTCTCGAGGTAGTGTGTGAGTGCGTAGTATTTGGGGTCATAGAGGTTCTCATCGTCGGGAATACGTAACAACTTCTCGACTTTGAAGATACCTTGTTCGGTCATCTGCACGCTCTTGGAGCGTGGCTCAATCATGAAGTCACCTGCGGGGTCTTCGATGTTTTCTTTTTTGACCTGGTCCGGCGTATACGGGCTCGGCTTGAGGTTGCGCACCAATGTGGCAAAGCGCTTGTACTCCTGACTACTCTCTTGGGCTGGCCCCGAGATAATCAACGGTGTACGGGCCTCGTCAATCAAGATGTTGTCGATTTCGTCGACGATTGCATAGTTGAGTGGGCGCTGGGCCAGTTGATTTTGCTCAAACACCATGTTATCGCGCAGGTAGTCGAATCCGACCTCGCTGTTGGTCGCATACGTGATATCAGCGGCATACGCCTGCTGACGCGTCACTGGGCGCCAGTGAATCAGGCGCCGGTCATCGGTGGCGGCATTCGGGTCGATATAGTCTGGATCAAAAATGGCCGAGAAGCTGTGGGCAATCACGGCGACTTGTAATCCTAATGTGTGGAAAATGGGCGCCATCCAGCCGGCACCGACGCGTACCAAGTAATCGTTGACGGTGACGAGGTGTACGCCTTTGCCGCTGAGCGCATTCAGGTAGAGTGGTAAGGTGGCCACGAGGGTTTTACCCTCACCGGTTTTCATTTCGGCAATGCGACCGCTATGGAGCGTAATACCACCGATGAGCTGTACGTCGTAGTGACGTTGGCCAATCAGACGCTTTGAGGTCTCGCGCACGACGGCAAAGGCCTCGGGCAATAAATCATCGAGGGTTTCGCCATTGACAAGGCGCTCCTTGAACGTTGGGGTATATGCGGCAAGTTGCTCCATGGTGCACTGCTCCATGGTCTGCTCGAGAGCGTTGATTTTATTGACAATCGGTGCAATGCGCTTGAGCTCCTTTTCGGAACCATCACCGAACAGATTCTTAATAAAGTTGAACACAGGCGCTCCTCCTTGCGATGCGCAAATAAACCTGATGCATCGCATCGTCAAAAATTATAGCATAACCACTGAAGTGCATCATGAGCGATTGATGGGGAAATTACTGCTGGTGCGTCAGTGCCGTAATCTGCCCATCATAATGCGATGCACCGGCTGGGAACCAGCGTGTGGCTGCCTCAGTCAACCAGGCAATTTCAAGCAACGTACACAGTACACCCGTCATTGGTGGCGTGGTTGATTGTAGTTGCAATGCCTGCTCAATCATCCACCGATCAATGACCGTTGGGGCATAGAGTGGCCTTTGCCAATCAATCACATACGTTTGTGTTGTAGTGTGCATGATGTTTGATGTTGACAAATCGCCGTGGACGACACCGACCGACCCTTGCCATAGCTCATACAAATCATGATGATGCGCCCATTCCTCGATTCGAGTAACGTCAGCATGCGTCAGATGACTGAACGTCGTGTCGTCGATTTGTCTGCGCAACGTTGCACAAGTCGTATCCATCAGTGTCGTCCATGTATGTATCGAGTCAAGCGTACGGTACACCGGCGTGTGTGGCGGCATAGTTGCGATGTGCGTCAGCACACGTTGTACAACGTCGGCGTGATTGCCCAAGGAGGTAGTCGCCGATATATAAGGCAATAGCAAATGCTGATCGCTGATTATCGTGGCTGACAAAAGATGTGGTGCGCTCACCGTGCCATAGACGGCCGACTCGACACTCGGTGGCGCTTGGCTTTTGTAGATGTGCTGTGAGCCGTCGTCACAAGTAATCCGCTGTACGCACGACAACGGCCATTCGTGGATAGTCTGCCGCAAGACGATTGGCGCCAAGAGGTACTGGTTGAGCACGGTATCGTCCAACAGCGCAAGATCAAAATACGGATGCCTGGGCATTGCTCACCTGCCTAGTTGATGAACGTGCGTACAATCATACAATATAGGCACGTATGGCGATGCGTGTGGTACAGTTCATCTCATGATTAGATACGTGCCAGCCCGCTGGTGGCTGACAACGGTGCTCTTGTGGAGCACCCAAATTATTGTACTGATTAGTGGTAATGCGCTGAACTTTGCCTTGATTTGGCAACTCGCCGGGTTGACCAATTCGGCTCAGAGCGTCTTGTGGGCGGCCGCATTGACCTTGGTGCCGAGCGTGATTATTGCGCCTTTTGCCGGCGTGCTGAGCGATCGGTTGTCGCGCCGCCGTGTGCTGATGATTGCCGAGGGGTTAGCGTTGCTCTCGCTCGCCGTCTTGTGGGGTGTTGAACGCATCTCGAACATGTGGCTCCTGTATGCGGTACTGGTGTGGCGAGCCACGGCGACGGTCTTTTATCAAACGGCCTTTCAGGCAACCTTACCCCAACTCATTCCAGCTCAACACTACCAACGTTTAAGTGGCATGCAACAGATGGTGATGGGGATTTCGTCGTTGTTGACTCCGGTACTTGGTGCATTGATTGTCGAGGAGTACGGCTTGCCGTGGGCGGTTACGACCACCGCTATCGTGTTACTGCTGAGCCTCGTCATTCTTGCGCTCCTCGAATTGCCCCAACCAAACGGTACGTTAGTGACGCGTTGGCAAGACGATGTGCGCGACATGCGCCACATTTATGGGCAACGCCGTGGATTATGGCAGTTACTCCTCGCAGCTGTTGTTCTGAATATGTGCGTGTTGCCCGTCTTTAGTTTGTTACCGTACCTGGTCTCCGTCTACTTTGACACTGGTGCCTGGCTGTTGGCCTGGCTTGAGATTAGTGGTGGCATCGGCTTGGTCCTTGGCGCCGTGCTCCTCGCCGTATGGGGCGGATTCAGGCGTGCGGTGCATACCATGCTAGCCGCCGTCGCGTTGTTAATTGTGGCACTGCTGTGGTTGTCTCTTGTGCCAGCCACGGCGCCGCTGTGGATTTTGGGATCGGTCTTGTTGATCGGCTGGGCGGCGGCGTGGGCGCATGGCCCACTGTTAACCATGGTGCAACGCACAATTTCCGCCTCGATGCATGGACGCGCCATGGCCTTGCTTAATGCCTCGATGAATGTTGCGGCCCCGGTCGGACTGGTGGTATCCGGCGCCGTGGTTGAGCGTATTGGCCATCAAATCTGGGCCATTGGCGTCATCGTGTGCATCGTGACACTCTTGGCGTGGGTGCTTCGGAGCGATGTGATGACCCTCGAAGATGCACCATAATGTGGGGTAACGCGTAGGATCTGTGCGCGGTGTACGCACGTGTATGCGTTTTTGCATGTGGGTGCGGCTTTTTTTGCAAAAATACCCGCCTGCTACATCGCATACATACGCCGATGCCACCTGATGCCGTTGGCGTGCCACACGTGCAGACACAGAGATTGATTCACGGCTCATTTGGCGTGTGCGGTGCGACTTTTTTGTAAAAATACCCGCTACGTAGCGCCAATCTCATACCAACACCACCTGCGGACGTGGTCATGCCACTCGCGACTCCACAGCGCTACCGACCCAACACGTCACCAGCGGACATACGATTTCCGTATCTACACTCTTGACAAAAACCAAATTGATATTAAAATGATGTCATGAATATATCAAACTACCTAACAACCATCAAAGCTGATTTATTGCGCATCATTCGGCTTGGCGGGCCAGAGTTGACGCAAAAGGGTGAGGAGATTGGTGAGGCGATGGCGCCAGCCTTGCAACACCGACTGATTGAGCAGGTCACGGTATTGGTGGCTGAGTACAACCGCCAGCAAGGGCGTGATGCATTGGCGTTGCAGTTGACACCAGATGAGATGGAGTTGGTTGATCGTGGAGTAACTCAGGCAACCCCTGAGCCGATTGGGGAGTTAGATGCACGGTTTGCGTTGCGTTTACCGGCCGATCTGAAGGAGCGGATCGACCAGCATGCAGCGCAGGAGGGAATCTCGGCGAATTCGTGGATGGTGCGCGTGTTGAGTCAGGAGATTCAGCAGCAACAGAGCTCGCGTACGAGTGGTATCCGCGTTGAGGTTGGCAATAAACTGCGCGGACGCGGACGAAGTTAGAGGAGTACAACAATGATATTTTGGCAAACACCGCAACGGAAGCGTCGTGAAGAGTATGCGACGGCTGACGTGATTACAGTGCAGATAACGGGTGCGACTGGTGATATTCGGATTGAGAGTACGAATCAGGCGCATGCAATTATTGAGCTCAGTTCGAGTGATGAGCAGACATTGTCACAATCCAAAGTCGAATACGACGAGGCATCGCGCACATTGACGATTACCACGGGCAAGCCGACAAAAAGTGGCTTGATGCTGTTTCATGTATGGCACGATGTCGATGCCCATGTAATGATTCCTGCACATTCTGATGTCAAGGTGAATGTGGCTAGTGGTGATGTTGATTGCCACGGGCAGTTTGGGGATGTGCGCATCAATACTGCATCTGGGGATATTGACCTAGAGGCTGCAATTGTCAGTAGTTTGCATGTCAAGACTGCGTCGGGAGATGTCACCGCGCAAGCAGGGGCTCCGACATTCGTCGATGTGGCTTCAGGTGACATTGAACTTATGGTGCGGCAGCCATGTCAAGTGGAGGCGCGCACGCTGAGTGGCGACATCGAAGTCAAGATTCAACGAGGGTTTGTCACTGAAGTGAATGCACAGACGTTGTCTGGTGACATCAGCAGTAACATCAAATTTGATGGTGAATCTGGTGTTGGAGAGCACGCCCAGGTCGTGTTGAATATATCATCGTTGTCCGGTGACATTGATATTGAACGTATGTAAGTCAGGAGCATGCATATGCACATCGTCACAATACTCTTTTTGGTTATGCTTGGTCTATCAACAGCCGTGTTGATGTGGCTGGCCACACGCCAAATGCGGCATGTTGGGGCGCATCGACACGCAGTGCCCGCGGACTTTGCCCAGGTGATTACGCTTGAGCAGCATCAAAAAGGTGCTGATTATACGATCGCCAAAACAGCACTCGAACGTTGGCAGACGCTTTGGAATGCGGTTGTGGTGGTGGGATGGACGATTGGTGGTGGACTGCAGTGGGTGGTGACACAAAGTGCCATGAGTGGTCTGACCGCATTTTGGCAGAGTGTGTTGGTCGTGGTTGTGTGGTTTGTGGTGAGTGATGTGTTGTCGTCGCCATTTGAGTGGTATCGCACATTTGTGATTGATGAGCGGTTCGGATTTAACAAGAACACGCCAGCGTTGTTTGTTCGTGACTGGGTGCTGTCGCTGGTGCTCAATATGCTATTGGGTGTGCCGTTAGTTGCAGGTATTTTGTGGTTCATGATGTCGGCAGGTGATATGTGGTGGTTGTGGGCATGGGGTGTGTTCATGGTGGTGCAGATTGGCATATTGTGGGCAGAACCGGTGATTATTCAGCCGCTCTTTAATAAATTTACGCCGATTGCTGATGATGTCCTGCGCGATCGAATTCAAGGATTGTTACAGCGCACTGGCTTTGCCGGGAGTCAAATCTTTGTGATGGATGCGTCCAAGCGATCAGGCTTGGGGAATGCGTATTTTACGAGTTTTGGGCGCACCAAGCGCGTGGTCTTCTATGATACGTTGCTGGCACAGTTAACACCTGGGCAAGCAGAGGCGGTATTGGCGCACGAGATTGGGCATTACAAACATCGGGACATCATCAAGTTCATCGGCTTTTTTATGCTGGTAAGCTTGGTGGGGTTTGGTTTGCTGGCATGGTTGTTGCCACAAGCGTGGTTTTATCAGGCATTTGGCGTGGCTGAGCCACACATGGGCGCTGCGTTGGTGTTGTTGATGCTGGTGGCACCGGTGTTTAGCTTTGTGTTCCAGCCGGTGATGTCGTGGTTTACACGGACGATTGAATATGCTGCAGATGCATATGCGGTGAAACATACCAATAATGACGACATGGTCGGTGCACTCGTGGCACTGTATCGAGATAATGCAGGCACGCTAACGCCGGATCCGTTGTATGTGACGTATCATTATTCGCATCCGCCGGCGAGTGCACGTATCGGGCATATTCGTTCTTTGTAAGCACACAACATGTCAGGGATTGAGAGGGTCTTGTGGAAGGTCGTGGATGGATAGGGCGGTTTGCGCTTTTTTGGGGGAGCCAGACGATTTCTCGATTTGGTGGGGCATTCTCGGGATTTGCCTTGGTGTGGTGGGTGGCACAGACATACGGCACAGCGACGTCGTTGGCGACTGGTGTGATGATTAGCATGTTGCCGGGCATTTTGCTAGGGCCTTTGATTGGCACGATTGTTGATCGGAATAATCGCAAGTTTTTCATTATTTTGAGTGAAGTGGTACAGGCAGTGTGTGCGGGGGCATTGTTCGTGTTGGCGTATTATCAGATGCTTGAGATATGGCATTTGTACACGGTGATGTTCCTCAACTCGCTGACTGGGCAGTTCCAATATATGGCCATCATGGCGGCGACGCCGATGTTGGTGCCCACAGAGCATTTGCAGCGCGTATCGGGGTTGTCGCAGTTGCGTGAGGGTGCGGTTGCGATTATTGCGCCACCGGTTGGTGCGCTTTTGCTCGAGGTTATCCATCTTGAAGGCATTTTGATGCTTGAGGTGGGGATGAGTCTGGTGGCTGCATTGATTCTGTTGGGGATTGTGGTGCCCAATCCGCCGGCGAAGCCCGTTGAGGAGCAGGTCAGTGTGCTGGCCGACTTGCGGGCTGGGTTCCGCTATGTACTTGAGTGGCCAAGCCTGTTAGCGTTGATGGGTGTTGCGATGGTGTTGAACTTGTTGTTCAATCCGGCGTTTTCGTTGATGCCGTTACTGGTCAAAAACGTTTTGCAGGGTGAGGCAATTCAACTTGCCTGGCTTGAGATGGCGTTGGGATTGGGCATGATTGTAGGTTCAGTGCTTTTGGCGGCATGGGGTGGGTTTAAACGCCGCATCTACACAATGGCACTTGGTGTGTTGGGCATGGGTGTTGCGGCGGTTGTACTGGGGCAGATTGGATCAAATGGGTTATATGTGGCGATTGCCTGTATGGCGGTGTTTGGTCTGGTGCAACCGCTGGCAAATGGGCCGATTTTTGCGATTATTCAGGCACGGGTTGCTCCCGAGATGCAAGGGCGCGTGATGGGATTCATGGGGAGCATGGCAGGGGCGGTATCGCCGATCGGGTTGCTCATGGCAGGGCCGATTTCGGATCGATTCGGCTTGCAGTCATGGTATTTGGCGGCGGGCGTGATGTCGTTGCTGACGGTGCCGTTGGTGTTGTTTTGGCGGTTGGTGAGGGATATTGAGAGTGAAAAGTGATTAAGTGATTAAGTGAAAGGTGAAAAGTGGTTAAGTGAATAGGTGAGTGTGATAATTGAAGAGCAGATAGCACAGTGAGGTAGTACGAGGGGGGAACCCACGTGTTGCCTCATTGGTTTTGAGGGGAAAAGCTGGCGAGGACACATGGGTCGAGATTGCCACTGACTGACCGTGTGGGTGTGAGAAAG
>JBKCLM010000044.1:0-5180 GCA_046300655.1 Chloroflexota bacterium | reverse complement strand
CTTCTATTGTCACATTTAATCAGCAAATGGCGGTCGTGGATACCCCACGCCAAACGGCTCTTCGGGACGGCTCCACTCACCAACCAAGGCGCGCCGTAACGGTGTCGTACGTGCCAAAAACTCAGGATTATTACGACTGCGATCCGATGGGATTAACCAGGGTGGTGCATAGACGATATGCATCGTGTGTCGATCAAAATCACGCTCGTTACGCCCAGTGCGGTGGAACACCCCTTGATGGAACAACAACGCCGTACCTGGTTTGCCACAAATCACATCCCGAATCGGCAAATCATCATCATCCGGCACAATGGGCTTGGGCCACGGCGTCATATGATTGTGACTGCCTGGGATCATTACCATGTTGCCCATGCCATCTTCGCTCTGGTCAGTCAGGTAATACCCCACACGCAACTGCATCAATGGCGTTTGCGTCCCTGCAAGTCGACGGAACTCGTACACACCCGATCCATCCTGGTGATACCCGCCAGCCTTGGTATTTGCCGGCTGCACCGTGGCCCACGTGCTTTGAAGAATAAAATAATCACCCATCAGCGCCCGTACTTTTGGCAAAATCGCCGGATGATCAATCAATGCCTCAATCGCCGGTTCCGTCTCGTACAAATGCCCCAACTGCCGCCACTCACCCTTGGGATATTGGTCATGTGCGCGGCGTGATGCTGCTAATACATCGGCCACCTCAGTGGCAGACAACGCATCAGGGATCACCAAATACCCGAACGTATCAAACATAAACCGCTCACGAGCCGTCATGGCTCCTGGTGCCGCCAAAGGAATCATCGTTGACCTCCTGCACTCTACATATTGTCATGTGGGACACACGCATCATACCGCATCCCCTCACATGCGTAAAGCATCATTGACGCACTCATCAGGCAATTACCTCATGTGACAACAACGTTTTGACATCTTTACCTCGATAAATCACATAGATACAATCACGACATACCCTTCTTATCAACGAGTACATCATGGACAATATGCACCGCACGTTTCATCTTTGGATTATCATCGGCAGCCTACTCCTCCTCTTGCCACACGCACCAGCGCAATCAGCGACTGCCATTACCGCCGTCAGTGCCGGCACATTCCACACCTGTCTTATCATGAACGGCCAAGTCTGGTGTTGGGGAGCCAACTCAGGCTATCAGCTCGGCGACGGATCATACTTTGATCGCCTCAACCCAGTCCAAGTACGTCGCTCTGATGGCGGTTTTTTGACCGGTGCGACCCACATCAGTGCAGCATATGACCACACGTGTGCCATCAGTCAGAAACAAGTCTGGTGTTGGGGCAATAACATTCGTGGGCAACTTGGTGATGGCACCACAGGCGTTGGCAGCATGACCGCGGTGCGCGTCAAACAAAGCCCCAGTGCCGGTGGTAGATTGCTCAATAATGCAACCGGCATATCGACCGGCACCTCTCACTCGTGTGCCATTCATGCCGGACAAGCATGGTGCTGGGGCGATAACCGCAGTGGACAACTCGGTGCCGGCACCCTCCCCAACCAAGATGGCGCCTATCGCGTTCAAGTAAACGGCGGAGGATGGCTCCCACCCATCAAATCCATCAGTTCGGGCCCCGCACACACGTGTGGCGTTGCAACCAGTAATGGCCAAGTCTGGTGCTGGGGGGATAACTTCTGGGCCACCCTCGGTGACGGCACCGAAACACAACGCACTCGCGCGGTTCGCACCATTAAATCTAACAGATCCTACCTGACCGGCATGCACACCGTCAGCGCCGGCAACGATTTCGTCTGCGCCACAACTGCCAGCGGCGCACTCTGGTGTTGGGGCAATAATCTCCTCGGCCAGCTGAGCACCGGCACACTCACCAGTGCATTCAGAGGTGCCGTTCAAGGGTATTGGGGCAATCGCACTCCTATTTCATTGTTCACCGAGCTAGATGTTGGGCACGCACATGGGTGTTCACTCTATAGAACATACGCAATTTGCTGGGGATACAACAGCGAGGGCCAGCTTGGCATCAACAGCACATCACTTACCACCTATCCTGTGTCTGCCCGCCGCGAAGATTACTTGGGCAGACTGATCTCTCTTACCAATGTCACCGACGTCAGTGCGGGTGCGTGGCACACCTGCGCCATCGTCAACCGTACGCAAGTCTGGTGCTGGGGACGTAATAGTCATGGACAACTCGGCGACAAATCGACCACGAATCGCCAAGTTGCGGTGCGCGTCGTAAAGTCGGATGGTAGTGTTTTTCCGTAGGATGTCGTCGTACAGACATTTCAATCACATAGACAACAACCTTACTCCTTCTACATCAAGAACGCCACCACAAAAAACCAGGGTCTGAAAGTGATGATTTCAGACCCTGATCATACTGATTCTGCACAGATAGTGAGTTACACACTGCCTATCCGTAGCATGTACATCGTTCACTAATGCATTACCACGTATAAAACCGCTCACCGGCAATCTGCCCATCGATGGCCGACATCTCGCCCAAGTGGTATTGTGTATGCCCATACAGGTGCTTGAGCAAATACGCCCCCTTGGTCATACTACCCATATACTCAACTGTACCCGCCACATCGTCATGGGCCAAATCAGCATATGATGCACATGCCTTACGCACCTCGGCCTCACTAAACGACGCCAGCACATCCCAATCAGCCACATGGGTTGCCACCGTTGACGACTGCGCAGCCACGGCCTGGCCGTAGGCTGCCAAGGCACTGATATTAATGGTATGACTCAAGTCTGTGACATCGGCGCTACTCATGCCAAACCCGTCACCGATGTAACTCACCCCCATGCGCACATTCCAGTGTCCGGTCGTAAGGACCTGTTGCTGTGGCACCACAAAGCGCGAGATACACGCATCCTCACTCCGAATCGCATGCCAAATACTCCACACCATCGAGTTCATCTCGGCATGTGGCCGCGTGCGCAAACGCTGTTCCGGTACCTTCGCCAAAATAGCCTGCATCTCGGCATGCACACTTGCATGGCCGACCAACATCATTTGCACGTCCATTACGCATTCTCCTTGTACTTGGTGAGTTGATCACTCACCATCTTTCGTGCCGCACGTCCCTCGGGCGTCGGCAACAACATGAATGCATGCATGCACCCATCAAACTCACGGTATTCAACGAGGACTCCGGCATTCAGCGCTTTGTCGCGAAAACGCCGACAATCCGGCACAAATAACTCGACCCCACCCACAATCATCGTGATCGGTGGCATACCTGTCAAATCCGCAAATAGTGGACTGACCCACGCATCGTGTGGATCACGATTACCAGCCCACATCTGCCCCAATGCTTTTAGTCCAGGTGCACTAATCACCAAGTCGCCAGCCTCGTACTGGGGAATTTCAGGATTATCCATGGTCACATCGAGCCACGGCGACATCAAGATGAGCGCTTGTGCTGGAGGCATCTGCTGCACCCGCATTTCATTTGCCAGCGACACCGCCAACCCTCCGCCCGCAGAATCGCCGGCAAGAATCACGGCGCCATATTGTGTCTGTATGTGTCGCAACACATCAATTAATGCCGGCACTGCATCATCGACAATGTACTGCGGTACACGTGGATAGATCGGCACCACGATACGCACCTTGCTCTGCACGACCATCTCGTCGAGCATTTGCCAATGCCCTTGGCTCGGCTCAAACAAGTATGCGCCTCCATGAAAGTACACCAGCGTATGTCGAGGCGCTGAATCTAGTGGCGTAAGTGTGATGACGTGTATCCCTGCAATATGCGCTTCATCAACACGACAACTCCAGCGCATCTTGGGGAGCACGTATGGGTGTATCTGACGCTGACGCACCATGTCGATTTGGTGTTGTAGACGAGCATCATCCATGAACATGCGCTTGAGCCCAGTCAAACGCAAAATGATATGCATCAGTCGCGCTGCTATTGATAGCGGCTGTGCCATATGACCACCTCCCAATCACGGATTAATCACCGTGATACATCACCACTGTATGTGCTCGTAGCACTGCTTGTGTAGCAGTATCCTAGCATGCTTTATGCGCATCACTAGAGCATTAGGCAAACATCGTCAAGCATTGCACATGGAAAATTTGGGATGATACGAGATAATAGCTATTACATCATTTACAAAAAGGAGCGCATCATCATGCACTACACCAAACTTGGCCACACCGGCCTCGATGTCTCACGCATCTGCCTCGGCTGTATGGGCTTCGGCGACGCCAATCGCTGGGTGCACAAATGGGTCCTCAACGACGCCGACAGCCGTGTCATCATCAAACATGCCCTCGACCTCGGCATCAACTTCTTCGATACCGCCAACATCTACTCGCTCGGCGTCAGCGAGGAGATCCTCGGTCGCGCCTTGCGCGACTACGCCACCCGCGACCACATCGTCGTCGCCACCAAAGTGCATGGCAAAATGCACGACGGCCCGAACGGCGCCGGCCTCTCGCGCAAAGCGATTTTGAGCGAGATCGACAAAAGCCTGACTCGCCTCGGCATGGACTACGTCGATCTCTACATCATCCACCGCTGGGACTATAACACCCCCATCGAAGAGACCATGGAGGCCCTCAACGACGTCGTCCGTGCCGGCAAAGCCCGCTATATCGGCGCCTCGGCCATGTTCGCCTGGCAGTTCCAAAAAGCACTCTTCACCGCCGAGAAACATGGCTGGGCCCGCTTTGTCTCAATGCAAAACCACCACAACCTGATTTACCGCGAAGAAGAGCGCGAAATGTTGCCCCTCTGCCGTGACGCCCGCATCGCCACCACGCCCTATAGCCCGCTCGCCTCGGGGCGCCTGACCCGCGACTGGGCAGCCGATAGCTCCCTCCGTGCCCAGACCGACCAAATCGCCCAGTTCAAGTACGACCGCACTGCTGATGCTGACCGCGTCATCATCGAGCGCGTCGCCGAGCTCGCAACCAGATACGGCGTCAGTCGCACCCATATCGCCCTGGCCTGGCTCCTCCAAAAAACTCCCGTGGCCGCCCCCATCATCGGCGCCACCAATACAGCCCACCTCGATGAGGCCGTCAAAGCCCTCGATGTCCAGTTGAGCGCCGCCGATATCGCCTACCTCGAAGCGCCGTATCAACCGCATCCCGTCGTCGGCGCCCCATAAACCAATCACCCCCGGTAGAGACGTCGCATGCGACGTCTCTACCGGGGG
>JBKCLM010000043.1:0-30853 GCA_046300655.1 Chloroflexota bacterium | reverse complement strand
TGCCCACCTACCAATCACAACCCATCCCGACCGTCTCGTCACAGTCGCAACCCTTGCCCACCTACCAATCACAACCTATCCCGACCGTATCGTCACAGTCGCAACCCTTGCCCACCTACCAATCACAACCCATCCCGACCATCTCGTCACAGTCGCAACCCTTGCCCACCTATCAATCACAACCTATCCCGACCGTCTCGTCACAGTCGCAACCCTTGCCCACCTACCAATCACAACCCATCCCGACCGTCTCGTCACAGTCGCAACCCATCCCGACACTCGATCAGTCATATTTGGCACCGTATATTACTCAACCATTGCCAATTATTGACGACAGTGCAGTTGCTGCATTCATTGAAATGCAAAACACAGACGCACCAGAGGAATCGTCTCCTGCGGTCACGTCCGAAAATGCCGCTCCTAAAAAATCCTCATCACGCACAGGTGTCAAGCGTACCCCCATGAAGAAACTACAGAATACTGATGCAACAGAGGAACCTACGCCAGCCAAAGCCCCACCCAAAAGCACGAGTCGGAGTAAAACAAAACCCCCAAAAGAGTAATGTGCCGTAAGGGACGTGCAACATCAATTGGACAAATGCACGTCATAGCAGTACATGTACTTCATCAGCATGCACGTAGTGCACGCATTTTGTGAAATACCACGAGCTATTCCGGAAAGGATAATCGATGCGAATATTTTTGACAGGTCTATTTGTGTTTGTAACACTTTTGCTACCGTCGGTAGCACATCCTGTGGCAGCACAATCATTTTCGGCGCCAACAGATTGCGATGAATCGATTACAATCGATCGCACCATCGAATGCCGCACCGTATTAGTACCGTTGGACCATGATAATCCGGCAAGCGACAGCGTTGTGTTACCGATGATGATTGTACGGGCTGCCGGTGAGAATACCAATGCTCCTTTGTACTTGCTCCAAGGTGGCCCCGGTGGCGACACCATCGATACATTTTCATTTTTAGTTAGCAAACTCGATAGCGTGCTCCCCAACGACCGCGATATTTACTTTTATGAGCAACGGGGTACCACCGATACTCAACCATCACTCGACTGCCCCGAGGTCCATCAACTCGGCATCTCACTGCTCCCTGAGGATCTCAGCTACACCGAGGGTGTCGACAAATATCTGGTTGCCTATGAACAGTGCATTACTCGCCTCCAGCAAAAGGGCGTGAACTTGAGCATGTTCAATAGTCGCCAAAACGCACTCGATTTGATTTACATTGCAGAACAATTCGGTCATGACCAGATCGATCTCTACGGGGTCTCATATGGGTCACTGTTAGCCCAACACGTGACGCGTCTCAAACCAGAGCTCATTCGTTCACTGGTGATTGATGGGATCGTCCCGCCCAATGAAAGCGTTGACGCACGCGTGTATGAATCACGCCACAACGCACTCGAAGCTATCTTCAGCGACTGTGAAAACGACACAACCTGTGCCAGTGCATACCCGAGTATTCGTCAGACGTATGCCGATATAATGGCAGATTACGAAGCCAACCCACGCATGTGGGAACTCACAGATCCTGAGGATGCCACAGTCACACACACAGCACGTGTCGATCATTATGGGTTACAAGGATGGCTGTTTAGCCTGATGTACGACGACCAGTTGGTGCGCTATGTCCCATTAATGCTCACCGAGTTGGCCAATGAACGCACCGATACGGTACGCTTTTTTATGAGCTTCAATGTATTTAATGACAGCATAGCCGAGATGATGTACATGAGTACGCAGTGTAGCGAAGAGGCGCTTGTCCCCACCGGCGACTACGTGATTCCAGCCGATAATCTTATCCCACTCGCGGATGGCGAGCTTGAGAACGACCTACGTTACCGTCAGGTACTCTGTGAGCTCAGTCAAGTAACACCGCTCGATGCATCATTTAATGCCGAATTCCGCACCGATGTGCCAACGTTGATTGTCTCAGGGCGTTATGACCCAATCACACCGGCAGTGTTTGGTGATATTGTGGCCGGCAGTGTGCCTCAGGCAACACATATCGTCATTCCTAACGGTGCACACGGCGCCATGCTTTCCAACGCATGTGCCGCAGATATCGCCAAGGCGTTTTGGGCGAATCCCACTCAAACGCTTGACACGAGTTGTGTTGCGGAGCAACGCACGCAGTTTGTCACTGCAGATACGCTGATTGACACCGATTTTATCTCCAACTCAGCACAACTCGATGACCGGGTTATCATCGATTGGGTTGCGATTGGTGGTGGATTAGTGTTGTTGATTCTGGCATTCTTTGGGCGCATCGTGCGAGCACTTTGGCGATTACTCCGTGGTCAATCACCGCAATCAGCAAGCATTCGTCAACAACGCATTGTCCAAACCGGCGTGATTATCACAGGGATTGCATTGGTGTCGTACCTGTTATGGCAAATGGTATGGTTAACACTGACCTATGACTATGCAATCTTCTTCGGTATCCCTGATCCGATGATGATAATTCGCATCGGCACATGGGTATTCTTAGGGCTAACAGCCATCAACGTCATCAGCGCACTGCGTGCTTTCCGTCAGCGCATGTCATGGTATAGCGTCGTATTTGCCTGTATGATTATGCTGAGTAGCATTGCTATCAGCGTGGCATTTGTGCGGAACGGTATTTATTAGCCGCAACAATTTAAAGGTGGTTGACGTGTTTGTGCATCGCATCCTGCTTGTAATCGTGTGTACCCTCGTGTTAGTCGGTGTACAACCAGTATCGATGCACGCCAGCTTATTGAATGCAGACCAATCTTTGGCCATGCACACGGCACATAGGAACGACCCGAGCACTATCGAGGCGGTACCACACTACCGCCTCGACACGTTATTTGAGCCCGAGTCACAGCGCTGGCGTGGCTGGATGCAAGTGCGATTTCGCAATCCGAGCCCTACGCCGATGACGGCGATTTATGTGCGGCTATACGCCAACCTGGATGATTTTGCCGGCGAGGCCGCAGTCTATCGCCCTACCGTAAATGGCCAACGCGCGACCATCACCTACGAGCTCGATGGATATCTAGCGCGGATCAACTACGACGAGCCGATTGAAGTCGGAGACGAGATCGAACTCACCCTCGACTTTTTGACAACCACACCAGTTGATGCTGGCAAAGAGGCTTATGGCGCCTTTAATGATGATGGCAGCAGCATTAGTATGGCATCGGCCTACCCGCTGATTGCCGAGTTCCGCGATGGCGATTGGCTCCGTCAGATTCCCGATGGCAAGGGCGACCTCGTTAATGCGCCTATTGCGACATACGACGTTGAGGTGACTCTGCCACTCACGCACCGTGTTGTGGCAACGGGGAATACGATCGCCTATCGCCGAAGTGTAGCCGAACACACCTACCAGATTGTCAGTGGCCTGCAACGTGATTTCACCATTGTGGCGACGACATTACCACACCTCACCAAGGTGATTGAAGGCACGCGCATCAATATCTACTATCCGCGCAAACAACGCGCTGACGCACAATTAGCCATGCGCTACGCTGCCCAGTCGCTTGAGGTTTTCAACCAGCGCTTTGGACAGTATCCTTACAATGAACTCGACTTCGTAGCGGTTGACGCTCGGTCATTTTATGGCGTGGAATACCCCGGATTAATTCTGTTGCAAGATCGCCTCTTCGCTAACCACCCTTTGCTTGAGCGGATTGTGGCCCACGAGGTGGCACACCAGTGGTTTTACAATGTGGTGGGGAACGACGTGCAGCAACATGCATGGGTCGACGAGAGCTTGGCCACCTATGCCGAAATCATCTACCAAGAGGATGTGCACGGTCTGCTAGCCAAACAAATCGAGCTCGATGATCTGCAAGCGCAATACGACGAACTCATCGAACGCAATCGTGACGGACCGATTGACCGACCAATGACAGAATTTACCCTCTATACGTTCAACACAATTGCTTATGCCAAGGGCGCACTCTATGTTGACGCCCTGCGCACTACGGCCGGCGATCAGGCGTTTTTTGCAGCGCTTAAACGGTATGTTGCTACTTACGCCTATCAAGTGGTCGATGGCACGGCCTTACGTGACGTGGTGCAACAAGAATGTGCCTGTGATGTCCAACCGATTTACCAGCGCTGGGTGCTAGCACAATCCGATCCAGAGACGGAGTAATCTACGATGAGCCAACCAGAACGACATTTTTTGCTTGCGGGCACACGACACACGGGGACACCGTACACAGTCAACTGCCCATACGACCAGGCCCCGGTGAGCGTCATCCATCAGGCAAATGCCACACACCTCGCAGATGCCATCACCGCAGCCCACGAAGCATTTGCGCAGACCAAACGCCTCGCAGCCCACCAACGTGCCACCATCCTACGGCGCGTCGCTCAGCTACTGGGCGAACAAAGCGAAGCCTTTGCGCAGGTGATTGCCCTCGAGGCCGGCAAGCCGATCAAACAAGCGCGTGGCGAGGTGCAACGCGCCATCACGACATTTACGACGGCCGCCGATGAATGTAGCCAAAGCCACGACGAGGTATTGCGCCTCGATCGCGCTGTAGGTGGCGAGGGGCGGCATGCGATGACTCGTCGATTCCCAATTGGCGTGATTGGCGCAATATCACCCTTCACCTTCCCATTGAACTTGGTCGCCCACAAGGTCGCCCCAGCGCTGGCCGCAGGCTGCCCTGTGGTACTCAAGCCAGCCAGTCAAACCCCGAGTGCGGCCTTGATGCTTGGTGAGTTGCTCGTCACTGCGGGCTGGCCAGCTGGTGCGATTAGCGTCCTACCGATGAACAGTCGTGATGCATCTGCGCTCATCGAGGATGAGCGCATCGCCATGCTCAGCTTTACCGGCTCTCCGGCAGTTGGTTGGGCGCTCAAGCAACGGGCCGGGCGCAAGCGCGTCACGCTTGAGCTTGGTGGCAATGCAGGCGTGATTGTCCACGACGACGCTAACATCGCCGATGCGGCCGCCCGTTGTGTGGCCGGTGGTTTCAACTATGCCGGTCAGAGTTGCATCAGCGTGCAACGTATTTTTGTGCAACGCAGTCGCTACGACGAATTCGTCGCGCATCTCGTCGCCGGTGTCAAACGCTTGCATGTCGGCCATCCGCTCGACGAGCAAGCTGATCTGAGCGCCTTGATTAATCAACAGGAGGCCCAACGATTGGCCGACTGGTTTACCGAGGCCCGCGCCGCTGGAGCGACGTTCTTGACGGGTGGCAACGTGCATGCGGGCGTGGTAGAGCCGAGCGTGATTAGCAACGCGGCACCAACCCTGAACGTGAGTTGCCGCGAGGTGTTTGCGCCGGTGGTGACCGTTACACCTTATGACACGTTTGATGAGGCCATCGAGATGGTCAACCACAGCGATTTCGGCTTGCAAGCCGCAGTCTTTACACGTGACATCGGCCGCGTGTATCAGGCCTACGATACACTCGAGGTGGGTGGCGTAATTGTCAACGATATGCCAACCTGGCGGCTTGACCCGATGCCGTACGGCGGCGTCAAACAATCGGGCTTTGGTCGTGAGGGTGTGCGCTACGCGATTGAGGAGATGACCGATATCAAGTTGATGGTAATTAATCTCAGTTAGCAGGTGCAACATCACCGCACAATTCGGCGTCATAGCTCCTAGCAAAGCGCTATGCATTGACTGATATGACTTGGGAGATTACATTTATGAACATACATACACGGTTTTTTCGCAGTCGTAACGAGGCCATGGTGGCCGGAGTAGCCAGTGGTATTGCCCGCGGCCTCGGCATCGAAGTCTGGCTGGTGCGTCTGATATTTTTGATTCTCGTAATCGGTTTCGGCACTGGCGTGCTCGCCTACTTCGTCTTGTGGTTTATCATGCCCATTGAGCCCGAGGGGACGATTATCTACCCCAACCAGTTCGACAACGGCGAGGTGAATCAACGGCGTGCCATGGTAGGTGGTATTTTGATGCTCATCGGCGCCTACCTGTTAGTCACGCTGATTTTCGGTCCATCAATCTGGCGTTGGGCCTTGCCTGCCCTACTCATCATCGGCGGTATTTTGTTATTTGGTAGCAAAAAGTCGTGACGCGCGCGATGGCGCATCACGACAACTATCCCCCTGTGACACATCGAGTGTCACAGGGGGATTTTTAGGCACGAAGCGCAATCGCGAGCACCTCGTCCATTGTGGACACTGGAATCAGCTCGAGCTCATCGCGGATGCGCTGCGGCAACTCAGGGATGTCTTTGGCGTTATCTTGGGGCAACAAGAATGTCTTTATGCCAGCCCGATGCGCTGCCAGCGTCTTCTCTTTGAGGCCACCAATTGGCAACACTTTGCCACGAAGCGTGACTTCGCCCGTCATCGCCACATCGCGTCGCACCTTTTTGCCGGTCATGGCCGAGACAAGCGCCGTGGTAAGGGTGATACCTGCCGACGGTCCGTCTTTTGGTACGGCTCCCTCGGGAATATGAATGTGAATGATGTGCTCATCAAAGTAGCTACTCTCGATGCCCCACTCTGATGCACGCGAACGCGCATACGTCATGGCCGCCTGGGCAGATTCTTTCATCACATCACCAAGTTGGCCAGTGAGTTGCAGTGCCCCCTTGCCCTTAATGGAGAGCACCTCAATCGACAACGTCTCGCCGCCAACCGAGGTCCACGCCACACCAGTTGCGACGCCGACTTCATCAGCACTTTCGGCAAGACCAAAGCTAAAGCGCTCGACGCCGAGGTAATTTGGTACCTGCTCAACATCAACGTGGGTCAACGTTGTATCACCGGTCTCAGCCACACGTCGAGCCACTTTGCGACAAATTGCAGCCACTTCACGCTCGAGCGAACGCACACCCGACTCACGGGTATACGATCGGATAATACGGACCATGGCGGCGTCGCTGATGGTAAGCGTGTCGGCAGTTACGCCATGGGCGGTCAATTGCTTCGGCAACAAGAAACGTGTAGCAATGCCTAACTTTTCCTCTTCGGTATACCCATTGACCTCGATAATCTCCATGCGGTCGCGCAACGGCGCTGGAATCGTGTCGAGTTGATTGGCTGTGGCCACAAACACCACCTGCGACAAATCAAACGGCACCTCGAGGTAGTGATCGGCAAACGTCGAGTTCTGTTCGGGGTCAAGTACCTCGAGTAACGCCGAGGTCGGATCGCCACGGAAGTCTTGGCCGACCTTGTCGATCTCGTCCAACACAAAGACCGGTGCGCGCGACTTGGCCGTCTTCATTCCCTGGATGATGCGTCCGGGCATGGCGCCAATGTACGTGCGGCGATGACCACGAATCTCGGCCTCGTCGCGGACGCCACCGAGGCTCATGCGCACGAACTTGCGATCGAGCGCACGGGCAATCGAACGACCGAGCGAGGTTTTGCCGACGCCCGGAGGCCCTACCAAACACAAGATGGGCGAGCGCATATTGGCACCAACCAACTTGCGCACGGCGATATACTCGAGGATGCGCTCTTTGACTTTTTCGAGACCGAAGTGGTCTTCGTCGAGCACCTGCTGCGCATGTTGAATCTCGATGGTGGCGAGATCCTCCAACTTCCACGGTAAATTCATCAACCAATCGATGTAATTGCGGATAACACTCGCCTCGGGACTCCCGGGGCCTTGTTGGTTGAGCCGGCGATATTCGTTGAGGGCTTGGTCGCGCACGTTCTCGGGCGCATCCATACTCTGAATCTTCTTCTTGAGTTCATCGACGGGGTCATCGAGCTCGTCGTCCTCGCCGAGTTCACGGCGAATCACGCGAATTTGCTCGCGCAAGAAGTATTCTTTTTGACCCTGATCGAGGATCTCTTTGGTCTCTTGCTGTATCTTCTGACGCAACTTCATCAGCTCAAGATGGCGAGCGAGCATGCGCTGAGTGTGGCGCAGACGCTCAACCGGATCGAGCTCGGTCAAAATGGTCATACGCTCGGTGAAATCAAATGCCGGCGCATAGGTGACGATATCGGCCAAATGGCCTGGCGTATCGATGCGCCGCACGAATGCAACCGCCTCAGGCGGCACCTCGCCGAGATGGTCAACAAACTCGTCAACCTGCTGTTTGACCGTCTCCATCAAGGCTTCGATGTCCATGTTGGTCACTACCTGGTCCTCGACGCCATGTGCTGCCACCACATAAAACGGCTCTTTTTGCATGAGCTCGTCGATGACAGCGCGTTGGAGCCCTTCAAGGATGATACGGGCGGTGCCGTCAGGCAGTTTAATAAACTCTTCGAGGCGGGCAATCACGCCAACGTTGGGCATGGCGGGTGGTGTTCCGCTCTTGTACTGTTCAATTTCGTGTTCGGGCACATAAATCAGCAACACGGGTTGCTGGGCATCCCAGGCAACCTCGAGGGCCCGAAATGATTTACCTTGGCCAATCTGGAGCGGGACGGTCATCTGCGGCATAATGACCATTTCGCCGAGAACGACCAGCGGAAAGGCGCTAGAGCCCGAATTTGGGGACGTCTCTGCTTCGGTCATTGTGAATCACCTATTTCTGTGGGGGTACCACGGCACCCCCGACTCCCTACATCTCGACTTACTTAACAAACTTGGCAATGCGAATAAAACTATCCGCCACCAAGGCGGCGCCACCAACCAACGCACCATCGATGTCAGGCTGCGACATCAACTCATCGACGTTGTCGGGCTTGACACTACCACCATACTGGATGCGCACCTGGTCGGCTTGCGCGCCGCCCATGCGGCGTAACTCGCCACGAATGGCGGCGTGCATGGCTTGAGCATCGGCGGCGGTGGCCGTGAGTCCTGTGCCAATCGCCCAGACTGGCTCGTAGGCAATCACGATCTCGGCCAAACGACCACTCAAAGCTGACAAACCAGCATGAACCTGGCCGAGCACGACCTTTTCAGCCTGACCTGATTCGCGCTCACTACGGGTCTCACCGACACAGACAATCGGCGTCATGCCTGCATCGAGCACGGCGGAGGCTTTGCGGGCCACCATGGCGTCGGTCTCACCGAAGAGCTGACGGCGCTCGCTGTGGCCAATAATCACATACTGACAGCCGATTTCTTTGAGCATACCAGGCGCAATCTCGCCAGTGAATGCTCCTTGTGCTTCGGGGTAGACGTTCTGGGCACCGATGGCGATGCCCCCACGCGGGCGGGCAGCCACGCTGGCAAGAGCGGTAAAGGTTGGGCAGATGACGACGTGGCGGTCAGCTGGCAAATCAGCCAGACCGGCGACCAAGGCATCGGTGAGCGCTACCGCCTCGGCAATCGTCTTGTGCATCTTCCAATTGCCGGCAATTAATGTCGTACGCATAGGTTTCTTTGTCCTGTATATCACATGTGCACATGCACAACTACTGACTTATCCCAAAAACAACCCGACCATCCAACCCCATACCGAAATGAAGAATTCTTGACGGTTGAGGACAAAGGCCAATAGCACTCCGACGGCGACCATCACGCCATACACCAGACGTGACCAAGCCAATACCTTGGTGCCATCGAACGGCCCGAGTGGGATCATGTTGAACAAGCCGATCCAGGCGTTGAATGAGAACCCGACCATACAAATCGTCAAAAAGAGATCAAAGTCGAGGCCAACCACATAAATCAACGGATAGATGAGCAAGAAGATGACGGCCAAAATGTAGTTCGACAATGGGCCAGCTAAGGCAATCTGGCCGATGCGCTTGGGGTCATTGACACCAGTGTGCCATACCGCACCAGGGGCAGCAATGAAAAACCCGGTGAATGCCAAGGCAATCGAAATCAAGAGCCAGCGATTGTCGGCAGCAAAATGAGCCTTTGCGCCAAAACGCTGAGCAACTTTTTGGTGAGCAACTTCGTGGACCACAAAGCCGAGACCACAGACGATGGCAGCCACAAGCAAGTTTTCGATGAACTGTAATGATGCAAGATTGGCGGCGCCAGTCTGCATAATCGCAAAGGCGAGCGTGGTACCAGCCCACGCTTTGGTTAACTCGATGAGGTCGTCATGACCACTTCCCATCACAATTGCACGATCATCCATGCACACGTCTCCAATGTAATACTGATGGTCATTATACCAGATAGAGGTCGGCGATTTTGGTAATGCTGGAGACATGCACGCCTGTCATACTTGCCGCAAGAATCGTTGTTCAGCCAGTATTCAATCAAAGGAGGGACGTATGACACATGCTCACCGAATCGCCGAATTATATGACACACATGCCGAATCACTGCGACGCTACATCTTCCGCCGCGTCGGCGACTTTGGCTTGGCCGAAGATTTGTGCAACGAAGTCTTTGTGCGCATGCTCGAGGGCCTCGGTACCTACCAAGAGCGCGGCTTACCCATTGAGGCCTGGATGTACCGCATCGCCCATGACCGCATCATCGATACCTATCGCTGGCAGAACCGTCACCCTAGCACACCACTCAGCGACATTGAAATATGCGCACCGACAGTGCATCACGTCGAGAGCGACGAGATGTTCCACGCCATGGTAGCAAACCTCAGCGATGAACAACGCCAGGTTCTCTTGATGCGCTACCGCGACGATCTTACCTTTGCCGAGATTGCCAAAGCGCTCGACCGCAGTGAGGGCGCAGTCAAACAACTTAAACGCCGCGGACTGCAACAAATCAAAGAGCGCTATCGGCCAACCAACAGTGCCTAAGATGGTAGAATACAAGGCATTCGATGGATGTGTCACACCGTGTGGCAAGCCAACCAGCCGTATGCACGATACACATCATGTACACCACGGCACTCGTCATTTTTTGCCCAAAAAGGACAACGCACGATGCGTAGCTGGATACTGATTGGCGTGCTACTCGCTGCCTGTAGCACCACGACGAAGCCGGATGTGCCACCAACGCCGGTTGCGCAACCTACTGTGACAGGCGCCCCAACCACGCAAACCGTCCAGCCCATACCTGACACAGGATCAGCCACACCAAATATCATCTACCAGTATTACCCGCGCACACAACTGCTCGAGCGCGTCACTGATACGGCAGTACAACAAGTGAGTCAGGGCGTCGCCGCTCAACAGGTAGTCGCCAACCAAGAGCACACCAAGCTGGCAATCCGTACAACTGATGACACAACCATGCTGCGTGATGTGGCCACCAGCCAAACAATCGGACCGTTTGATGCCTGCGATAGCATGACATGGTCACCTGATGCGACAACACTGTGGTGTATGCGTTTTGGGCATGTGTATGCGATTGATACGAATGCCCAAACGGATCAACTCACGCTGGCCGCCACCGATAACATCTACTGGGCTGAACTGACGCAGCATCCAATAACACAAGCATATTGGATGCAAGTGATTGGTGACGCCGAACCTAAATTATGTCAATTTAATACGGGCACCCGCGCCGTCGAGAATGCATGTATGACGGTCGGCCAGCTGCCGCGCTGGTCGCCGGATGGACAACTATTGGCATCGATTGTCAATCAGCGTCTGATAATTACGCAGGTTGATGGCACACAGATTGCCAGTGTGGGACTAGGCGACATGCAGGTTACGCAGCTTGTGTGGCACGACACCACACACGTTGTCATCAACACACCAACCCAGAGCTACCGCTACCAAATCAACGACGCCCGCATTAGTCTGCAGGCGTCGGATATCGTGATTGTCGGGCGCTGATTTAGATGATGTTGCGCTCGAATGCACTGCCGGTCGCATAGCGTTCGATTCGCAACGAATCGATGTCAAACGTATGTGACCGGCCGTCAAGCAGCTCCTCGGCGATGATGACACCCGTGGCCGGCGAGTGCATAATGCCGTGGCCACTAAACCCGGCCGCATTGATGAACGACGGCAAGTCGGGATGACGACCGAGAATCGGCATGTGATCGGGCGTAATCTCGTAGGCGCCGGCCCAACACTGCTTGTCGGCGAGTTGGACCTCGCCGAGTCGAGGAAATCGATCAAATCCTGCGTCGAGCACGGTATCGAGCCAGTCCCAGTCGACGTTTGTATTGTATCCGGCCGGCTCATCGGCTTTGGAGAGACCAAAAATCAGGTTCTCCTGCTCTTTGCGCATCCAAAACCCACTGGTCACGTCGACCGTCAATGGCATCTGGTTGGGGATAATCGAGGTCGGTTGGGTCACATACACATTGCGCCGGAACGGCTGAATCGGCACACTCAGGCCTGCCAGCGCTGCCGCCTGCCCGGCCCACGATCCTGCACAGTTGATGACGGTCTCGCAGGCGATGCGCCCGTGGGGTGTCTGCACGGCCACCACGCGGCCACTCTGAACCTCGATGCCAGTGGCAGGCGTAGCGCGGAGCAACTCTACGCCCAAACTGCGCGCCCGCGTCAGATACCCGAGCGCCACGCCGTGGGGATCGCAGTAGCCGTCGTCGGGCCCAAAGGTGGCACCAATCAGGTCGTCGATGCGCACATCGGGCACGATGGCGTGCACATCGGCAGGTTTGAGCAGTTGGGTGCGCACGCCGAGGCGGTTTTGCATGGCAGTGGCCTCGCAGTAGCCCTGCCAGTTCTCTTGGTCATTAATCAAAAAGAGATAGCCGACCTGATGCAAACCGCTCTCGCCACCAATCTCTTCGCGGAAGTGTGTGAAGCGCTCGATACCGTACTGTGACATGCGCACATTCAGCTCGTGCGAGAACTGGTGGCGCACGCCGGCCGCAGAGCGCGCCGTACTGCCTTGAATCTCAGTCTCAAATTGTTCGAGAATCACTACATCGGTACACCCACGTACCGCCAAATGGCATGCCACCGATGCGCCCATCACTCCTGCGCCAATAATTACCACCGATGCCTGCGTCCGCATGTATCGTCCTTTGAGTTACACATCTGCTGATGCTCATTATAAAGAAAGTTACGCCATTCCACGTGATCGACACCTCAGCCGCACTGCGATATGTTGCATCATCGGATACAGCAAATTATGCGGCGCAACAGGCACAACGTAATTGTCGGGCAGTCGATGCACAATCACGGACACAGCTATGCATATACCTTATGCTGTCAGGAGGATAAAAATCTAACGATTATGCGCGTAATCGATACAAAAACTCGCCCGCCCGCGGGATAACGAGGCACTCGGGGTCATTTGCCGCAGCCAGTGCATCTGGATTTATCGCACGATAATCGGCGTAATTGAGATTAATCGCCTCACACTCTGCTTGACTCAAACCCGTAGCCAGCGTCACCGTAATGCGCGGGCGCTCAATGCCGTTTGCGTAGGTGCCAACGCCACGCAGGTGGGTCGAATGGGCAATCACACCTTTGGGCAGATGGCCGAATTTGTCCCACTGTGCCAAAAAGTAATCGCGTACGTGATAACCAATTTGACGGATAATCTTGCCGTGCACCACGCTGACCTCGTGTAGGTGCGGTGCATAGATCACCACCTCGCCACCATCGGCCACCACCGGCTCGCTTTTGTACATGCCCTTGGAGCCGACCCACAGCTCGTCATACATGGTCGGCAACACGGCAATCACGCGCTGGACCGGTTTGTCGAGCCAGCGCATGTGGATGTGTGACGAAAGCTGCGCCGCGGCCGCCCAGGCCTGTTCGGGCGTATCGACAAACACGCCATGTACGCCGGCGGTTGTCACCACCGAACAAATCGCATACCGTGGCGTCGGAATTAACTGCGCAGCCCGGTCAATCACGGCTCGCACCGCAGTATGCGGCGTGCCGATAATCGCATACGACGTCAACAAGGCCCCCAACCAGTGCGTGGCATTGATGACATCGGGGCCCGAGATACCGGGGAACAGGTATTTGTTGCCGCCTGAGAATCCCACTACCTCGTGCGGGAAGACCGGGCCACAAATCAAAATCTGATCGTGCTCAAGCACGGCCCGATTGATGCGCACATCGACTGCCTCGGTGCTGAGCCCACCACTCAACTGGCGCATCTCGGCCGCATCAATCTGCCCCACGCTCACCAGCGTCTCGGCATCTTGCCAGGCGTGATTGACGACCCGCACATCGGCAGGCAGTTGCGTCATATCAACGCCCAACAGCTGTGTCAGCGCCGCATCATCCATGGCCGGATGCGTACCGAGCGCCACCATCCAGGTCTGCTGACGGGCACCAGCAGTGCGGAGCACATGTGAGAGCACCGCAAAAAAGCGTGGCATCGGCATCGTGCGCGTGCCGTCAGGGATAAGCACGAGCACGCGCTGATTGCGCCAATCGCGCGTCGCCAAGCCTTGGGATATCTCCGTCATTAATTGCATGTCATCAAGCAGGTGTGCTGTCATCTGGACCGCTCCTTTGCGCTATACGCCACTATACGCCACTAAACGCCGAAAAGCCGCCGTCGACGGCAATCACTTGCCCAGTCACAAACGCCGACGCTGGTGACAAGAGCCACAACATGGCCCCCACCAAATCCTCAGGCGTGCCGAAGCGTTGCATGGGCGTATGCGCCAAAATCTGCTGCCCGCGCGTCGTCAACGTCTGGCCGTCTTGTTCCATCAACAAAAAGCGATTCTGCTCGGTCAAAAAGAACCCGGGCGCCAGTGCATTGACACGAATCTGCGGCGAATACTCGAGCGCCACGTGCGTGGCCAACCAGCGCGTAAAGGCATCGAGCCCGGCCTTGGCCGCCGAATAGGTCAAGACGCGCGTCAATGGACGCTGCGTGCTAATCGATGAGATGTTAAGGATTACGCCCGATCCCTGCGCCGCAAAATGGGGGATAACTTGTTGTGACAGCTGAATGGCGCTGAACAAATTGACATCGACCACCTCGTGCATTGCCGCTGCCGGAATATCCGCAAAGCGCTGGGAACCGGTAGTGGCCTGTGGTCGATTGCCACCGGCGCCGTTGACCAAGATGGTGATGGGCGCAAGCGCTTGGGCCTTAGCTACCGCCTCGGGTAGTTGTGCAAGCTGACTCAAATCAGCGCCGATGCACGACACCAGATCGGCCTGGGGGTGCTCAACAAAGTAACTCATGGCTAACTCGGGCTGGCGCGACAACAACGTGACGCGGGCACCATGATGCAACAAGGCGGCGACCATGGTGCGCCCGAGCACACCACTACCACCGCTCATCAAGACGTGTTGGCCAGTAAAATCAAATGCACTACGCATATCGATGGCTGACATCGGCATCGACTCCTTTGGAGTTACAAATTATACAGTGTTGCCGCCATTATACGCCCGAACGCGCATGCATCTTATGTGCGCCGCCGCCCACGTGGGGTACTCGTAGGTGGCGCCGTTGTCTCATCAGGGGGGAGTTGTGGCTCCTCGCCGGCATGCACCTGTGGATCAACCACAGGCGCCACTGCCTTGGGTGTGCGTGGGGCAGGCGGCGGCGCACTCGCCTCGTCGGCCTGCACACTGCGCAACGACTCACGCCACGCGAGGCGCTCAGCCACGCGCACCTCAAAGCCGCGATCGCTGGGGTGGTAGTAGCGCCGGCCGCGCAAATTATCGGGGAAGTGCAGTTGATCGACCTGGGCATCGGGCGCATCATGCGCATATTGATACCCCTTACCAAAGCCCATGCCGCGCATCATGCCGGTCGGCGCGTTGCGCAAATGGAGCGGTACCGGGTCGTTGCGCGTCTCGGCAACATCGAGCAATGCCTGTTTGTACGCCGCATAGACCGAATTGCTCTTGGGCGCTTGCGCCAAGTAGACCACCACGTTGGCCAAGGCCAAATCGCCCTCGGGTTGGCCAAGAAAATGTACGGTTTGTTGGATGGCCGTGGCCACCACAATTGCCTGTGGATCGGCGAGGCCGATATCCTCGACAGCGATACGCATCATGCGGCGCGCAATGTAGAGCGGATCCTCGCCACCCTCAAGCATGCGCCCAAGCCAGTAGAGCGCCGCATCGGGGTCACTACTACGAATCGACTTGTGCAAGGCAGAGATGGCGTCGTAGTGCAACTCGCCGTTTTTGTCGTAGCGCGTCGCCCGGCTCTGCAAGGCCTCGCGCATGTCGTCAACCGTAATCAGGCGCTTGCCACCGACGCCAGGTGCTTTGGAGGTGACGGCCGCCTCAAGTGAGTTGAGAGCCACGCGCGCATCGCCGTTGGCCATATCAATCAGGTAGCCACGGGCGTCGCTGGCGAGGAGTGGTTGTAACGCGCCGAGTCCGCGATCGCTGTCGCTGACCGCCCGATCAATCAGGTTGCCGAGTTGCTCCTCGGTCAGCGACTCGAGCACAAACACGCGGGCGCGCGAGCGAAGCGCCGGATTCACCTCGAACGATGGGTTCTCGGTGGTGGCGCCAATCAAAATCACCGTGCCATCCTCGACGTGGGGCAAAACGGCGTCTTGTTGGGATTTGTTGAAGCGGTGAATCTCGTCGATAAACAGCACAGTACGCTGGCGATACATTCCCAAGCGCTCACGCGCCTCAGAGACCACTCGGCGCAAGTCGGCCACACCAGCAGTGACTGCCGAGAGGGGCTCAAAGTAGGCCTTGGTGTGCTCCGCAATCACGCGGGCGAGCGTGGTCTTGCCACAGCCCGGTGGCCCCCACAGAATCATCGAGAAGAGGGCGTCGCGCTCGATGGCGCGCCGCAAAATCCGACCGTCGCCGATGATGTTATGTTGCCCTTGCATCTCATCGAGGGTGCGTGGACGCATGCGCGCCGCCAACGGCGCTTGGCGCTCCAGCTCCTGTTGGCTCGTCGCTGCAAATAAATCACGTTGTGAATTGGCCATCAGATTCCTCTTCATCTGCCTTGTCACCCTACTAATGCATAATTAAACACTGTTTACTTGCTACGTCGCTCGCAAGATGCATTACTAAACATTGTTAAATTACAAGGATGACGCTGATTTGACACCCTGTACCACTGCTCGAAGCGTGTCGCTCAACTGCACGCCTCGATCGGCGGGCACCAAGGGCCCACCAATGACGACGGAGGATGCCCCCATGCGTGCGGCAGAGATTGCGTCTTCGATGGAGAGACCACCAACGACCTGTACCGGAATCGAGACCGCCTTGAGGACGTCGGCGAGACCATCAATGGCGCGCAGATGGCGATGTTGATTGCGATGGTCGAGCCCCAAATGCCAGCCAATCATCTGCACGCCGAGGCGCTCGGCACGCACCGCTGCTGCCACCGGGTCATCACAGAACATGATGTCGGCAATAGCCACTAATCCATGCTCACGTGCCACCGATGCAGCACGCTCAAGGGTCGCATCGTGGGCTGCAGCCATCACATCAAAGTGCGTGGCACCTGCTGCCACCGCCAGATTGGCAAAGTATGCCCCGCCATCACACACCTTGAAGTCGCAGACAATCGGATGGGTGGGGAAGCGCTGGCGCAACGCTCGTACTACCGCCATGCCCTGCTCCACCATTAAGCCGGTGCCAGCCTCAAGCCAATCGACGCCTGCCGCCACGGCGATATCCGCAACATGCAGTGCATCATCAATATCGTGCAAGTCGAGGGAGATTTGAATGGCGCATGACATGGGGTGCTCCTTTGCAACGAACTGTCAGTTATGCTCATAATAGCACAAATGTTTTATTCATCATAGCACCGTTGCATGTGGTATTATGGCGGTATTGAACCACACGAGAGCCTCATATGCACACACCAATTCAACAGCTTTTGCGCAGTGATATTGCCGATTTTGCTCCGTATGCGCCGATTGTTCCACTTGACGTGCTTGCAGCCCAACTCGGCTTGCCACAGTCAGCTCTGGTCAAACTCGATGCCAACGAGAACCCGTACGGCCCGACCGAGGCCACCAATGCAGCCCTGGCCCAACTTGGTACCACCACTGGTGGGCGCACCTTGACAGCTATCTACCCAGATCCTGACAACTCAGCCTTACGTGCGGCACTCTCGCGGCATCTCAATCAACCGGCTGAGCGGATTATCTGTGGCAATGGATCAGACGAGCTAATTGACCTGCTCTTCCGCGCCACGATTACGCCTGGCGCGGCAGTGGTCGATGCGACGCCCACCTTTGGTATGTATGCCTTTGGCGTCAATCAATGCCAAGGGCGCTATATCGAGGTGCCGCGCGATGAGCACTTTGATCTCGACGTGCCGGCACTACGTCAAGCGATTATTGACCACAAGGCCGTCATTCTGGTGCTAGCAGCCCCCAACAACCCGACAGGCAACCCATTGGCACGAGCCGACCTCGAGGCATTACTTGATTTGCCGTTGCTTGTAGTAGCAGACGAGGCGTATGCCGAGTTTAGTGGCACGACATATCTTGATTTGATTGATAATCACCCCAATCTCGTGGTATTGCGTACATTTAGCAAATGGGCCGGACTGGCTGGATTGCGTGTGGGCTACGGCGTAATGCATGAGTCGTTGGCGCACGAGTTGCGCAAAATCAAACAGCCGTATACGGTCAATGTGGCGGCCGAGTTAGCGGCCACGACGGCTGTCAATGATTTTGCGAGTATGCAACCGGTGATTCAACAGATTGTGTCGGATCGCGATGCACTTGGACGGCAATTAACGCAAGTAGGGTGTTATGTCTACCCGAGTGCGGCGAATTTTTTGCTGGTACGCACACCAATCGCTGCGACGGTGGTACGTGATGCACTACGTAAATCGGGCATATTGATACGCTACTTCAACAAACCACGGCTGGCAGATTGTATCCGGATTAGCATTGGTACGCCACAACAGCATCAGCGCCTACTCGAGGTGTTGACGCAGACCATACAGGCACAGGGGTAACAGATGAGCCACGAAGATTTACACAGTTTGCGCGAGTTTGCTACCGAGTTGGCGTGGCAAGCAGGGCGCGTCACGATGCGCTACTTTCAGACGGGCGTCACCGCCGATCTCAAGTCGGATGACTCACCGGTGACTATCGCCGATCGTCAGTCTGAGCGCCTGATGCGCGAGATGATTGAGGAGCGCTATCCGCACCACAGTATTTTGGGTGAGGAGGAGGGTGAAAGCCGGCCTGGTGCCAGCTTCCGCTGGATTCTTGACCCCATCGATGGCACCAAGTCGTTTGTGGCCGGCGTGCCGATGTATGCCGTGCTCGTCGGACTTGAGCGTGAGGGGGTACCGGTGGTTGGCGCCGTGGCAATCCCACCGAGTGGCGAGATGCTGACGGCGGCGACGGGGCAGGGGTGCTTGTGGAATGGGCGCGTAGCACGGGCCAGTAATACGCGTGATTTGTCGCAGGCCGTCATATCAACGACGGACTTTCAGGATATGTATCGCACTGGCAAAGGCGCGGCCTTTGATCGGATTTGTCAGCATAGCCGGATGGTGCGCGGATGGGGCGATGCGTACGGGCACGTGCTGGTGGCCACAGGGCGCATCGACGTGATGCTTGACGCGCTGATGAGCCCATGGGACTGTGCAGCGCTCGTGCCAGTGTTACAAGAGGCTGGCGCCACGTTTACTGATTGGCAAGGCAACAGTACGATTTATGGCGGCAATGCGTTTAGCACCAATGGGCATTTGTTTGAACAGGTGATGAAACACATCAACGGCTAATTTGGATGAGAAAGGGAAAGAACCATGCGTGTTGTTGCACTTATCATGGCAGGCGGCGAAGGAGCCCGTCTGAGCGTCCTTTCGGAGAAGCGGGCGAAGCCGTCGGTGCCGTTTGCCGGCAAGTTCCGCATCATCGACTTTCCGCTTTCAAATTGTGTCAATTCCGGCATTTTTGATGTGGCTGTGCTGACACAGTATCAACCGCACTCGCTCAACGGACATATCGGTAACGGCCGCCCGTGGGACCTTGACCGTGGCAACGGTGGCGTACAACTACTCCAGCCATACCAAGGGCGCAACGAAGAGGGCTGGTATCAAGGGACGTCGGATGCAGTGCTCCAAAACTTAAATTATATTCGTGAGCGCCGGGCTGATTTGGTGGTTATTTTGTCGGGCGACCATATTTACAAAATGGACTATGCGCCGATGATTGCCTTCCATCAGCAACAAAAAGCAGACCTGACGGTCGGTGTGATGCATGTGCCGCTCGAGGAGACCGACCGCTTCGGCATTATGACGGTCAACGAACAGATGAAGGTGGTTGAGTTCACCGAAAAGCCGAAGAAGCGCGACAAGGGCACCTTGGCCAGCATGGGCATTTATGTGTTCAGCACCGAGGCGTTAATCAAAGGCTTGACCACGCTCGATAACGGCGTGGCACGCACGGACTTCGGTAAACACGTCATCCCATCGATGGTGGCCAACGACAACGTCGTAGCGTATCCATTCGAGGGCTACTGGGTCGATGTGGGTACGATCGACTCCTACTGGCGCACCAGCATGGAGATGATCGATCCGGCACATACGCTCAACTTATATGATCCGAACTGGGTGATTCATACGCGCAGTGAGGAGCGTGCACCAGCCAAAATCGGGCCTCAGGCCATCATGAGCCAGAGCATGGTCTGTAACGGCTGTACGATTCGTGGCACGGTTGAGCGTTCAGTGCTGTCACCAGGCGTCTATGTCTCGCCAGGCGCAATTGTGCGCGACAGCGTGATTATGACCGACACCTGGATAGGCCCAGGCGCCGTGCTCGACAAGGTGATTGTCGACAAGCAGGTAGTAATTGGCGCCGGCGCAGTAGTTGGGTACGGTGACGACATGACAACACCCAATGAAAAGCAGCCCGACAAAGTCAACACGGGCATCAGTGTCATCGGCAAGGGCGCCCATATCCCAGCGGGATGCAAGATTGGTCGGAATGTGGTGGTTGGCGCCGAACGCACCGAAGAAGACTTCCCCTCGCTTGACATTCGTACGGGCATGACGGTGTAACGGGTATACAGTGGCGCGGTGGTGCAGGTATACAGTGGCACGGTGGTGCGGGTATACAGTGGCGCGGTGGTGCGGGTATACAGTGGCGCGGTGGTGCGGGTATACAGTGGCGCGGTGGTGCGGGTATACAGATGGGGGCACAGCTGTGCCCCCATCTGTATACCCTCCTCTACAAACCCTCGTCACAACACGTCTAACAGACGATCGGTCAAGCGTTTGAGCCACGGTTTTGCGCCGAAGGCAGCGACGTATTCGAGTGTGGCGGCTTCGGGGCCAGGGTCTTTGCCACCTGACGCTTCAAGCATGTTCCAACGGTGGTCCATAATCCAGCGATACAGGTCGGCTTCCGTACGACCTGGGAAGTGTTTGAGTGCATCTTGACTACGAATCACGTCAATGACCGGCATATACACGGCATCATACCAATCGACCACCGCCTCAGTGGTCGTGATATCGCGCTTGAGATCAATCCCCATAAAGTAGCGATGGGCGTTGATATGGCGAATAAGCTCGAGATAGCCACCACGCTCGCTGAATTCAATGTGTTGTTGCGGCCGTAGCGTGTGGAGTTGGGTCCACTCCAAAAAGTCGTTGTACTCTTCTTTGATGGGCAAATCCTCGCCACTCACATCGGCAGTAAGCGGCACATCGACGAGTAGTTCGATGACATGTGCGTCAATGTATTGTTGGTGGTTGCGGCGTGCAACTGAGATACGATGGTTGCCATCGCGCACGAAGTAGACTTCGCCGATTTTGTAGAGATCAACGGGTGGGAGTTCGATATATTGTTCGGCAGCACGATCGACGTTCATCCAGCGTTCACGGATATGGTCACTGCGTGGCAAGAAGTGGCGATCAAAGTCGGTGTAGCGCCCTTCACTCCCCACGATATGGTCAATAGGAACGGTACAAATGCCGAGATCACGTTGGCCACGAATTTGCAGGCGTTGGCGTACCTCTTCAAAAGCCAATAGGTCATTCGGTGCATGCCGAAACGCATCAATCAGCGCAGATATCCATTCGCGACGACGCGCATCATCAAAATGTAAACGCGACACCGTGTGCCAGTAGTTTTTGTCAGACATGGGAATCCTTGGGATGTTGACGAATCAAATCGAGCGTCATATGGCGGTATCCAGCCGTATTATAAATCATTGTGCTATTAAAATAGGTCTCAAATGCCACGCCATAAGCATATGAACGATGCACATGACCATGTATCCAGTAGCGCGGCGCAAACCAGCGTTGCAACGACAAAAACGCTGCTACACCACGATGAGGACGATCATCGGCATCGTGAATACCAGCGAGCGGCGCATGCGTCAACATGACGTCTAAATTGCGTTTAAAAAGGGCACGGCGCCACCACAACTTGGTGGCCAACTTGAGCACACGAATGCGCATCTGATATTCCGTGTACTGATGGCCGCTCTCGTTGTTATAGCGGAGGCATCCTCCAAGACCAGCAATCATCATCCCCGGAGTCATCACCACGTTATTTTCTACACTGACGCATCCACGGGGTTCGGTGATCAGCTCGCCAGCTCCGGTCCACTCAGGGTGATCGTGATTACCGGCAACGTAGTAGCACGGTTTATCGAGCATACTCACCACATACTCTAGGTAGTAATACGGTAAGTCGCCGCAGGCAAAAATCGCATTGACATCAGCAAAGCGGTCTTTGATTTGCAAACTATATACGAGGGGTACTATCTCGTCGCTGAGCGTGAGTACGCGCATGAATGCTCCGTCACAATGTGGCAATGTGGTTATGCTACGTATGAACTACTAGCCAGTAATTTTTAAAATATATGCCACAGCATACACTGCACAACCCAAAAACTCAATAGGTGTGCGCATAAGGATGACGTTAATCCTCAAATGTGGCGGTAATGCGTGGCAGACTCAGACCAAAAGTCGTGCCTTCGTTCAGCGTTGACGCAACGGTCACGTTGCCATTATGTGCCTCAACGATATACTTGACGATGGCGAGACCCAACCCTGAGCCTGAGCTATTGCCGGTATGACCACGTGTCCGTGAACGATCGGCCCGAAAAAACCGATCAAAGATGAAAGGTAAATCATCGGGAGCGATACCAGACCCCGTATCAGCGATCGTAATAATTGCACGCTCACCGTGATTCATCAGGGTACAGACGACACGACCACCGGCCGGTGTGTGTTGCAAAGCATTCATACAGACATTGAGGAGTGCTTGCTTGAGGCGATCGCGATCACCCTCAACGATGGCAATGCCTTTGATATCGAGTACAAGGTCTACTTGGCCAGCAATCGGCTTGAGCTCGCGCACGACCTCCATCATCAGTTCGGCCAGATCGACCAGCACAAAGCGCATGCCGGCAGCGGCTTCATTGCGGGCAAGCATGAGCAAATCATTGACGAGGCGAATCAAGCGCGCGGACTCACGTTGCATATCTGCGAGGGATTCTTTGAGGAGCTCGGGGTCACGGGCTGCGCCACGATTGAGAATCTCGATGTTGCCTTGCATGGCAGCAAGTGGCGTACGGAGCTCGTGCGAGGCATCCGCCAAAAACCGACGTTGCGTCTCGAATAATTGCTCAATGCGATCGAGCAGGTCGTTGACGGTCATGGTCAAGCGTTGCAACTCATCTTGGACCTCGGGCACGGGCACGCGCTGTTTGAGGTCAGAGGCGCTGACGATCCCTTGGACGGTGCGCGCCATGACGTCAATGGGACGAAAGGCAGCACGTGTCAACCAGGCACCACCTTGTGAGGCGACGACCAGCACCACGATGCCACCGAATGCGAGCGCATACAAAAATACAGTCAACGCACGTTCGGTTTCGTCAATTGGACGCGCGAGTTGAATCACGCCAGCGGTTTGGACGCTTTCAGTAATGCCATTGCTATACCGTAACGGCACCATCAACACACGCAACCGCGCATCGCCGATGTCTGTCGTAAAGCGTTGAATCCGCCCATCGAGGCTCTCGTACACAATCTCACGGCCAAGGTCTAACTGCGTGGCAAGTCGCGGAGTACGCTTCACATTGGGCGAGTAGTCGATACTCCGCCCATTGCCGTCGTAGACGACAACTAGCAGGTTAGTCGCCGTAAAGCTACTCAGCGCTGCCGACTGACTCAAAAATGCAGGTAAATCAGAGCCCCCGATGAGCACGCTCGGGTTTGACGAAGCCTCAGTGAAATTTTGTTGGAGCACCTGGGCACCCAAATCAAGCTCGTTGTCGATACTGTTAATCAATGCACGATTGACCACAAAGTACAGACCGATATCGAGTGCCAACAGGGCAACCGCAAACAACCCCACATATGCCAACGTCAAGCGTAGTCGTAAAGACATGATTCCCTGTTACTCAATTGGAGTGGTATACGATTGCGCCACCCATCCCTCGGCGCCAGCGCTGTCGCGCACATGGAGCCAGGTGGTTGTGCCATCAATCGTGTTGTCACCGATAATCTCTAAAACCGTTCCTTCAGGCAACGTTTTGATAGCCTGTGCTCCACGACTCGCCGCAGATCGCATAAACAACCCTGACGTGCCTGTCCCCGATACACGAATCTGCGGAAACTGTGACCCAGCAATTGGCGTCAGTGTGGGCAACGGCGTTGCATCAATTGCTGGTGCATCTGCTGGCACAGTATCAACTGCATCACTCGCATTTTGATCGCTTAAGAGGGCCCACACCACAAAAATAAACACCAACAGGAATAACGCCAGAATGAGTCGCCAACCGCCCATCATGAAGATGTCACGCCACGTGCTGGTGCGACTATACGTGGCACGCTGTGTGGTCCGTCGATGGTCCTCTTGAATGGGGGGATAATCGTACGGCTGTTCGTCTTGTTGACCGTGCCATTGTGGACCTTGTTGTTGAGACATCTGGTTCACTCCTTCTGATGCGCAATCTCACACACCGTTGTGTCTTATTCGTCTTGAATGCGTCGGCGCCAGTACGTTAATAATTGCTCGACAATGTGTTCCATGGTAATCTCGGGTTGCCAACCGGTCAGGGTGCGCAAGCGGCTATTATCGCCACGCAACACAGGCTCATCAACTGGACGCAATCGGGTCGGATCAACGTAAATCGTGGCCGGCACTAAACCGCGCGCCACCACCATATCCACAATATCACCAATGCGCGTGGCACGACCCGAACACATGTTATACACTGTGCCACCTGGCGCAACTTGAATCAGCGACCACAACGCGCGTGCCACATCATCAACATGTGTGTAATCACGCCGTGGCTCAAGATTGCCCACTTGAATGATTGGTTCTTGTCGGCCAACCTCAATCAGCGCCATCTGTCGGCAAAACGTCTGAATCGCCGTGCGATCTCCTTGGCGTGGCCCCACATGGTTGAATGAGCGCGTCACGACGGTATGCACGCCGTAACTATCAAAGTACTGCAAGCCGAGCAACTCTTGGCCGACTTTACTGACACCATACGGCGACGCTGGACGCATCGGTTGTTGCTCAGTAATCGGGATTGCCTCAGGGGGCACTACACCGTACTGCGCACTTGACCCAGCAATGTGCACCTTGGCTTGTGGTGCAAAGCGTCGTACAGCCTCAAGCACATGAATAGTGCCCTCAACATTGGCACGCATGGTGACAACAGGAGCACCCCAAGAGGCTGCAGGATAACTCTGCGCTGCCAAGTGGAATATATAATCGGGCTGTGCCTGCTGAATGGCATCAGAGACTGCAAATGCATCCTCAATGTCACCCTCGTAAATACGGACACGATCCTGCACCGCAGCCAACGCCCGGGCGTCACTACGCCACCGCTTAAAGATTGACAGCTCAAGATTTGGTTGTTGCACCAAATATTCGGCTAGGCTACTGCCTACTGGTCCTGTGGCTCCGGTAATTAGCACCCGTGGCATACAACACACCTCATATCGCACATAGGCTCGTAACCCACCACACACATACGATTGATTCTGACATTACAGACAATAGCAGTATTTTACACGATGCACGCCATTAACACACACACGTCTAGTTGTTTTCTTTCTTTTACTATAGCAGAGTTCATCTGCTATTTCATAGATGCAATAAGTGCACTTATCACCATAAGTACGGTATAATATGGCGAGTACGACTATTTTTTCGTTGCTGATTAAGGCGTTATCTATGAAGTATATTGCGACCATTGGTCTTGAGGTGCATGCCCAAATTCAGACCAAATCAAAGATGTTTTGTGGCTGTCGCACCGATGCCGCCCATGCCGATCCCAATACCAACGTCTGTCCCGTCTGTTTAGGATTGCCAGGTGCACTGCCAGTCCCCAACAAACAGGCGATTGAGCAAGCGATTATGACCGGCTTGGCGCTCAATTCATCGATTACCACTGACAGCGTGATTAGCCGCAAAAACTACTTCTACCCTGACTTGCCATCCGCATATCAGCGCAGTCAATACGACGATCCATTGTGTGTTGGTGGGCATGTTGACATCACCGTCAATGGTCAGGTTAAGCGCATCGATTTGACCCGTATTCACATCGAAGAGGACACCGGCAAGCTCAACCACATGCCCGATGGTAGCTCACTCATCGACTACAATCGCGCGGGCGTGCCATTGATGGAGATTGTATCGGAGCCGGTGATTGCCAGCGCCGAGGAAGCGCGGATCTACTTCCAAACTCTGCACCAATTACTGGTCTGGATTGGCGTCAATAGCGGCAATCTTGAGGAGGGCGCATTGCGCTGTGATGCCAACGTATCGGTTCGTCCCGAAGGTCAAAAAGAATTCGGCACCAAGGTCGAAATCAAGAACGTCAACTCGTTCCGCAATGTCGAGCGCGCCATCAACTACGAGATTGAGCGCCAGATTAGCGTGGTTGAGAGCGGTGGCAAAATTATTCAGTCAACCCGTGGTTGGAACGAGGGCTTGGGCAAGACGATTGAGCAACGCACCAAAGAGTTTGCCCATGACTATCGCTACTTCCCCGATCCGGACATTCCACCTTTGCACATGACCAGCGCAGTCACCGAGCCCCTCAAACAGTCATTGCCCGAGTTACCTGTGGCGCGACGTCAGCGCTTTATTGACCAATACGGCCTTAGCCTCAACGACGCCGATTCGTTGACGGTTACCCGTGACATCGCCGATTACTACGAGGCCACAGTCACAGCAACTGTCGCCCAGGGTGGTACAGCCCGCGATGCTGCGGTGTGGATGATCGGCGAGTTCTTCCGTTTGCTCAACGACCGTGGCGAGCGCCTCGCCGATGTTAGTCGGCGCATGACCCCAGCCCACGTCGCAGGCGTGATTGCCTTGCTCAACAAGGGCACAATTACGCGCGCCTCGGCCAAAGAGGTTTTCGAGGAGAGCTTCGTCAGCGGCACTGCCCCTGATGGCATCGTGGCCAGCCGTGGTTTGGCCGTAATTGGCGACAGCGATGCCTTGTTGACCATGGCTCGCGAGGCCGTAGCCAACAACCCCAAGGCCGTCGCTGATTTCAAGAGTGGCAAAGACGTGGCCATCAAGTTCTTGGTTGGCCAAATCATGAAGGTCTCGCGCGGGCAGGCCAGCCCTCAGGCTGCCGAAGAGGCCGTCAAGAGCGCCCTCAGCGAGGTCTAGATCACCGCGCCACACCGCATCGTCTCGCAACGGGAGTAGTCAGATACTCCCGTTTTGTGTATCACATGAGTGGATAACACTATGCAATCACTGACAATCGGCCCATATAGCCACGCTAGTGGTACCGTTGCCTTGCCCGGCTCGAAGAGCATCTCAAATCGCGTCTTGTTGCTGTCAGCACTGGCGCACGGTACAACCAACGTGCGCGGATTGCTCGCCGCTGATGACACGCAGGTGATGCTCAACGCCTTGCACACCCTCGGTGTCGCCATGGAACAAGACGGTGATCAGGTGACAATGCACGGCAGTGGTGGAGTGTTTGCTGTCAAGCATGCTGATTTGTTTATGGGCAATGCCGGTACCGCCATTCGACCACTGACTGCCGCCTTGGCGTTGATGGGTGGTTCATACACACTCCACGGCGTGCCCCGCATGCACGAACGACCGATCGGCGATTTGGTCGATGGGCTAGCAATGATTGGCGCACAGATTATGTACACTGGCACGCCCGGCTTTCCGCCACTCACGATTTTGCCCAGCGCGATCGATGTGACACGCCCGATACGGGTACGCGGTGATGTATCGAGTCAGTTTTTGACGGCACTGTTGCTTGCCTTACCACTTGTTGCCCGTCAGTCGATTACAATTGAAGTGGTTGGCGATCTCATCTCAAAGCCGTATGTAGCAATTACGCTTAACCTGATGCAGCGCTACGGCGTCAACGTCACCAACCATGATTGGCGGTCGTTTGTCATTCCGGCCAATGACGGCGCCTATCGTTCACCGGGGGATGTGTGGATTGAGGGTGATGCCTCGTCGGCATCGTACTTTTTGGCAGCTGGCGCAATTGCTGGTGGTCCAGTACGCGTCACCGGCGTCGGGCGCAACAGCATCCAAGGTGACGTGGCGTTCGTTGAGGCATTGGCGCAAATGGGCGCTGCAGTGGCATACGGCGATGACTGGATTGAGGTGCGCCAAAACGGGCCACTGCGCGGCATCACCATCAATTGTTTGGCCATTCCCGATGCGGCAATGACGTTGGCAGTGGCTGGGCTGTTTGCGATTGGCACAACGACATTGACCGGGATTGCAAGTTGGCGCGTCAAAGAGACGGATCGCATTCATGCGATGGCCACCGAGTTACGCAAAGTCGGCGCTGAGGTAACAAGCGGCGATGATTTTATTCGGGTGACGGCGCCGCAGACATGGCAGGTAGCACGGGGCGGGATTGATACATACGACGATCATCGGATGGCGATGTGCTTCTCGCTGACAGCATTTGGGACACACGCCGTACAAATTAATAATCCTGAGTGTGTCGGCAAAACTTACCCCGAATATTTCAACGAATTCAGCACAATTGTGCAGTAAAAACACACGATATGGGGTTTACTTCGTCACATATTGGACACACACCTCACATTGACACATCAATTGACGATTTCGTGTCTGTGCATAAATCAACGTATATCCATTTTGGGCGCCAATCACAACGGGTGTTTGCTTTGTTCAGTTTGACACAAATGCCCCTAGGTGATAGGATAATCGGCGTTAATCGGCATATACGCTCAATAGGCGAATTGGAAAGCAAGCAGGATAACTATGCCGCCAATTACTGAACATGTCGTCTTGCGCGACCTTGACGTACACAACATTGCAGATCTCGATGTGTATCTGCAAAACGAGGGGTATGAGGCACTGCGCATGGCCGTCAAAGAGAAGACTCCCGCCGACGTTATCAATGTCGTCAAGGATGCAGGCTTACGCGGTCGTGGTGGTGCGGGTTTCCCAACTGGGGTAAAGTGGGGCTTTTTGCCCAAGGATGTCTATCCACGCTATTTGTGCTGCAACGCAGACGAGAGCGAGCCGGGCACCTTTAATAACCACCAGATTATCGACAAGAATCCCCATCAACTCATCGAGGGGGTAGCACTAGCTGCCTATGCGATTGAGTGTCAAAAGGCCTTTATCTACATTCGTGGTGAGTTTGCCGCTGGAGCACGACGTCTTGAGAAGGCAATCGCTGATGCCACTGCCAAAGGCTTTTTGGGCAAAAATGTATTCGGCACCGATGTCACAATTGATATCGTCGTCAGCCGTGGCGCTGGCGCCTATATTTGTGGTGAAGAGACGGCCTTGATGGAGTCACTTGAGGGCAAAATCGGCCAACCCCGCCTCAAACCACCATTCCCTGCCGTCGCTGGTTTGTACGGCAAACCTACAATTATCAACAACGTCGAGACATTGACCAATGTGCCACGGATTGTCCTTAAGGGCGCAGCCTGGTATCGCACACATGGAACCGAGAAGAGTCCGGGCACCAAGGTGTTCTCTGTCTCAGGACATGTACGCAAGCCTGGCAACTACGAAGTGCCGTTCGGCACCACGATGCGCGAGTTGATTTATGACTATGCCGGTGGCATGCGCGAGGATCGCAAAGTCAAAATCATCGTTCCCGGTGGTGCGTCAGCTGCCTGGTTGACCGAGGCCAATCTTGATGTGGCCATGGATTACGAGTCACTCGCCGCTGCCGGTACCATGCTCGGCTCAGGTGGCGTGATTATTCTTGACGAAACCGTGAGTGCGGTGGAGTTGGCCTTCAAGATGGACGAGTTCTTCAAGCACGAGTCATGTGGCAAATGTACGCCATGTCGCGAGGGCACGCATTACTTGGTCAAGACGTTGCATCGCTTCACCTACGGTGGTGCTGAACAGCGCGACATTGCCAAGTTGCACGATGTCTACAACCAGATGGCCGGCAACTGCTTCTGTTTGTTGGGCGAAAGTGCCGTGGTGCCGATTCGCACGGCGCTCAAACTCTTCCCACATGAGTTCGAAGAGGCCTTGAGCAAGTCACCAGCTCGCTACACGATTCCTTTAACGATGGCGCACTAGTGCTGAGCCGACGCACGGCCAGCCGGGAGTAGAAGAACGATGCCAGACGTCAATCTAATAATTGATGGACATGCAGTAAGCGTCCCCGCCGGAACCAATTTGGTCGAGGCGGCGCGCGCTGTTGATGTCTCAATCCCCGTGTTCTGTTATCACCCCAAGCTCAAGCCTGTCGGCATGTGCCGCATGTGTTTGGTTGAGGTGTACACCCCACGTATCGACCCAGCGACGCGCCAGGTCGTGCTCGGTCCAGATGGGCAACCCCAGCTGGCCTTGATGATGAACAAGTTGCAGCCTGCCTGTGTGACACCTGTCAGCGACGGCATGGTTGTTAAAACTACCACCGAAAAGGTCAAGTTCGCCCAGCGTGGCGTGCTTGAATTTTTGTTGACCTCGCACCCGCTTGACTGCCCGGTCTGCGATAAGGGCGGTGAGTGTCCGTTACAAAACCTGACGATGCAATGGGGTCCCGAGGTGTCACGCTTCGATTACAGCGACAAAGTGCACTTCGAGAAGCCAATCAAGCTCAGCGATGTGATTTATCTCGACCGCGAGCGCTGTATTTTGTGCTCACGCTGTGTCCGCTTCCAAGACGACGTTGCCGGCGACCCGGTGCTCGGCTTCGATAATCGTGGCCGTTCATGGGAGATTATCTCGAAGTCTGATCCAGGCTT
>JBKCLM010000042.1:0-47086 GCA_046300655.1 Chloroflexota bacterium | reverse complement strand
ATTGAGCGCACCGGCAATCATGTGCGGATTATGCATGACGCACTTCGTCAGCGGATAGTTGGGTCATTGACGTTGGCAGAGCGCATGCATGTGCATGGTCTCGCCATGCAATCGACACACGGTGTGGCTAAGGCAGTCCATGCAATATATGTGGGTGATGTTGCTGCGGCGCATACGATTCTCCACGATGCCGCTGATACGGCATGGCGTCATGGTGATGTACCGCAGCTTCGGTATGTGTTCCGTTTGATTCAGCGATTACCCCAATCTGATCCTGATGTGCAATGGCTTGTGGCGGTAAACGCAGTGCGGATGGGGCGATTCGGTGCTGATCCTGCTGAGGTACGTCGTGCAATAGCCTTATTACAACACCTGAGTAGCCCATCATCGCAACGATACTACGAAGCGTTGATCGGAGCCGGTATCTCGTTGCGCTGGGCTGGCTATCCGCGTGAATCAATTGATGTGTTGTGGCGAGTCTACGAGGATGCAAATCGTCGTCGGCTACCACGCATGGCGTTTGCGACAGCACATGCATTGACATTTGCCTACATCGATCACGGACAGATATCGCGTAGTGTCGAGATGCTTGAGGCAATGCAGGCACCCAAAACGCACATCATCAGTCAAGTGATTATTGCGTTGACTCAAAGTTATGTGTATGCCCGTCTCGCAGATTTTTCGCGTGCATCTCGTGCATTTGAGTCCATCAATCGTTACCGAGGTGTGTTGACTACTCGCACACAGGCATTGATTGAATATCATGCAGGGGTTATCTCGTTGGCCAAACATGACCATGTTGCCACCCAACGTCAACTTAGCTCAGTCTACACGACCATGTTCGATGTGGGTGACATGGTCACAAACTTAATGGCTGGGGCAATTATTTGTATGGATTTAGTGCGATTTGGGCGGTATGTCGAGGCCGAACACTTAGTCCATACGGTGATTGAGCGGGCCACCACATTGCAACTGCTCCGACAACGCTTGATGGCTTTATTTGGCTATTTGCATATTTTGGTGCACCAGCATCAATGGTCCGAGGCCAAACTGCTGGCTGAACGTGCATTCAACGATGCACAGGCGGCAGGTTTACTTGAGTACGAGGCTGCACTTGCAGCGTTTATTTTGCGGGCTGCCCAAGTGCTTGATGACCGCAAGCCACAGGCCTTATTGCAGTGTATTGACATACATAACCGCATGAGTGACCCACTGGCGTTTGGATGGTATCACGAGTTGGCCTGGTTTTATTGGGTCGAGGGGCAGCAACATGAGGCACTGCGTTGGGCGCTCCATGCTGATGCCAACGCGCACCACTACAGCACGTCTGCAGTGCTTCCTGTGTCGATTATTGCGATGGTGGCACTGATTTTGCAGGGATGTCAGCATCGCCAATACTTGACAACGCGCAACCGTGGCGTTGACTTGTTAATCGCCCATCTGCGCCAGCTGCCATCGACGCAGGCGCGTATCGATCTGGTACGCAACAATCGCGGCGTCAGTGCACTTATGGATATTGCAAGTCTGACAACCGGTGATATGGTGGTATGGTTACCTGCCATTGATGCACCGCGTGGTCGTCGATTACGTGAAGACGAGTTGATTCCCGTGGTGTGGGAGGGAGCAACGTTGCGTAATCAGGATTTGCCGCTAATAGACAAGATCCAGCAACTAGCGCATCAGGCTGAAGCACAAGGCACCACGGTGATGATTCGTGATTTGGCCAAAGTTCTCTTTGTGCATGAACGCACGGTGCTACGTGCGGTGGCACAGGCGGCCGAACATGGCGTTGCAATTCGTACATACCGTCCCCGTCGCCCGATCTCATCATAAATCCCCTCATTTTGGTCTGCATGAATGATGATCAGCACCCGCAATGTCATCTGAGCTTGCGCCAAAATATGTTATCCAATGACGCTGTTTTCATATAATCTCGATAAAGCGTAGATGTAAGTCGCCCAACCTGATATGTGCATGCCAATCAGATGGCGATGCGCTTCACACAGCGTGTCCACAACACAACTACATGTACGCGGTCATTCTTTTGTCGCAAAAGGAGTCCCTCAATGAAGATGTATCGCATGACTGTCATCGTTGCCATAGTACTGTGCAGTCTCACAGGATGTGGACTCCTCAACGCTGTATCAAACTCGACAGGTAATACACCGGCTGCACCTGAGGCCCCGGCTGCTCCCGCAGATCCTGCAACGCAACCCGTCACTAACGAAGCGCCTGTGGCAGCAAAAGATGAACCAACCACAAATGCCAATATGTCACTCAACGATGTGATTGATGCAACGGTACGTATTGGTATGCTTGACACCGCATGGCAAGAGGTTGGGCACGGCTCTGGGTCAATTATCGACTCACGCGGTTTGATCCTGACAAACTTTCATGTGATTGGTGATAACGAGAGTGGGCAGTACTACAATGCCGATGGGATTTCGTATATCTACGTCACTCTTGACCCACGTGACCCACCCAAACTGCAGTTTATTGCTCAAGTCGTTGACGCGGATGCAGGACGTGATCTCGCAGTGCTGCGCATTATTGCCACGACCAACGGTGAACCACCGGCTGATTGTTTGAGCTTGCCAACCGTCACATTGAATAATGATGTTGAAGTTGAAATTGGCCAGAAAGTAACCTCCGTCGGCTACTCGGGTGTCGGTGGTAACACCGTCTCAATTGCAAGTGGTCAGGTCGTCGGCTTTGAGCAGATCACGATGAGCTCATCAAGTACGCGCTCGTTTGAGGCAATCAAGTACGATGCCTCAGATTCACGTGGTTCATCAGGCGGACCCATCATCAACGAAGCCAACGAACAAGTGGCTGTGGTATTTGCTGGATGGTCAGATCAAGGCGATTCACTCGGCTACGCCCGTCCAATTACGTTAGCCGAAGATTTGATTTCGTCTGCAAAGCTCGTGCGTATCCCAGGATGTAATGGTGCGGACGCGGCCAAACTCGTTGGCCCGCAAGCTGCACAGACCACAGATAACGGCAATACTAATAATTCAACAGCGGGTAATACAGGTGGCGGTCAACAGAAGGCTGAAGTATTCGAGGTGTCAGGATATGTGTATGACCGCAATACCAATGAGGCGATTGCCAATGCATCTATTGTGATGCTGAAGCCCGGCTATCGTTGGGATGAAGTTGATTATGACCGATACGCCGAGTATATCTGGACTTCAGCGCAAACTGATGCAAACGGTCTATACGTGCTAAAAGTCACTGAGGAGATGGTCTCAACGCGCACAGGCGTTGGATTTTATGCGGATGGCTATAAGGCGTATCTCAGCGATGAAGAGCTCATGATTGAATTTTATGACAAAGATAAAAATCAATGGGTCGATTTAAGCTTTGAGCCACAGCCATAAGCTGTGTAATTGTCGGCAGGAGTTTTACGCTCCTGCCGACGTTTTTTGTGGTTAGCGCACACCGCCACGTACGACGGGGTTCTCGAGCGTGCCTATCTCGGCGATCGAGATGCGCACGCTGTCGCCTTCTTCGAGTGTAAAGTCATCACCTGGCACAATGCCAGTACCGGTCATCAACAACACGCCATCGGGGAACTGGTTATCGCGCCCTAAATACTCGACCAAGTCGACATAATTCCGGACAATTTTACCAGTGTTGACCACGCCTTTAAACATCACGTTCCCGTTACGGGTAATCTGCACATGAATATCGAGATTTTTGGCATCAGCAATGTGTTCGTCAAGGGCAATCATCGGACCGAGTGCGCAGCTCCGGGCGTACATTTTGGCCTGGGGTAGATAGAGCGGATTCTCGCCCTCAATATCGCGTGAGCTCATGTCATTGCCGACCGTGTAGCCGATAATCTCCATGGCCGGATTGATGACCAACGTCAACTCGGGCTCGGGTACATTCCAAGTAGCATCACGGCGAATCGCCACGGCTTCATGTGGTCCGACGGCACGATTTGGGGTTGCTTTAAAAAAAATCTCCGGCCGGGCTGCTGTATAGACCCGGTCATAAATCCCGCTCTTGGCAGACTCCTCTTCACGGGCGACGCGACTGCGCTCGTAGGTGACGCCGGCCGCCCAAATTTCCTGCTCGTCAGTCGGTCGCAACATGCCGAAATCGCTGGCCGCACCGATTGGCGCTGACCCTTGGAGTGCCTGCCGCAAGGCGCTACCGACATCGTTGCGCCCTACCGTCCAGCGCAAAAACGCACTGATACTGGGGAACCGCGCCGTGATGTCGTAGAGTTGCCCGCCATCAACAAAGCCAATACGAACCTGTTGGCTGGCATTCATGAATCGACAAATGTGCATGTGTGTTACCTCTTCATTGTGGTGTGTGACTACACCGTGCGAACATCACGGGACGTGTTTAGATGACGGGAACGCGTTTGACATCGGGATCCGTAAAAAGATCAAGCTCGTCGCGACTCTTGGTCGAAAACTCCGAGACGATGCACCCCTCGGGGCCTGCTTGGAACCAGTGTTTGATGTTGGGCAGCAAGGTGTACTGCTCACCAGGGCGCAAAATAACTTCGTGCCAGACGGTGTAATACTGCGTGCGATGGGCGGGTGGTTTGCCTTTGGGATTGGGCGTGGGCTCCCCCTCGACATACAGGTAGACTTCGCCTTGGCGACAACGGAAGGTCTCCTCTTTGCCAGGGTCATCGCCGACCGGGGGATGCTGGTGCTCGACAAAGACCTGATGTGGGAACATCACCAGCTCTTTGGCGCAGCAGCGATCGGTGTTGACGTAGGTGATTAGTTGCAACCCGACTGTCTCAATTTCGCCCAGCCCGCAATCGGCAATCTCAATTGCTGACTCTTCGGTCGGCGTCAAGATAATCCCGGCGCTGGCCAATTGGGCGGCAGTCCGTTTTCGCAAATCAGCTACTTGGGCGTGAGTTAGTACAGGCATCTGTGTATTCTCCACCTACTAAAAGCGTAACGCGAACAGGTTGATATCATGGTCGGTACGACCGCGTTCGGCCAAGTCCGCGAGTATCTCGCCGATGACTGGCGCAAACTTAAAGCCATGCCCCGAACACGGTGATGCGAGCACGACCTGTGGGTGTGACGGGTGTGTCGCAATCACAAAGTGCTCGTCAGGTGTCAATGTGTACATGCACGTGGCGTAGTCGAGCATTGGTCCGGTCAACGCCGGAATGCGTGACTGCAACAGCGATTGTAGATGTGCTACATCTGATTCGTGTACGGTGCGGTCAATGCTCTCGGGTGTACAGGATTGACCGACGGTGTGGATGGCTACTTTGATGCCGTTCACGCCGGCTTGATGTGGGAACCCATAGAACGAAATGTTGTCGCCACAATCCCAGATATAAATCGGGAAGTTCGGCTCCTCAAACGGCATTATCCCCCCAATCGGGTCAAACCACAGTAACACACGACGCTCCACGCGTAGCGGCAACCCTAGGTCGCGCATCAACTCGGGTGCCCACGCACCAGGACTGAGGATGAGATGATCGGCGTGATAGACTCCTTTGTCGGTGCTGACGGTGACGCCGGCATCATGTGCTTGCCACGACTGTACTGTCTCGTGGTAGTGGAGTTCGGCGCCGGCATGAGCCGCAAGTTTGAGGTGGGTGCGTACTGCGGCCTCGGGGACGACATAGCCCGCATTGTGCTCGGCGACGCCGATGACGTCGTCGGTTGGTGTGAATGCGGGGTAGCGTCGGCGAATCTCAGCGGCGTCGAGAATCTCGTGGGGCAAATTATGTTGCTGCACACTGGCCAAGGTGCCTTGGATGACAGCACTGTCAGGGTGGCCAATCATGATGCCACCGGTTAGATGCAAAAGATCCTCGTCGGCATTGGTAGCCAACTCGCGCCAAAGCGTGAACGCACGTTTGAGTAGTGGAACATAGGCCGGATGCTCAAAGTAGGCCTGGCGAATGATGCGCGAATGCCCGTGGCTTGAGCCGTTGGTGTGAGCCGGCCCGAAGCGCTCGAGGCCGAGCACTGCATGGCCGCGTCGTGCGAGGTGGTAGGCAGCGGCGCTCCCCATTCCACCGAGACCGACGACAATCGTGTGGTAGTGCATGGCAAACTCCGTGGGTTAGGCAGGCAAAGAAGGAGAGCGTTGACAGCGTGGACAAGTCCCAAATAACTCGAGGAGATGATCGACAATTTTGTAGCCGGTTTGGTGCTCGAGCTGCACGATGATGGTATCGAGCCCACACTCAGCAAACTCAGTGATACCACCACATTTGGTGCAGACGACGCGATGGGCGTGGCTATCAGGACTGACGATATAGCGGTGACACTCGTCAATGCCGTGAATGCGTTGCATGACGCCGATGTCGGTGAGTAATTTGAGCGTGCGAAAGAGACTTGCGTCACCGAGTGGCGTTCCATGTCGTTGGAGCGTTGATTCAAGATCGGCCGCACTAAATGACCCATCATAGGTGCTCGCTGCCATCAAAACGGCAAGCCGCGGTGCAGTCATCTTGTAGCCGGCTGCGCTCAAGCGCTCCAGGGCGTGTTGTACCATCTCGGGGGTGTGATTCGGTGAGTGGCTCATTCGTGCTCCTTTTTGAGCCAGTTGACTAGATGCGGCATGGTGAGATCAAAACCGCCACGGAACATGTTGTGATCCGTGCCGTCAACTTGCACGTAGCGCCCACCGTTGTGTTGAAGCGCCTGCTGAATCATGAGTTGCGATGCGGCTGGTATGACCGTCGCTGCGGTGCTTGCAACCAGACATAATGTAGGAGCCTGTAAGGTTGTAATGCGCTCAGTTAAATCCCACGTCCCGCTGTGGATGAATAGACCATCGACGGCCTCACGCCGGCATTGTGCGAGTGCTTCGGCCTTCCATACTACATCGCACCGATGCCAGAGTTTGTGTCGGGCAGTGAGCCATCCTGTGGTCTGATGGGGCGCATCCCCGACGCCCTCAGCGTAGCGCTCGACGACGCTTGCACCGTGCTCGGGGGTCATTTGTACGGCCGGATCGACCAATGTCACCCGCGCCACAGGGAGCATGCTGGCGAGGTGGATTGCGGTCGCACCACCCCACGAGTGCCCGATAATACTTGGCGCAATGATGCCAATGGTCAGTATCGCATTGGCAATGTGTTGTGCGATACTGGGGATATCGTGTGCGCCAATCAGGTTGCTCTCGCCGTGACCAGGCATATCAAAGGCGGTGACGGTATATCCGAGGTTGGCGATGACGGGCGCCACGCGCCACCAGGTACGGGCACTACTCGTGATGCCGTGGAGCAATACCACATGATGCTCACCATCCCCCCACCGTAAATAACTCACGACACGATTATTGACCACGACTTGCGCGCGCATTGGTGTGAGACCAGCATCACAACTAACCATAGGGTTACACCGTTCCAACGACGAATGACTCTTATGCGTATTATACCGAGATACCGATGTACATGCAGTGTGTGACACTCACGTACATCGGTATTTACGTACCATTACGCCATGGCTGCCAATACCACCTGTCGCAACGTCTCAATGCCTTGCCAGCGATCGCCTGGGCGGTCATAGACCAGGGTTAATGGACCTGCGCTCGTGTACTTGCGCACCTCGGCCAAACAGGCTTGCACTTGGGCCGGCTGAATGATGCTGTTCTCGTCGTACGAGGCTTTGACATGCACTGAGACTGCCTTGTGGGCAACTTGGGTAAAGTCCGACACTCGGGTCTCGCTGGGGAAGTTGCCGATGTCAGCGCATCCGCCATGCCCCAACGCCTCGTGGAGTGCCAACCAGTTGGCTGGTGTCGATGCCGTTGCTTTGAAGTTCTCGGTAATCACGGTAACACCACGCGCCTTGGCATGCTGTTGGAGTTGGACGAGTGCGGTCGCAGCTCGGCGTACCGCATCGACATCGCTGGCCGGCGCTTCGCCACCAACGACGCGTACGTGGCTTGCGCCAATCCAGGCGGCCACATCAATCCATTTGGCAATCTGGGCGATGTCGTGGGCCCGCATTTGTGGGTCAGCGTGACTGATGTCGTAGGCGTCAATCAACACGCTGAAGATCTCGACACCTGCCTGCGCGGCCGCACTTTTGAGCTGCAAAAGATAATCAGGCGTGGTCTGCGGAATATGGAAGTGGCAAATCTCGACCGTGCCAATCCCGGCTTGCTTGACGCGTGCCGGCATGTCGAGCAGACTCAACGACCCATCATTCAAGTACGGGTGGATGCTCCAAGTTGTCAGTGAAATACGTGGCATGGCTAGATGATTTCTAAATAGTCGCGATCCGGCAACGGCGCGAATGGTGCGGTTGGCAAGGTCTGATACCAATAGGCAACTGACGAAATGTCGTCTTGCAGAGGCAAGTATCGGCCGTCACTGCGCCACCCCAAGGCCTGAATCGTCACGCGCAAATCCTGCGTAAAACGAATCGGATCCATGATGTGCCAACGATACATGCCGAAGCGCGTCTGTGATTGGTAAGTGCCATCGGGGCGCAACACCTGTGACAACCCGGCGTATGGTGTGGTGAACTCGCGATAACCGCCGTTGCTCGGGCCGAGGTCGAAATTGTACGAGCCACAGAAGTAGTCCTCTGTGCCCGTGCCACAAATCGTGGGGAATTGGCCGTCACCATCCATGAAGAACTTAATCTCTCCCTCGCCCCACCAACCACTGTTATTGACGCCCCAAGCCATGTAGGTGCCAACATAGTGACCACGGCCACGAATGCCGTCGACAATCGTGTAGTCGGTCATGTATGGCAGTGGGTTGGTGCGACGGAAGTGCGCGTGGAAGTAGGCGCAGTCCTCGGGGACCTCGGTCAGGGTGTAGTTGATTTGGTAGTAGAGCGTGACTTCTTTTTCGGAGATGTTGGTGACCGTCATGCGACAGCGCTTGCGGAACGGCATCTCCCAGTAGCAGTTAAAGGCACTGCCCGGATTGACACACACGGCAAGCGAGCTGACTTGGGCGTATTTGCCCCAGCCACTAGCAAAAAAGTCGCCGAGTGGTGCCTCGACAGACGGTGTTGGTTGATCATCCCAGTAGATGCGCAAAATCTGTAGCCGGAAGTTGCCGGTTGGCGTCAACCAAATTTGCTGAATGGCGCCCATGCCGTCGATGTTGGCGATTTCGCGCGTTTCGCCGGCGGCAATCCGAATCGACGGCGACACCTTCCACCCTTGGCCGAGCCCGCGTGCATGTGGGGCGCCCGTGCCCTCAGTCGCCATGCCGCCGCGCCCTTTGGCGCCGTCGAAATTCTCGGGGCTGATTGAGCGCGTCTCGGCGTTGGATAAGCGCGACAAATTGCCCAAATGCATGCCCAACCCATTAAATCCTGCCATTGCGTTCCTCCTTGAACACTCTCAGTTGTCAGTACGGTCGGTAGCTCTATTCTAGCAGATGTCGCTCATCTGCTTTTTAGTTGCACGAACGAATACCTTACGCTATACTAACTATACCCCTCCCCCAGGGGGGTGGGGTATGCGAAGAGGGGGGAGCATGAGCGAACACAGAGAGCAAGTGACACAGCGGTTACGCACCATCGAGGGGCACGTACGTGGCATCCAAAAGATGGTTGATCAAGATTCGTACTGTATCGACATCCTCAAGCAGATTGATGCCGTGCAGAAAGCGCTCGACCAAGTCGGCAAAATGGTGCTCGATCAGCATTTGCACGGCTGTGTCACTACAGCGATTCGCAACGACGACCCCAACGAACGCGAACGCGTGATTGGTGAATTGATGCATGTATTTACAGAGCGGAGGAAGTGACATGGACACGATGGAATTACCAGTAGCTGGTGTAACGTGTGGTGGATGTGCCGGTCGTGTGACCAAGGCGTTGATGGCAGTTGAGGGTGTGACTGAGGTTGTGGTCAGTGATGACCGCAATAAGGTGACAGTGGCTGGCGAGCATTTGGCTCGTCCTGCATTGGTGTCGGCTATTCAGGCGGCAGGGTATCAAGTACCAAGCGCCATGACGATTTCGTTGGGCGAGAGCGGCCCAAAGTGCTGCTAGAACCAAGGGGGGGTGTATGACTGCCACCAATCAATCACTCGAATTCGCAGTAACAGGCATGACGTGCGCCAGTTGCGTGATGCGCGTCGAGAAAGTGTTGCGCAAAATCGACGGCGTTGAGCAGGCAACCGTCAACCTTGCTGATGAGCATGCCCAGATTGCGGCGAGTCCAGCCGTGTTACCGCAGGCGATTGCGGCGGTCGAAAAAGCGGGCTACGGCGTGATTCGTGAGCTGGTGGAGTTGCCGATTACTGGTATGACATGTGCTAGTTGTTCGGCGCGCGTCGAAAAGGCCTTGCGCAAAGTGCCAGGCGTGTTGTCGGCCTCGGTGAACCTCAGTGATGAGCGCGCGACGGTTGAATTCTTGCCAATGGTCAGTACGGTTGCGACGCTGACTGCAGCGGTTGAGAAGGCGGGGTATGGGGTGATTCCGATTGCCCAGACTAGTGATGCCGCCGATATCGAGGCTGATGCCCGGGCCGCCGAACTTGCGACGCGCTGGCGGCGCTTAGTGGTCGCTATGCTCTTTGCAGTGCCGTTGTTTGTCATATCAATGTCCAAAGACTTTGGGTTGATTAATCCGTGGCCGATTGGCAGTGCAGTGGATATGGTCGCAAAGAACGGCCTCGATCACATGCACATGATGCCAGCGGCGACAGATGCGTTTAATTGGCTCTTCTTGGTGTTGGCTATTCCAGTACAAACGTACGCCGCGCTCGATTTTTATCGGCATGCGTGGAGTGCCTTGCGCTCGCGCACTGCCAACATGGATACGTTGATTGTGCTCGGTTCGAGCGCGGCATTTTGGTATAGCGTCTGGTTGCTCGTCAGTGGTAGTGCCGGACACGTCTACTTTGAGACGGCAGGATCGATTATTGCCTTGATTTTGGTCGGTAAGTACCTCGAGTCGCGTGCGCGCAGTCAAGCAAGTCAAGCGGTGCGTACGCTGATCGGCTTACAACCCAAACAGACGCGGATTTTGCGGGCCGGTGAGGTCATCGAGATTCCCACTGATCAGGTGCGGCGAGGCGAGATCGTCATTGTCCGTCCAGGTGAGCGTATCCCGGTTGACGGTACGATTGTGATGGGTGATACCTCGGTCGACGAGAGCATGTTGACGGGTGAGAGCCTGCCGGTGGTGCGCCAGTCCGGTGCGCGGGTGATTGGTGCATCAATAAACCTGACCGGTGAGATTCAACTCCGTGCCGAGGCCATCGGCAGTGACAGCGTGCTTGCGCAACTAGTGCGATTAGTGCGCCAGGCGCAGGGGAGTCGTGCGCCGGTACAACAGTTGGTTGACCGTATCTCGGCCGTGTTTGTGCCGATTATTATCGTGATTGCCATCGTCACCTTCGGTGTCTGGTGGTTAATCGGCGGCGAATCGCCGACCAGTGCCATGATGTTCGCGGTAGCCGTGTTGGTGATTGCCTGTCCGTGTGCGCTTGGCTTGGCTACCCCTACCGCCATCATGGTGGGGAGTGGCGTAGGTGCGAGTCAAGGCATCCTGATCAAAGGGGCGGCAGCGCTTGAGCGATTAGCTCAGGTATCAATTGTGGCATTCGACAAGACTGGCACAATCACTGAGGGCTCGCCGACGGTGACCGATGCAGGCAGTGATGCTGCGGTGTTGGCTCAAGCTGCAGCCGTGGCGCAAGGCAGTAATCACCCGTTGTCCGTGGCGATTGTGCGGGCCGCACAGTCTGCCGGTGTTGCCATCCCCAGTGCCCAACAACGACAAGATTTGGTTGGGCGTGGCGCGTCCGCCCAGATAGATGGTGTGCGCGTGCTCATCGGCAATCTGGCGGCGATGCAAGAGGCTGGGATTGATACGACCGACCATACGTCGCGAATTGAGGCACTCCAAGCTGCAGGGCAGAGCATTGTCATCGTTGCGCGCGATACGACGGTGCTCGGTGTACTCGGGTTGAGTGATCGGGCGCGCCCTGAGGCGAGTCAGGCGATTCGTGCGTTACATGACTTGGGCGTGCGTACGGTGATGATCTCGGGTGATAACCGAGCCACTGCCGCCCATATCGCTGGACAGGTGGGGATTGACGAGGTGATTGCTGAGGTGTTGCCCGCCCAAAAAGTCGACGCAGTGACGACGTTGCAACAACGCGGCGTGGTCGCCATGGTCGGCGATGGCATCAACGATGCACCAGCACTCGCCAAGGCAGATGTGGGCATTGCCATGGGCAGTGGTACCGATGTGGCAATCGAGACGGCAGATGCGATTATGATGCGCTCTGATGTGTCGATGGTGCCGCGCGCCATTCAGTTGGGGCGTGCGACGTTGAACACGATTCGCTGGAATCTGTTTTGGGCGTTCGCCTACAACGTTATTGGTATTCCGATTGCTGCCGGGGTGCTCTATCCGTGGTTTGGTATTCAGTTGAGTCCAATCGTGGCAGCGGCAGCGATGGCGTTTAGTTCGATTTTTGTGGTGACCAATTCGTTGCGTTTACGTAAGGCACTTGATAAATAGCATGCATCAAGATGAACTCATCATCGGCGCTTCGCTTGTGCGCCAGCTAATTACCGCACAATTCCCACAGTGGGCCGGATTACCAATTCGGCAAGTTGAATCAGCTGGCACGGACAATACGCTTTTTCACTTGGGGGCTGATTTGGTCGTCCGTATGCCACGAATCGACTGGGCGGTACCACAGGTTGCCAAGGAGCAGCAGTGGTTGCCACAGTTGGCGCCGCAGTTGTCAACCACTATCTCAATCCCTATCGCTGTTGGCGAGCCGGGTTGTGGTTATCCGTGGCAATGGAGCGTACAGTGTTGGATCGATGGAACAAATGCAATCGACACCGACATGCACGATGATGACGTCTTTGTCAGCGAGATTGCACAGTTTGTTGGTGAGTTACATGCACTCGATGCCAATCATGGGCCACGGGCAGGGGCACACAACTTTCATCGTGGTGTGCCGTTGATTGAGCGTGATGCGGCGACGCAAGCTGCACTTGACGCATCGACAAGCCTGACGGATGTTGATGCGTTACGCGGGGTATGGCACGAGGCAGTGCAGGTGCCGGTCTGGCCTGCACCCGGCGTATGGGTGCATGGCGATTTGGCGCCCGGCAATGTGTTGGTGCATGATGGTCATCTGGCGGCAGTGATTGATTTTGGTGGGTTGGGAGTAGGCGACCCGGCGGTTGATATGCTGATTGCCTGGAATTACTTGTCACCTCGAGCGCGGCAACGCTTTCGTCAGATAGTGGCAGTAGATGAGGCAACGTGGCTCCGTGGCCGGGCATGGGCGCTGTCAGTGGCGATTATTCAGCTCCCGTACTACTATCACTCAAATCCCATATTGCGTGATAATGCGCTTCATACGCTCGATGCGGTGATGCGTGAAGGCTAGGGGTTTTTAACGGTAATGGAAGGTGGTGAGACGATGCGGTTCAAATGGTTCTTACTGGTAATTGCGTTGATGATAACTGCCTGTGGAAGTACGGCGAACACTCCTGCTCCATCCGACGCAGAGACGTCAGACGACGGCGCATCGACGCTCCATGAAATGCCCGACCACTCGGCGCATGCCATGGGTGATGATGGCCCATACGATGCACGATTTATTGATAGCATGTTGATTCACCATCGTGGGGCGGTCGAGATGGCCCAAGAGGCGCTCGAAAAGGCCGAGCGCGAAGAGCTCAAAATCATGGCACAAGGCATTATTGATGCCCAAAACGCCGAAATTGAGCAGATGCGTAAATGGCGCGAGGAGTGGTACCCAGGCGAGGGTATTAGTGCTGGCATCGGCATGGATATGGGCACCATGGTTGTCCCGGATGATCCGAATGTGCCATATGACGTGCGCTGGAGCCAAGCCATGATTGACCATCACCTCGGAGCAGTCGAGATGGCCAAGGATGCCCTCGAAAAGTCGAGTCGCGAGGAAATTAAACAACTCGCGCGCACAATTATTGAGACTCAAGAGGCCGAGATTGCCCAAATGCGCGTCTGGATTCCCAAGCGCTAAACGATATCACGTGTGCATAACCCCGTGTATGCCATCTGGCGTATGCGGGGTTATTGTTTGCGCCCCGTGAAGTGGCGCATGGTGGCATAAATGCCGAACCACTTGCCTACTACCACATCAAACCACCGTACCGGCAAGATGCCTTTGATGAGTGGGAGCAGGTTGACGATCCATGGCATCCGCAAAAAGATGGCATCGCGCTCGATGGCGCGAATGATTTGGCGGACCACGTGGTCAGGGGTGAGAATCGGGATAATCCGCGATTGTACGCCATCGAACATGCCGGTGTTGATGTAGTAGGGCATGACGGTGGTTACCTTGATCGGACTATGCTCTTGCTCCAGCTCAATCCGTAACGAGTCTGACCAACCAGTGATGGCCCATTTGCTGGCCACATAGACCGACATGCGCGGGTTGGATAAGAGTGCTGCTGCCGAGGCGATATTGACAATGTGCCCGCGCCGTCGTTGATGCATGCCGGGGAGGAGCTTGAGGGTGATTTGCATCGGCGCAACGGCGTTAATGGCCATTTCACGATCAATCTGGCTGTCGCTGTACTCGGCAAACGGCTTGCCGATGACGATACCGGCGTTGTTGACGACGATGTCGACATTGATGCCGTCAGCCTGCATAGTCGCCAGAGTGGCGTCGATCTGGGCATTGTCAGTGATATCAACATGGTAGCCGGTTACAAGAATGCCTGATTGACGTAATGTGTTGACTGCACTATCGAGCATGGATTGATTAATATCCCAGATAACGAGGTGGCCGATGGTGCGGCTGATGAGCTGTTGACCGAGCAGGTAGCCGATCCCCGAGGCGCCGCCGGTGATGAGCACAGTTGCATGGGCGAGTTGACTCATGTGGGTGCGTCCTTTTATCAACATAAAAAACGTAGGCGCGATTATCATATCACGCCTACGCCATGTCGATATGGGGAGAACCGTGTTATGCGTCGACGAATATTTCGTCGATGACATACCCTTCCCACTCCTCGTGTGGTTTTATGCCGAGCATATGCGCGAGATTGGGCGCGGTGTCCATGAGTGACACTGGGTATGAGATGGTGTGGTTGGGCTTGATGCGTGGGCCGACGGCAATCCATGGGATGGTCATATCCTCGGCGCAGTCGGTGCCGTGATTGCGATCGTGGCCACCGTGGTCGGCTTGCACAATCATGTGCGTGTCAGCTGGCATAGCGGCAACTAACTCACCGAGCAGGGTGTCAACATGTTTGCACTGATGCAAGTAGCCGGGCTCCATCCAACCGTAGGCGTGACCGGCCGTATCGACCGAGCCGTAGTAGACGAAGACGAAGTCGTAGCGGTTGCTTTTGATAACACGAATGGCCTCGGCGTGCATCTCGTCGTCGTAATCGGGGGCAAGGGGTGGTTCGTGGTACCAGCTGTAGACGACGTGCTCGGGGCGCGCCAGGTCGCGTAATGGCTCCCAGTTATGCACGAACGCACTCTTCTTGCCGGCCGCGCGGGCGATCTCAACCAGACCTGGTAATGGTCGGGCCATCGGCACAAAGTAATTGGTCGTGATGCCGTGGCGGCTCGGTGGCACCGAATGGAAAATACTCGTGTGACACGGCAATGTAACACTCGGCATGACACTTTGGGCCGTCATGGTGCTCGCACCTTTGCCAATCAATGATTGAATTGTGGAGCAATTTGCTGCAGGAATCGCATCGGGGCGCAAGCCGTCAATCATCACAAAAACGACCATTGGATCTCTCTCTGTTCTTTGTTGCACAAACAACATCCCCGCGGGACTTGCGAGATTATGCTACTAATCTACCATAGATTGTATTCACATTTTGTGAAATTCGGAGTGTTTGTGATTGATGTTGACCGATGACTGTAATATCAAAGGAATAGAAAGTTAGTAATTTTATAAAGTAGGTTGATGTTTTGATCACGAAATACAATAAATCCCGTTACAAAGTCGCTTGATTTATTTTCGAAAACATCATGCAATAACAAATAGAAAAATCGATGTTATATTTGTGAAAAATAACAAAAAAATAAGTAAATCCAAATGATAATATGCGATAGTAACTCAACTTAATTGGAGTGAACGATGAAGCATCATAATTTATTGATTAGAATAATTATGTTACTAAGTGTCATATTTGCAAACAATATGACTACGCCTCGACCAATTGAGGCTGCAACGGCAACGATGATTGTATCTGGTCAATCTCACTCCTGTGCACTAATGTCAGGGCAAGTGTGGTGTTGGGGTGATAATTCGAAATACCAATTAGGAAATGGTACAAATGTAAAGAGTTTGGGAGCAACACGGGTAAAGATGGTAAATGGCACATATTTAAGTAACGTGTCAAGGATCACAATTGATACGCTTGATAGAAATGGTACATGTGCCATACGATATACAAGTATTTATTGCTGGGGTGAAGATAAAACATATGCGACGCCTATACTAAATGATAATGGTACGATTTTTACTGGCGTATCAAAATTAGTAGTAGGTAGCACGGTTTACTGTGTTTTAAAAAATGCACAAGTTCTTTGTTGGAATAAGAATTCAACTCCTTCATCTGCACAATTAGTTAAGACGAAATCTGCAATTTTGTCGAATGTTTCTGATTTTCAAGGTGCGTTGAATCATTTTTGTGCACTGGTGAATCAATCTGTCTGGTGTTGGGGAGATGAGAGCTTGGGAAGTGGAACAGTCGATACATCGAGATCGTATGCCGACCGAGTACAAGTTTCGACTGGAGGTTATCTCCAGAATGTAAAGTTAATCTCGGTTAGTGGTGTTAATGCGTGTGCTGTTACAAATAATAATCTAGTACTGTGTTGGGGTGAAAATGATGATTTTGAATCATGTATTTCAGGAGTAAGTTATTTATACAAAGCAACGAAAACAAGCGATGTATGTCAGAGTAAAACAACTATTCGTAAATTATCTTCGGGGTATTTTCATACTTGTACTGTTGCAAATGGCGTGTATTGTTGGGGGTATAGCAAATACAAACAAACATATCCTAGTTGGGGATGGACAAAGTTTGTGAATACAAAAGTACTTGATGTTGGTTTAGGAACTCATCATACATGCGCCACAAAAATTGACGAAGTCTGGTGTTGGGGAATTAATGATGAAGGACAACTAGGTGATGGAACAGTTAATTCCATTCAACCACAACCTGCATCGAGAGTAATTTATAGCAATTACCGACCATTTAGATAATGAGGATGATGATGAATAAATTAACTTGCATAGTAATTGTGATGGTGTTGCTTACTTTTGCTCAACCTATACAGGTCATGGCTGCACCCAAAATTAATGATCTTGCTGCGACTGGTAATGGCGGTTGTGTTGTTGTAGGGGGATATGTGTGGTGTTGGGGTAGTAATAGTTTTGGACAACTGGGTGATGGTACGTTAATCGATCGCCCAAATGCAGTACGTGTGGTGAATATTAATAATCTACCACTATCAAAAGTGACTGCTATTGCAGGAAATGGTGTGACCTATTGCGCCGTAATAAATATGCAGTTATGGTGTTGGGGTAAGAATATGGATGGAACTTACACTTATACTAAAAAAGCCGAACGAGTGAAAAATGCCAACGGCAGTTTTTTGTCAAATGTGAAAGACATTTCAATTGGTACAAGTCATGCGTGTGCTACGATGATGAATGGACAACTAACCTGTTGGGGGAGTAATTACTACGGTCAACTTGGCATTGGTACCTCTTTAAGTTCTGCAAGATATCCGACATTAGTCAAAAACACTGCAACTTCGTATTTAAGTAATGTACAAAATACCTCACTAGGTTATGGTCATTCATGCGCAGTTGCAGGCAAGAAATTATTTTGTTGGGGTGATGGAACTTCCGGTAAGCTAGGTATGCTTGAGTTGGGCTCAAATCCGCAATTGTACGCAACACATGTACATGCTGTTTTAAATTCCGTTACATCTGTGAGTGTTGGTGAAAAACACTCTTGTGCACTGAATAACTTGATGGTGTATTGTTGGGGTAGTCATGATTACGGTCAATTAGGCGATCCTGCATTGCCGACAATTTTATGGGTCAACTATGGGTATGAAAATGGAACTGCTTCGTTAATCAGAGTGGTTCAGGCAAATCTATCACCTCTTACTAACGCTATTGCGCTTTCGAGTAGTATGGGAGGGTATTCGAGTAGTACGTGTGCCATCATATCGAAGAAGTCATGGTGTTGGGGGTTGAATAGTTATGGCCAACTAGGGGACGGTTTTTCATATAATCGGGCGGGTGCAGTGCTTTCAAGAATGCCAAATATGCAACCATTCAGCGAGATAACTAGTGTTTCTACAAATCACAATGGTACGTGTGCAGTGAATGCAAATCAATTATGGTGCTGGGGATATTATAAAAACCCTGCAAGGGTGAAATATATTAGTGGCGCATTCATTCCATAAGTAAACCGTTTACTGATGTATATTTCGGAATGTTAATGTGAGACATGAATAGGTTGCGTCGCTGCGTCAAATTGTCATCAAAAATTTAAGAAAGACGTAACTGAAGCATGTTGTTGCAATCCAATCAATGGTATGATGAACAAGAGATTACAAATCGCTTTTTCGTATGGACAAAAGGCCTAGTCATGACACATGTCCCAGCAGCTGTGCAGCAGATGGTGCCACAGATGCAACAAGGGTATCGCGAGATTCTTGCCGCACTCAATGCGCATCAGATCGACGTATCTGCATACCCGACTACGCTTCCTTCACCGCGTATGCATCATGGTGCGGCGGCTAAGGCCTACCCAATGCAAGGGATTCTCAAGTATCACGGGTTGAGCGATTGGGATTATCGCATCGCCTATTTGTCGAGCATCTCGCTCAACAGCGATGCCGCTCATACAATTACCTATGTTGAATTCGTGCCAGATTTGGCCACAGACGATATTTGGATTGGGGATGGTCCGGCCGTTGGTCGTGAACGCGACCGTGTGGTGCAGACGCTCGACGTGTTGCGCCAGATTGCGGGGGTGTCATGGCCGGCCATGGTGCGCACGCGCAACTTCTTTAAGGCGCGGGTGGCCGGCAAGGGCCTTGGCTCGAGTGCATCGGGATCGGCGGCGTTGGCCCTCGCGGCGATTGGCGCGTTGTTCGGCGCTGAATTGGCCAACAACACCCGTTTTGTCAGTTGTGTGGCGCGCCTGCTTGCGGGGTCTGGATGCCGATCGGCCGTCGGCGGGATTGCCTTGTGGTTGTCGTATCCGGGCGCCACGCACGAGGATAGCTTTGCGGTGCGGATTGATACACCAGGCACACTCGACGAGATGTCGTTGATTACGGTGCCTATTCCGTCGCGCATTGGCCTCAAAACCGAACAAGCGCACTATGATGCCCCTGACAGCACATTGTTTACGGGCTGGATGGCTGGGCGATCGGCCGAGGTGGTCGAGATGATAGCCGCGACGCGGCGTGGTGATTGGCAGTATCTGGCGCGCATGGCCGAGATCGACAGTATGCGGCTGCACGGGATTACCATGTCGGGCGGTGACGCCTACAAGATTATTGGTTGGGAGGCAGAGAACATCGCGCTCTTCCGCATGTGCAATGATTTGCGCGCCGCGGGCGTGCCGGTCTACTGCTCGACTGATACCGGCCCGACAGCGGTGTTTATGCTGGCCAAACGCGACGAGGATCGTGTGGTGGCTGCTATCGAGGCCTTGTTGCCAGGGTATGACATTATCCGCGGTCAGGTGGCTGGCCCGGCTGAATTACTTGATGTGAATGTGGCGAAGCAGCAGCTCAAGATGAATGACGCAGGAGCATAAGACGATGAGTACCAGTGATTTTTTGACTGATGTGAGTGCCCAACCGAATCTGCTCGAAACCGCATTGCGTCATCATCTATCAGTTGGCAGCCAAATCGACGTTGCCGCACGTGCAATCCGTGATGCCGCACCGCGTCGCCTGATTATCACCGGCATGGGCAGTTCGTTTTATTCGGCTTATCCGGCCATGCTTAAGCTGTTTGCTGCCGGTTACGCTGTGGCGCATATCGAGCTCTCAGAATTGCTGTATTTTGGCGCACAAGCGCTGACCCGCGACACGGTGCTGATAATCATCTCGCAATCGGGTGAGACGATTGAGGCCGTACGCTTGCTCAACGACCGCCAACCACAGTCGATGATTGTGGCAGTCACCAACAACCCGAATAGCACGGTGGCCAAAGCCGCCCAACACGTGATTCCGCATATGGCCGGGCAAGAGCGCGCCGTAGCTACCAAGACCTATACCACGTCGTTGTTGGCTTTGATGATTCTGGCCAGCCGGATCGTCGGCGAGGCGCCGGCGCAGATTGCCGATGCGATGTTGCCGTCGATCGAGGCGCAACGCACGATTCTGCAGAAGTTCGATGCCACCACCTTACCACCTGAGTGGTTCAAGGCGGGTGCGTTTACCTTTGTGGGGCGTGGGGCGTCGTATGCGACGGCGTTGGCAGGGTCGTTGCTCTACAAAGAGACGGCGCGCGTGCCTGCTGATGCCTTGAGTAGCGCGCAGTTTCGCCATGGGCCACTCGAAATCGCGGGCCCTGGGCATCGGGCCGTGATTTGTGCCGGTCCTGGTGCGACGTTTGCCCATGATCTGCGTTTGGCCGATGAATTGCATGCGTGTGGGAGCGATGTGTGGTTGATTGGCCCAATGAATGCCTCGCGTCGCTACCCCACTGTGGCGTTGCCGAACTTGGCATTTGCACCACTCGCCGAGATTATCCCGCTCCAGCTTGCTGCACGGCAGTTGGCGCTGTCGCTCGGGTTGCAACCAGGTGAATTTGCGCGTATTGGTAAGGTCACTGATTCGGAGTAATACCTGAATTGCCATGAATTGCTGGTTTGAATTGGCAAAAGGGAGGGAACCATGCACGATGCAACCATGATGCGTTTATTGCGCGAATTGACGGATATCGCTGGCCCAAGTGGCTACGAAGCGCCTGTGCGCGAGTATTTGCACAAACGCTGGCAGGCCAAAGTGCAGGAGACGCATGTCGATGCGGTTGGCAATCTGTTGGTCAAAGTGGGCGGTGCTGGGCCGCGTGTGTTGATTCAAGCACACATGGATGAAATCGGCTTTGTGGTTAAGTACATTACTGATGACGGCTTTCTTCTGCTTGATACCGCCCAAGGCCCACGGCGTACATCACCAGATCGGCGCTACATGATTGGGCAGACTGCGCAGGTCATCGGACGCAACGGTGTGGTGGCACGCGGGTTGTTTGCGGCTGCAAGCGGTCATGTGATGACCCAAGCACAGGTCGACAAGGCCCATCTTGGTTTTGAGGATGTGTTTGTTGATATTGGTGTGACGACGCGCCGAGATGCCGAACAACTCGGTGTACATGTAGGTGCGCCTGTTATCTGGTATCGCCCGTTGCAACAGGTTGGACGTTACTTGAGTGGTAAAGCCATGGACGATCGCATGCCACTTGCAATTATGGACATGTTGCTCAACGTGGTGAACTTGCAGTCGTTGACCTGTGAGTTGTGGTTCGGTGCGACCATCCAAGAGGAGAACGGTCTGCACGGTGCGCGCGCATTGGGCATTCGCGGCAACTTCGATATGGCTTTGGCGCTCGATGTTGGTCTGACGGGCGACATACCCTCGGTAGGTATGCGCGAGTACGACGCCAAGCTCGGCGGTGGTCCGACCTTGGTTCACAAAGATGCGGCGATTCAATATGATCGACGCCTGTTGTGGCACTTGGTTGATTTGGCCACGCTTGAGGGAATCCCGTATCAGCATGGTGTTTATGCGAATTATGGCTCGGATGGAGCTGCATTAATCGATGCGGGGATCCCTGCGTTGTTGATTGGCATCCCGACGCGCTATACGCATACGGCATTCGAGATGGTTGATCCGCAGGATGTGCATGCGACAGTGCGTCTGCTTCAGGCCTTCGTGCAGAACCCGTGTTATTTATAATTCAACAGCGATAATGCGTCTGAACGAAAGCATCAGCGGTGCCATAATATTTGGTACCGCTGTATCTGTCATCTCGATGACGTGCTGTTGGTAACTAATCGTGTACTGCGTTAAGTTGATGGCGTCTTGTTGTGGCAAGTAACGCCGATCTAGGCGATCAAAGGGTACTGCTTGGAGTTGATCGAGAATCAAGCCAAAATCATCGTTGCTCAGTTGGAACTCGTCTGTATGACGATTCACTGTGCGGACGACATATCCATTCGCGTCAATTTGCAACAAGATAGTGGTATTTTCGTAGGTGTTGAGGGCACGGTACGTGACAAGCGGGGTAAATTTGGCTGTAGTGCATCCGCTTGTGGCAACTAGAAGTATGGCAATGAAAATAAGTTGGTAAATACGTGACATAAAATTCTTTTGATTGGAATATATATGATATTTTACCACACACATGTGCTCATGTGCGCTACAATCGAGGGTGAACATACTGGTGGAATCGTAGACGAGGTGTACCGTGTCAAAGCGTGTGGTTGTGCTTGGAGGGGGGGGCGGTGCGGCGCTCAGTTTGTCGGCGGTGCCCGATACACATCACAAAACTGCCGTCATCGCGGTGACTGATACCGGGCGCTCGACCGGTGTGGCGCGGCGCATAGGGGGGAATATGCCTGCTCCTGGCGATATTCGTTCTACCATCGCCGCAACTGCCTCGGATGCCCACATCGCTCAACTAATACAACATCGATTTGACGATGACGGCATCAGTGAGCTCAATGGTATGGCACTGGGTAATTTGATGCTGGCGGCGCTCTATCGCGACACTGGTGATTTTGCGGTGGCGGTAGCACGCATGAATCAATTGGCGCATACGAGTGTCACTGTACTCCCTGTCTCATCCCAAAGTGTCCAATTGTGTGCGACGCTGGTTGATGGTACAACTTGTTATGGCGAGGTGGCAGTCCGCGCACCACATAAAGCGCAAATTGCACAGTGCTCTGTAGAACCGTCTGCACCTGCATTGCCCGAGGCAATTCAAGCCATTCATGATGCTGATCTCGTTATCATCGGGCCGGGGAGTTTTTATACGACAATCCACGCCGTACTGTTGTTTGATGGAATCCGTGAGGCGTTGCAGCAGACTAGTGCCACCGTCGTGTTTGTCATGAATACCACCACCCAAACAGGCCAAACCGAACAGATGGATGTTGTTGACCATGTGACAACCCTGCATCAGTTGGTCGGTCTAGGGGTGATTGATGTGACAATTGTCAATACGGCACTGACATCACCTGCGCAGGTGACCAAACTTGCGCATGAGGGGTTGCGTCCACTTGTTGTCAGCGATGCCGATAAGAAGATACTCAACGATCGCGGCTTCCATTGTCTCTATGCACCAGTGAGCGAGCAGGCGGCAAGCGATCGTGCGCTATGGAACAAACAAGATACCGTGCGTCATGACCGTGAAGCGTTGCAGGCTATTTTGGTACAGTTACTTGCCTAAGTAACTGATTGAGAACAAAGGAGTTCCCATGAAAGATAACCATGTTCCACTCCAAAACTACCGTGAATATTCAGTTGATGAGATGAGTCGGCGTGCCCGTGATTTTCGCATGGAGATGCAACGTCGACGGTCGATTCGCATGTTTTCGGATCGACCGGTTGCGCGTGACATTATCGAGAACGTTATTTTAACGGCTGGCACGGCGCCGAGTGGGGCTAATCAACAGCCATGGTACTTTTGTGCGGTCAGCAGTCCCGAGATGAAGCGCAAGATTCGGATAGCTGCCGAACACGAGGAGCAAGCGTTTTATGGTGGGCGTGCGCCGCAGGAATGGCTGAACGCCCTTGCACCTATCGGCACGAATGCGAGCAAGCCGTTTTTGGATATTGCACCGTGGTTAATAATTTGTTTTGCCCAGAGTTGGCATCCAACTGATGATGGTGGCAAAGGCAAAAACTACTACGTCTCAGAGTCAACCGGTATTGCGGTGGGCATGTTGATTACGGCGATTCATCATGCCGGGTTGGTCACACTGACCCACACGCCGAGTCCGATGGGGTTCCTGTCGGATATTTGTGGGCGGCCCGAGAACGAACGTGCATTCTTGTTGTTGCCGGTCGGATACCCTGCTGACAACTGCGAAGTGCCCAATATCAGCAAAAAGTCACTCAACGAGATTTCGACGTTTTTTGAGTAGGCTGGAGAGATGGATGGCACCGGCGCTGGTGGTGGGTCAATGCCCCTGCTGCGCCGGTTGTCTATTTTAAAATGTAATACGCACCGCGTTTATCGCCGATACGCAACAAAATGCCACGCTCCACGAGGTCGGCCAAATCGCGTCGGATAGTCTCTGTTGAGACCTCAGCATGCATTTCTTGGAGCTCACCGTTGGTGATACGTCGACGCTCTTGGATGGCACTGATGGCGCTAATCTGGCGGTCATTGAGGCCCATGCGACGCCATTTATCGAGCGGATCGTTGGCGGGAGTCTCTTGTTCGTAGTTGCTAAAGAGTGTCACCATAAAGCCACCATCAGTCTCGGCAAAGACGGGTGGTGTAAGACCAGCTGACTCCATTTGGAGGCGCATGCGGTTGATGCCGTAGCCGAGACGCTCAATCAAGCCGAAGTCGGCCATGATTTGCACGATGGTCTCGTTGCGTGAAAAGCGTTGGTCGGCGATGTTTTCGATGGTCATGTGTCCGGGCAGACGGCCTGGTGAGTGGCATTCGAGGCGATTCGCAAAAAGAGCAATGCGGATGCCCTCGCCACGGATTAAATAATCACGATGTGCCACCGCATTAACGAGAACCTCACGCACGACGGCCATAGGGAACTGTGTCCAATCCTGGCGTTCGAGCCCTTGCATGATGCTGCCGCGTGTCATGTTTTGGCTGAGCCACACCTCGGCGCGACGTACGGACTCTACCAGTGTGTCGTGGACATCCTCGCGGATGAATTCATCGCTCATCTCGGTGCCGCTGTAGCGGACCAAGGTAATCTCGGCCTGCGGGAAGAAGCGTTCGATGTCGTTGGCGAAGAGTAACACGCCTGCGTTTGTCGGTTTTATCAGGTGATCTTGTTGTTGCAAGCAACCCCGTTTAATCAGGAAGTCGATTGCATTCTCCTCGGCGACCGCACCGACACGGTGTACATAGCCGGTGATTTTGCTCGGGTCGAGGTCATTGAGCGCAGCATCGGCATGCGCTAAGCGCTCCCAGGTCATGCCGCCGCGCTCAACAAACAGGCTACGGAGTGCGTCAGGGTCAAGTGGTAAATCCTCAGCATCGTGTCGTTGGAGGTAACGCCCATTGACCGAGTAAACGTTTGGCAAGCCACGTGGGATGTTGATGAAGACGAGCATGGTATTGGCATGTTCGATTTGGAGAGGCATGGGGAGTACAAGGGTTGGTGAACATAATGCGGCAGACTCAATGACTAACCGTGTGGTTTGCTCGGGGTCACCGACACCTTCGGGTTTGAGGTTGCGCGGATTAACTCCGATGACAATCATACCTCCGCTGGCATTCGCCATCGAGGCCAATAGCTCGGCTAAGTCTTCGCTGCGAATCGTTGCACGTGCATACGCCAAGTGTTGACCACTTGGTTGACTTAAGAGCGTTGGCAAAATGGCAGTTGTCATCGAGTGAAACTCCCCAAGAATCTCAGTCGACAGCAGATACTACCGGTAACTGTTGTCGGATATGTGTGAGTGGCCGTGCCACGCAAAGATACGTTGTGATCTATATGATTCTGTGGCACCGCCACAGCGACGAAATATTCATTGTCCAATGTAACTAATTTGTTCTATGATACCATAGAACGCCAACATGGTAGTGGTGTCCTAGAGGGGTGCGTTGTGTCCGTGCAAATTCGTCGGCCGTTAGCAGTTATTGCGTTGTTGTCCGTCTGTATCATGTTGACCTTTATTGGCCACACGATGCCATATCCTGTGCTTGCGCCTTGGTTAATGGAGCGAAATATTGGCCTTGGGGCACTTGGATGGTTAAGTTTTGCCTTTTCGTTGGGGAACTTAATAGGTGCGCCGTTTGCTGGCAACTTGGTTGACCGTTGGGGGCGCCGGCCGATGTTGATCATCGGATTACTAGCAATTGTGATTGTCAACATCATTACACCGTTCTCGACCGATTTAAATCAATTCATCGTGTTGCGGTTCATCATGGGGTTGTTTAACTCGGGTGTCATGCCTGCCGCATTAGCGGCCGCAGCGGACATTGCCCCTGAGGAGCGCCGTGCGTCGTGGATTGGCTATGTGACTGGTGGTATTAGTATTGGGTTGATTATTGGTCCAACCGTAGGTGGGCTGTTGTATGACGCTTTTGGGTTTGCGGCAGCGTTTTTTGTGTCGGCTGGTATGGCAATGGTGGCGGTGATTTTGGTGGCGGTCATGGTTCCCGAGACGCGTGCGAATGTATTGTCGGGCGGAGAGTCACACCAAATGGACTGGTTTGGCTTGCTGCGTAACCCACCACGACCGTTGCTTGCCCTCGGAATCCTCTTGTGGATTGATTTTAGCTGGGTTTTTGCCTGGGTGGCGACTGAGCCTGCAACCATATCGCACCTTTATACAAATCATAGTTACACGGCAACGATGTTTGGAATTGTGGTTGGAGTGTACGGCGCGGCGACTGCGCTTGGGGAGATCGGTGCAGGAAATTTAAGCGATCGCTATGGCCGGTTTGTCATGATTGCTATCGGGTTCTTCATTCATGCGGCCTGGTATATCGGTGTCGATCAGACTCCTGCATACACGACGATGATGATTGCATCAGTGATTACTGGGCTTGGGGCTGGGCTTGTGACGCCGGCACTTGGAGCGGCATACATCGACATTACCACGCCCAATCAACGTGGTCAGGTAGCAGCACTCAAAGAAATGACGGTCTCGCTAGGGGGATTAGTTGGCCCGTTAGTGGCAGTTGTGGTAACTGACCGAATTGCGCCCGAGTATATTTTACGCACCGTGGCAGCGATGATTATTTTGACGGCGATGGGGGTAGGAGTATATGCGTGGCGCAACCGCCATACACAGTTGCGCCGTGGCTGATTGTTTAGTACATCGATTGACCGCCATTGATGATGATGGTTTCGCCGGTCAAATAGGCGCCCAAATCTGATGTGAGGTAGATGACTGCGCCAGCGACATCGCGTGGCGTGCCCTCACGACCGAGCGGGATGCGCCCACGTACGGCTGCACGCATCTCGGGTGGCGTATGTATATCATGGAATCGTGTATCAATTAACCCGGGCGCCACACAATTGACACGAATATTGTGTGGTGCCAGTTCTTTGGCTAAGCCGCGGTTGTAGGTCAGGATAGCACCCTTGGTCGCGGCATAGTAGGTTGAGCCGACGCCACCGCCATCAAATGCGGCTTGTGAGCTCATCAAGACGATGTTGCCGCCGCCCTGTGCAATCATGCCAGGAATGACGGCTTTGCAACACAAAAACGTACTGGTGACGTTGAGCGCAAACGCCTTGTCCCACGTCTCACGCGTGATGTCGAGGGTCGGTTTGCGCCCCAAAATCCCCCCAGTGTTGGTTACCAAAATGTCGATGCCGCCGAGAAGACGCTGAGTCTCGGTGACCACATTGTTCACGGCGGCCTCGTCGGTGAGATCGGCTTGGATGGCATGCGCCTTGACGCCGTGCGTTTGGGCGAATGCGACAGTCTCGTTGGCGCCGTCGGCACTCGAAAGATAGGTGAGTACCACATCGGCGCCATGTTCGGCAAGTGCCTCAACGATGCCGCGACCGATTCCTGATGCGCCACCAGTGATGAGGGCACGTTTGCCACGTAGTCCGTATTCAGGCATGATTAGGCTCCTTTTTGGCCATGATAGGCGGTCATGGTGCGTGCGATTTGATCGAGGTGGTCGTTGCCGTGCTGGACGTAGCCTTTGAGGAGACGATCGAGTGACATAACGCCGGCCTCGGGATGATGGCCGATGCGCGCATAGTCGCTGTCGCTCAGTGTTGCAAAAAAGTCTGCCCAACGCACATGCAGGCCACGCAGGATTGCCAGTGATGTTGACAGATCGGCACTTGTACCATCTGGATGGGCTGCCCACGCATCTTGATCGTATGGTTTGAGCGGTGGTTCATGCTCGGTAGCGATGAGTTTGCAACGCACAAACGCATTGAGATGTGAATCAGCGAGGTGGTGGACGTTCTGGGCTACACTCCACTCGTTGGCCAGTGGTGTGGCGGTGAGTGCGGCGGTTGGTATCTCGGCAAGGGCGAGTTCGAGGCGTTGGGGGTAGGTGCGCAACGCCAGAATCAACTGGGCGCGATCAGACATCGAAGACCTCCTTGATTGGTGGATATCTCCATCCTACCACAGCCGAAAATAATCGTTTTCGAAAGCATCGTTGATTGTCATCGCCCAAAAGCATGCTAGGATGAATATCGAACGCCCTTTTCATCAATATATTGAGGTACTCGATGACGCATGAGTTTTTGACGGCAGCCCACGGTGGTGCGCAATGGCGTGCGCGCGATGTTGATGCGGTTGCCCAACTTGGGGTAACGACTGAGTATGGGCAACTCAAGCGTGTGGTCATGCACCGCCCTGGTTCCGAAATAAATGATATTACCGACGCCGGAGCCGTCCTGTGGGATGGTATTGTTGAGCCCAATCGTGCTCGAGAGCAACATGATGCACTAACGTCCATGTATCGTTCGTTTGGCGTTGAGGTAATTGAATTGAACCCCGGTGATCGGGCTACACCGAATATTTACTTTTGTCGCGATCATTTCTTCATGACGCCACGGGGAGCAATTATCGCTCGCATGGCCTCGGCTGCACGCGCCGGTGAGGAGTGGACCTCGGCCCGAAGATTGCTCGAAGCTGGCATCCCGATTGTCCACGGCGTGCACGGCGATGGCGTCTTCGAGGGGGCTGATGTGGTCTATGTGCGCGACGGTGTCGTCATGGTTGCCACTGGGCTCCGTACCAACCAGTCAGGTGCAGAGCAAGTCGCAACTGAGCTGAAACGGATGGGCTTTGAGCCACATATCGTTAATATGCCGTGGGGGTGCGGTCACATTGATGGCGGAGTGAATATCGTTGGCCCACGCACGGCCGTCATGGTGCCCAATAATGTGCCACATGCTGCCTATGAATTACTCACGCACATGGGGTTTACGATTATCAATGCCATGGATGCCCCCGGTGTCGATCACTACCCGCGCTCGATAAATATGGTTCCAGTGGCGCCGAATGTGGTGGTCATGCCAGCTGGTAACCCTGCGTTGCGTGCATTGTTTGAGTCGCATGACATCGAGTGTCACGAGGTCGATATCTCGGAGTTAGCGAAGGGCGGTGGTGCAATCCATTGTATGACCGGCGTCATTTGGCGCGATTAGTGTCCGACCTGTCCACCGAGGCGTTGATGGATGACGTGTCAGATGTCAGTCAGCGCATACGTGGACAGGTTTTTTGTGCCTTGTAATCGTTCTGTTAGATTGAAGACGTGCATAAATGATAAAATTACGTACTAGGAATACTAGTAAGTAATGGATTGTCATCTGGAGTCATGCAGTGGTCATCCGACAGATTGTGTACAGCATCATCATACTAATCGGGATGCTCGCATCTGGCGGTGTGGGAGTGTTAGCACAAACACCAGACGAACCTGCCTCCACGGTGATTATTGCATTGCGTCATACCTTGCCAGACGAGTCGAGCGTAGACGCACGAACAGTTTCGGCACGTCGTCAACAGATTCGTCTACTCCAAGACGATGTCGTAGTCCGACAGTTGGTTACGGCGCGTGACGTCTGGCGTATGCAGACAATGCCGGTTATTGTGGCACGTGTCGATAGTGCGACGCTGGCACAACTCCAACAAGACCCAGCGGTTCTTTCGGTGCGAACAAGTCGGTTGTTTGCACATTCAACCAGCGAAAGTAGTCCGCAAATCGGAGCTCGTGCACTGCATGCCACTGGGATTACCGGTGTGGGCTCGAGTGTGGCAGTGCTTGATACCGGCGTTGACACAAATCATGAAGCGTTGCGTGACCAAATAATCCAAGAAGCATGTTTTTCGACCACTGATGAATCATATGGTAGTCAAAGCGTGTGTGCCAATGGTGCGTCGATGCAGGTAGGTGTAGGGAGTGGCCAGCCGTGTGACTTGACGATTGATGCATGTAATCATGGCACACATGTGGCAGGAATCGTGGCCGGTCGCGCGCTTACATATGATGGAATCACCACACGTGGGATTGCACCAGACGCCAAAATCATTGCAATTCAAGTTTTCTCGCGTTTTGCGGCAACGCATCCATCGGCGATATGTGGTGCGTCAGCTACCACAGACTGTGTGTTTGCGTTTGAGCATGATTTGTTGCGTGCCTTGGATTGGTTGCAGCTGACTTATGACCGCCGGCTCTGGGGAACACTTGCCGCGGTGAATATGAGTCTGGGTGATGGCAGTTATAGCGAGCCATGTGATACGGTAGGATTTGTCCCTGACTATCCATTTAAGTGGTTTATTGATCAACTCCGTGAGAGCGGTGTGGCGACTGTCGTAGCTGCCGGTAACGGCGCCTCAAGTAACGGTGTTTCGTTTCCGGCATGTGTGTCGTCAGCGATAAGTGTTGGTTCAGTGTCGTCGACAAAACCGGTCTTTGGGTTGCGTGATATGCCGTCGGCGTTTAGCAATGCCCCACAAGCGAGCGCGAACGTGCCGAATGCACAAGGTGATCGGTTGCTTGACTTTTATGCACCGGGTGCATCCATTCGGTCGAGTATTGCCGCGGGTGATAACGCGTTTGCTGAGTTCTCGGGGACATCCATGGCTGCGCCACATGTCGCGGGCGCATGGGCGCTGATTAAATCGATTCGGCCGACTGCTGGCGTATCGCTTGTATCCCGGTGGTTGTATGATACCGGGTTACCGATTTATGAACAGCGGAGCGGATTTGATCCTGCATTGGTGGTGCCACGGGTTGATGTAATCAGGGCGCTTGCTGAAATTCGTAATGCGCAAGCACCGGTCACGCTCAATGCATGGGCACTCGAGATGGGTGACGTGCGCGCTGGTGCACTCGCACAACAACGCATCAGAATCAGGTATCGTGAGCTACCGACCACGATTCGTTGGACACTAAGCGGGCGATTTTTTCGTGTGCAACCTGTTGATTGTGCCGGTTTTGTCGATGATTTAACTCCTACATGTGTGTTTGATGTGATTTATACGCCTCCAAGTGACGCTACGGGTGTGGTGCATACTGCCTCGATACGACTAGAGTTGAACGCCGCAATTTACACGATTGGGGTGTCTGGGCGAGGCGTACTAGCTATGCCAGATGCCGCATTAACACAGACAGCCCAGCAGGATGCCACTGTGAATGCATTGTTGACGAGCACCGCAACACCGACGGCATGGCCAACGCCGACGTCGCTTGTAAGTGCACGCACCGTGATTGCAGTGGCGACGCGCACTCAACGTCGTAGCAATGAATTGCACCAGACTGCGACACAGATCGCAGTGGCACTTGGTCAAACAGCGACCCAAATTGTGGCACAAGGTGGGGCAACCTATACTCCCAGTGTGACGCCACGTGCAACGATGACTCGTACTCCTGTACCTATTACATACACGATTGCAGCTGCGAGAACAGCAACGCGTCGCATGGTGATGCGTCAAACAATCACTGCAGTGCTAGCAGCGACGCGCACTCAACGATCTGCAAATCAGGCGACTACATTGGCAATCGTACAAGCACAAACTGCAACTCACATCCGAACTGCTGGGTTGCCAACATTTACGCCTACGCGTCGCCCCAAAATTACTCGTACGGCAACCGTCACACGTACTGCTACGACAACAAACACCTATCCTCCTACGCGTGTGCCGACGCATAGTTTTATTCTGACGCACAATGTGTCACTTTACAAAAGCTACCGGGCGTTGGTTGACAGTGCATCAGGCGAGCAGGCTGTATTATTGTATGCAGGAGATGTCAATAAGGCATTTGCACCTGAGTTGGTGCTCGTGAATCCGGCACAGCAGCGAGTCATAACGACGTTGCGATTACCAGGTGTTGATGCGACTGCTTTGACTGCTGTGGTTAATCGACCAAATCAAATAGTGGTGGCTGGTCGACTTAATTGGGATAGCTTGTACCTACAGGTATATGATGTCCGTGCCACGTCATTTGTTCTACAAGCCACTCATATTTATTCGCTTCCCGGTGCATCACACGTGACCGCTCTCTATGCCACAGATCGACGAATTTTGGTGGGACTTGCGCTGATGACACCCCCGGCGACACGTCCAACTGGTCAGCTGGTAGTATTTGAACGATTATCGCATGCGCGCATGAATGACGTGTCTGTTGCGCCAAATACACTTGCCGGCGTGCCATCGGTCATTCGGGCGGTTGATGATGCGGATGGTTTAATTGTGACTGCTGGATATGTGCCACAGGCAACATCATCAAGCGGTTTTGTGCAGGTCGTGCGGTGGCGAGACAACCGCTATGAGCCACATACGGCATTGTTTCGACCAGTGCCGATAACTGATTTGGTGTGGCATGCAGTTCTCAAAGGATTAACACGTGTGCATTTGCTTTTTGCAGCCCAATCACAAGGGTTAGTAGTACTGCAACTTGATGAGATAAATGGTGCCGTTGCGCAATATCAAAACGTGCTCCCAATTGCTGCGAGTAAACTTGATCGTCATGCTGATCAAATCGCTGTGGTTGGATTTGATACCACACGTCGAGTAACAACTACGAGTGTCTATCAGTGGAGCGTTGATCGTCTGTTTTTGCGCCGTACAATCACGCATGCTAACCGCGATGGCAAGATTGTGGGTGTCGCGCTCAGCCCATTGCATTTGCTTTTTGCGGATACGGCCTGGCTACGCTTTGCCAGATGATGCTCTTTACATATTGAAAAACTTCGATATAATTATCAATGAGTAAAGGAGCCATAATGCAGGATGATCGGTGTTGTGTAACAACTCTAAGTGGTTCGACATCAACCACACGTGTGATGCCAGTAGTCGATCAGCTGAAAGCCGTTGCACATCCGGTGCGTTGGCGCATGCTCGAGCTTATGGCCATACACGATGACGGTATCTGTGTATGTGATTTGGAGTCTCAGTTTGCCTTGTCGCAACCGACCATTTCGCATCATTTGCGCATCATGCGTGAGGCCGGTGTGGTACGTACCGATCAGCGCGGTACATGGGTTTACTACTCAGTTGTTCCTGAGGCAATGCAGCAGTTGACGAGCGCATTTACCCGGTTGATTCAGGTCAAAGCCTAATTTTTTTATTGACTATATTGAACTCTATCAATATACAAAAAGAACGGAGACGCGCCATGAGTAACAGTGCATTTGAGCCAATTCACTTGACGGTCAAAGAGACTTACCGGCAGGTGGCGTTGGAGCAATCTTCATGTTGCAACACCAGCGACTGTTGCGGCAGTTCGTTTTATGATGCCTCGACGTTACAAGATCTGCCGGTCGATGCGGTCAATGCCAGCCGTGGTTGTGGTAACCCTCAGGCAATTGCCGCGCTCAAAATCGGCGAGGTTGTGCTCGATCTTGGCTCGGGTGGTGGCATTGATGTTTTTTTGGCGGCCAAGCAGGTCGGTGCTGCCGGCTTCGTGTATGGCGTTGATATGACCGAGGAGATGATTGCCTTGGCCCAGCGCAACGCTACCATCATGGGGGTGACCAACGTCGAGTTCCGCCATGGCTATCTTGAGCAGTTGCCGATTAGCGATGCTGAAATTGATGTAATTATCTCGAACTGCGTGGTCAATTTGACACCCAGCAAGGAGACTGCATTGCACGAGGCGTATCGCGTCCTCAAATCAGGTGGTCGCTTGGCCATTTCGGACGTGGTTGTCGATGGCGTGTTGAGTGACTTGCCCGTCAGCGAGGCTGAGATTCGCGCCGGGCTGAGTTGGGCTGGTTGTGTGGCCGGAGCGCTCACCAAAGCTGAGTTATCTCGCTTGTTGGCTGAGGCTGGCTTTGTCGATATCGCCATCGATATGCAGTCTCACTACACCGTCGGTGGCTTGTACGGGCAGATGCCGGCTGAGTTGGCCAACCTTGATTCCGCCACGGTCCACGAACTTGTTGGGCGCTTTGGCAGTGCTAACATTCACGCCCGCAAGCCGTAGCGTTTGGCTAATCGCGATTGAGCAACCAGTGAATCACCGAGTGATCGGCGTCGGCGTGTCCGGCGTCGATTACCGTTGTGTAGCGCTCAATCGCAGTCTCAAGGAATGGTAGCGTGAGTTGATGTGCCTGTGCAAGTCCATGGGCCATACGCAAATCTTTGAGTTGGAGCGACACCTTGCCGCCGGGGATGTATTGCCGCGTGCGCATACGCGTGCCGTGAATCTGGAGCAACTTCGAGTCGGCAAATCCGCCCATCAAGGCACGTTGGACGGCTGCAATGTCGAGCCCGTGGTGTTCGGCGAGTGTCAGCGCCTCAGCGAGTGTCTCGAGTGTCAGTCCCACAATAACTTGATTGATGATTTTGCAGGTGTGGCCTGCGCCCGAACCACCGACATGGGTGACACGGCCACAGCAAGTCAAGATGGGCGTTGCACGCGCGATGGCGTCAGCAGTGCCACCTGCCATAATTGCGAGCGTGCCGGCACTAGCTCCCTCAGGGCCGCCCGAGACCGGTGCGTCGACCCATTCAATACCGCATTCTGCTAGTGTAAGAGCGTGGGCGGCGGATTGAGCTGGATCGGCGCTACTGCAGTCGATAATCAGCTGACCAGGGCGCAAGTGTGGGCTGATATGCTTCAGGATGACTGCGACCGCAGGTGCATCGGTGACCATGGTAATGATGACGTCGTGTTGCGCGACGAGTCCCTGGAGTGCGTTGAATCCGGCGATGACCGAGTGATTCGTGAGTGGCGAGCGATTCCAGCGCGTCACGATATACCCTGCTGCTTCGATGCGTTGTGCCATGGGGATGCCCATAGCGCCCATTCCGATCCACAAAATACGTGGCATGTTTGACATGTCTGCCCTCCACCCGTAAGATTTGTACACTCGAGCATTGATTCTTTCATCATCATAAGCGAGGATAGCATGCCAAACGTACCAATTGTCGATACCCACGTGCATTTGTGGGACCCGCGTGAAATCCGCATGTCGTGGCTTGATGGCAACTCGACACTTGATAAACGCTACATGGTCGATGAGTTTACTGCCCACGCTGGCAATGTTGCCATCGATTCTATCGTCTATGTCGAGGTCGGCAGCGAGGCAAATTATGCGTTTATTGAGGCGCAACGCATCCAACGTCTCGCCAGCACCTGGCCCACGCTCGCTGGGATTGTGGCAGCCGCACCGGTCGAGTTTGGTGCGGTGGCGCGTTCATACTACCAAGCGCTCGTCGATTTGGGACCACAAATCAAGGGCGTGCGTCGGCTATTTCAAGGTGAGTCAGATGTGAACTTTGCTGCTCGTCCTGAGGTTGTTGCCGGTGTGCGAGCCTTGGCGCAATACGGCTTGAGCTTCGATATTTGCATTTATCACCCTCAGTTGCCGGCCGTGATTGCGCTCGTGCGGCAAGTGCCTGAGGTGCAATTTATTCTTGACCATATCGCCAAGCCTGCCATCAAGGGCGGCACACTGGATCCATGGCGCAGTCAGATGCGTGAGTTGGCAAGTCTGCCCAACGTTGTCTGCAAAATCAGCGGCATGACGACCGAGGCTGATCATAACAACTGGCGTCATGCCGATTTGGTGCCATATGCCGACCACGTAATTGAGGTATTTGGCGATGAGCGTATCATCTTTGGTGGTGACTGGCCGGTTTCCTTGATGTCGACGACCTATGTGTCCTGGGTCGAGACCGTCGATCGCTTAGTTGGTCAGCTCCCGGCTACTGCCCAACAACGATTCTGGCGTGATACTGCCAAACGTATCTACCGACTGTCATAACCGGTAGAATGTGTGACCATCTGTCGTGATTGTATCGCAAAAATTCGGACCGCCAACACCTGATGTCGTGCTGGCGGTCCATCTGACGATTATCGATTACTTCGCGAGTGTGGGGCGCGAAAGCGCCAATGGCGCGACCTCGGCTGGTGTCTTGTGCTCGACGGCTGCTTGGGCGAGGTATTTGCCGAAGACGAATCCGAACGGCATGCCCGATCCACAGAATCCACCACCTGCCCATACATTCGCTTGATCGGGCATGGCATCGAGAACTGGTACATAGTCGGGTGTGAAGCCCATTAAGCCTGCCCAGCGCCGGGCAATGGGTGTGCCGGCTAATTTGGGGAACAACCGTGGTAGTACGGCATCCAACGCTCCTTGGACGTCATCGGTGATGCCGATGTCATATAAGTTGACGTCTTTGTTATGGGCAATTGCACGGCATCCACCGAGCACAATCGAGCCATCAACGGTTTGTTGCCAGTATTCGCCGGTCGGTGTGATGTCGGTACCCATGCCATTAGTAAAGACCGGTGCAATCGGCGCAGTATTGAGGATTTGACCACGCACCGGTGTGATGACACCATTTAGTGCTGGTGCAAGTTGGCGACTCCAGGCATTGAGTCCAAGGACGACAGATTCTGCAGCGATCTCGCCTTTGTCAGTGACAACAACAGGATGTCCGTTGACTTGTTTGATATGATCGACAGTGGCAATAGACAAGATGGCACCGTGGCGGATTGCTGCGTCGACAACGCCACGTACCAAACGCCCTGAGTGAATTAATGCATTGCCAGCGTAGTAGGATGCACCGACGATTTCCTCGCCAAGTGGGGTGTTGACCATCGCCTGTACTTGCGCGCGGTCGAGTAATTCGCCGGTATATCCGTCGGCTTTGAGTGCGGCCACATTGCGGACAGCGTCGTTATGATCTTGTGGTGAGATAGAGAGGTTGAGCGTGCCAGGTTCGCGGAAGTGGCAGTCAAAGCCCTCCTCGCGGATGATTTGACGAGCAAGGCGCGCATTCTGTAACGTCAACTCGTGGATTTGCTGTGCATGCGCCTTGCCGAGTCGGGCAATGGCTCCGACATAGCCTTCGGCAGGACCTACGCCAATAAATCCGCCATTACGACCAGTAGCGCCGTGAGCAGGATGGACACGTTCAATCAAGACGACGTTATGCCCACCCTTTGCTAAAAAGTAAGCGGTGGCAGATCCCACAATACCACCGCCGACGACCACATAATTGGCACGTGCGGGGAGTGGTTGATGTGGCACATTAAGGTCATGTGTCTCTTGCCAGTACGATCGGTTCCCTTGTAATGAACGGTCAAGACTCATACCAACCTCCTGCAAAATGAATAGCAACGCTATAGATTCATCACCCTGATAATCACCTGACATAGTTGTCAAAACCCCGAATGTTGCGTGCGTATTTTCACGAGGGGGTAATTTATATGTCATAATGGAACGAAACAGGGATATGTCATGTGTGCCCTATCATAGCACGCTTTGAGTCAAATCATCTCAATCTAGAAGGAATATGCTGTGTTCCGAATTGGTAGATTTTTATCGTTACGGTCGCTGATCGTACTATCGCTTGCGGTTTTTCTGGTGGCATGTAATGCACCATCAGTACCACTAACCGGTACTGTTATTGATGCATACACCAATCAACCTGTTGTGTCGGCTGTGGTGCGGATTGGCTCACAGAAAACCATGACTGATTCCCAAGGTCGCTACTCAATGCTGCGGTGGAACACCAATGCATTGGTCGAGATCTCGATGAGCGATTACGAGACACAACAAGTCTATTTGAGCGAGCGTGAGTGGGAGTATCCTGTGACAGCCGAGGATGCGGTACTCGATGTGACGATTCGCCCCAACGTGATTCGTGGTCGTGTCATTGACGCCTGGACGAATCAGCCGTTGGCTGGGGTGCAAATCAAAGCCAGCGAGACGATTTCGATGACAACGGCTGCGGATGGTGTCTACCAATTGGTGAATGTACCTGAGCAATTTACATTGCAAGCAACATATCCAGATTATGTGCCATTTAGTCAAGAATTGGCGAAGCAGACAACCCTAGATGTGATATTGGCAAATGGTATGTTGCAAGGAACTGTGACCGATCAATATAGTGGTGCGCCACTTGCTGGTGTCACAGTCAGCGTTGGTGATTCGACGGCTACTACCGATGCCCAAGGCAAGTATCTTTTTCGCGATTTGGTGACACGTGAGGATGTTGTATTTACGCTGGACGGCTACTCAAAAGTCGCAGTTGATGCACGCACAACAGCCTCAGCTGATGCGGTGTTGCGACCTGACGAGTTGCGTGGCGTGGTTGTCAGTGCAGCCGATGATGCCCCCATTCAGCATGCGACAATCGTGGCTACCGAGGCGTTGGATAAGCTTGGTGTTGCCCAGGTACGGATTGACAACACGAATGGCGAATTTGTGCTCAAGGGTGTGCCCGAGACTGGCTTCTTGCAGATCTTAGCACCCGGATATCGTAAGTTAGTGGTGCCGATTGAGTCGGGCAAAATCCCCGATACACTCAAGCTTGAGCCATTTGTGGCCAAGGCGGTATACATCACATCGGCTGTTGCAGCGAATACCGAGTTGTTGTATCGCTTCTTTGACCAAATCGATCGGACCGAGCTGAATGCGATTGTGATTGACCTCAAATCTGATTTGCGCGATGATTTAGGACTAATCTACTACGACTCACAAGTGCCAATCGTCAAAGAACTCAAAACATCATATCCTTACTACGATATCAAAGCTATCTTGGCAGAGGCCAAGCGTCGTAATATTTACACAATTGCACGCGTTCACATCTTTAGTCATGACAATGTGCTCGCTGAGGCCAAGCCTGAGTGGGCTGCCAAAGACCGCACCACGGGTGGCATTTTCTATGAATACCCGACCTCGACCATCAAGTATGCCTGGCTCGATCCATTCAACGAGAATGTATGGGACTACAACATCGCCTTGGCGCAAGAGGCCGCCTTGTATGGGTTTGACGAGATTAACTACGACTACATCCGGTTCCCATCACTTGAATTCGGTGCGAATGATGGCGCACGGTTACAGTTATCGCGTGAAGACGTTACACCTGAATTGCGCTACGAAACGATTACCAAGGTGTTGGCCAAGTCGCAACCAGCCATTCATGCTGCCGGTGCATTCTTGTCCGTTGACATCTTTGGGTTTACCACTGAGGGGCCAATTGATATCATCGGGCAGAGCATTCCTACGATGTCGGACTATACCGATTATGTGAGTCCAATGGTCTATCCATCACACTATGGTACTGGGTATTTGGGCTATGCGAATCCGGCAAAATATCCATACGAGGTGATTTTGCGCATAATGGAGATGGGCCAAAAGCAACTTGAGGGTAAGCGTGCTCGTTTGCGCCCGTGGTTGCAGGACTTCACCTTGATTTGGGTACCAAAAGATCAAATTGTGCAGTATGGTCCAGACGAGGTTCGTGCCCAAATCCGGGCTGTCCAAGATGCGGATACAGAGGCGGGTTGGTTGTTGTACAGTTCAAGCAATACCTACACATACGAAGCTCTACAGCCCGAGTAACCTACGAGGCGCGCTCTATGATGCAACAAGCGCTTTCTAATCATTCAATAATCGTCATAGCACGTTGGTTTGGCTTGGCGTTGACTGCTGGATTACTTATCTGGCAGCAACGCCTTGCTGACATGTGGGTGGTGTGGCTGATTTTGGTTGGGCTCACGACATGTTTGAGTTTAGTGATTCAACCTGTGATGCGTATTGCGGTGCGTCAGCCACTGTTGCTAGGTCTTGATGCGCTTATTGGTTCATTAGTGGTGGTCTGGAGTGACCCGTGGAACAGTCCGTTCATCCCATTTGTGCTGAGTTGCTTAGTGCTCCCGTCGGTCGTAAGCGGATGGCGAGGTGGTGTCATGACGGGGCTCCTCTTCTCGGGAATTACGGCTTCGCTGATTCTCGCAAACGATGGTGTGTTTGTCGCTGATATCCCGCACATGTGGGCGCGCTGGCTGGTGATTGGAGTAGTGCCAGCAGTGGTTGGATTGACGTATCCGTCGGTTATTCACAAGCTTCGTGCAAGCTCGTATCGCACGCACGTGCGTGAGCTGACTGATGCCGTGCTGCGCAGTTCTCGCGATACATTTCGTCAAGCACCCGATCGATGGTTGCGTAGTATGCCGATGCGTTCTACGCCAGCATCACAGACATCAGTGGCCTCGCGGATGGAAGAGTTGCGCATCGCATTGTATACACCGATGGTTGTAGCGCAAGATGCTGTCCAACTTGCCAGTGAACTGGCCGACAACTTTGAACGCCATGCCATGATTGCAACTCGGGTAGTTGTCTTAGGTCGTCCGGTACCGGTGACTACCTTTCCACTGATGCTGTTTCGCCGGATCATCATCGAGGCGTTGTTGAATGTCGAACAACATGCTCAAGCCAACAGTGTCACGGTGATGCTCCGTTTTGATCAACGGACCGTGACTTGTGTCATTCAAGACGATGGAGTGGGGTTGCCCGAGACCGGCATTCAGCGTGCGGGTATGCATTCACTGCAAGCCCTCATGTATCAAGCGAGTGAACACGATGGTCGGCTTGAGGTGTTCAATAATCAGAGTAACGGCGTGTCGGTGCGCCTTTTCATGCCATTACAAACGGTTGACGTGAGCTTTGTATGAGTGAATCACGTGCGAAATTTGCGCTTTCACCAGTATGGCGTGATCGGATTCACTACTTTTTGGCTGCCCTCACACGACGCATCCTGCTCTGGAGTGTAATTGTGCCGTTGATATTCGGCATGACACGATCTCCTGAGGAGGAATGGGTGTGGTTGCTGTGTATGTGGGTCAGCGTCATCCCTGCCTCGATTCTTGCATTCCAACAAATTCCCATGTACATCAAGATTGACCCTACCAAGCGCTCGTTACAATCACTCACCATTGCGCTGATTATCGGGTTTGGCATGTTGTCGCTACAACTATTGCGTCAGCAAGTGGTATGGTCGCAGTATCTGTCCGACAAAGTCGTCATTATGCCCGGCACTGGTGAGGCCTATAGTAACGTCCGGCATATCATGGCTGATGCGCGTGTCAATCGCGGCAAATTCATCGACCGCACCGGGCTTGTACTCGCAGATACCGCCATGGTTGAAGACGGGCGTACTGCACGGCGTTATCCTCTCAAAAATCCAACGGCATTTGTATCGTTGCTCGGTGTAGTCAGCCCGCGCTACGGCGTATCGGGACTTGAAGCGACTTACGAAGATTATTTGACGGGCAATCGCAATTCATTAGGACGGTTTTTTCAGACGCTCAACAATCAACCGGCTGTGGGCGATGATGTCCAATTGACAATTGACGCCCGCCTGCAACAGGCTTCCTACGAACTGCTCGCAGGGCGGATTGGTTCCGTGGTGGTACTTGATCCGCAGAGCGGGGCGATTTTGGCAATGGCCAGCAGCCCCAGCTACAATCCATATGATTTATCGATTGACCTAGGGGCAGATTATGTGGCCGACCAGGCACGTATGACCGCCAATTGGCAACGCCTGATTGATCCGACTGCCAATCAACCATTGTTGAATCGTGCTATCCAAGGGCGATATCCGCCTGGGTCAACATTCAAGCTCATTACGGCAGCTGCAGTCCTCGAACATGCGGCAATTACGCGTCCCGATGATATTACCTGCCCTGAGACGTTCGAAGCTGAGGTGGGCGCGCCGCCCATCGTCAATGCGGTCGACAACTTGCGCAATCGTACTGGTGACCCCGCCTCTTTCAAAACAGTCTTAGCGTTTTCGTGTAATACGGCTTTTGCGCAATATGCCCTCAGGCTTGGCCCCACACGATTTATTTCGAGTGCTGAGCGTATGGGGTTTGTTTTGCCGAACCGTACACGCGAGGCGATTATATTGCGTGATTTGCCGACAGAGGCAAGTACATTGTTTGTGCAGCCAAATTTTTTGAATCGTCCAGCTGCTCTTGCAGACACAGGTTATGGTCAAGGTGAGTTGTTAGTTACTCCTCTACAGATGGCGATGGTGACTGCCCTCATTGCCAATGATGGCGTGATGATGCAACCCTATTTGGTGCATCGGGTGACGCGACCAAATGGCAACGAGCTCTATCGCCATCGGCAGCTGGCCATTCGTCGCGCCATATCTGCCAATACCGCACGTACCATGCGTGAGGCGATGCGCTACACGATTACCGATGGATTTGGTGGTGGAGCGCAGGTCGGTGTGCCGGCTAATGTTGGTGGCAAATCGGGTACTGCCGAATACGGTGCCGAGACGACGCATGCCTGGTTTGTAGCGATTGCTCCGATTGAGAACCCGCGTTTTGCTGTGGCAGTCATACTCGAAGGTGGCGGTGAGGGATCAGGCGTTGGTGCCCAACTCGCCGGCCAAGTCTTGCAGTCAGCCTTTGCCTATGTGGATCAATAAAAATTCCCTGCTCAGCGATGTGCTAAGCAGGGAGCGTGTCATAATTACCCTACAAGCGAATCTCATGCCCCTCAGTACTTGAGCGATACATCGCATCAATTACCTGTGTTCGGCGCAAGCCATCCTCGGCCGATGGGATCGCCGGCGTATTGTCGAGAATCGCCCCAACAAAGTTCTTGATAACATCGACATGGCCTCCCCCAGGTACAATCTTGGGGGTTAAGTCTACTTGGGTACCGTCTTTTTCATCATAAAAAATACGGACCGTATTGGTGTTGTTGTAGTTGACCACCTTCAGTTCAGCGCCGCCCTCGGTGCCATACAAAATAACCCCAAAGTCGTCACCGTTCGGCCCATGGGTGGCCCAGCTGGCCTCGAGATGGAGCATGGCGCCGCCTTCGAGACGAATCATGGCCGTGCCTAGATCTTCGACCTCGTAAGAACCAGTCACAACCTGTCGCACACCAGCACTGCCCTTTTGGCCGCGTGGACCGAACTCTGCAAAAGTGGCAGCTGAGACGGCAAGTGGCTTGGGCTCGTTAAGCAGGTACATGGCGATATCGAGCATGTGCACGCCGAGGTCAATCATCGGGCCGCCACCAGCCATGTTTTTGTTGACAAACCAGCTATTGATGCCAGGGATGCCGGCACGGCGCATCCAATATGACTTTGCATAATAAATGCGTCCGAGGCGCCCACTGTCAATTTGTTGCTTGATGTACTGCACATCACTGCGCTGGCGATGATTGAAACTAATCATCAAAATCTTGTTGGCGGCCTTGGCGGCATCGAGCATCTCTTGGCCTTCGGCCGGTGTGCGTGCTAACGGCTTCTCAACCAACACATGCTTACCTGCTTTGAGGGCCGCAATCGTCACCTCGTGGTGCAAGCCATTCGGCACACACACGCTGACGGCGTCGATATCGGGTTGCGCCAAGAGCTCGGTATAGTCGCCGTACGTGCGGGCACCATAGGTGGCCGCCAACGTTTTGACACGATCATCAAGACCGGCAATGGCAGCGATTTGGACGCGCGATTGCTTAGCATACCCCTCGGCATGTGATTTGCCGATGCCGGCGCCGATAATGCCCACACGGAGTTGCACAGTTGTCATAAACCCTCTCTGCTGTAAAAACCGGCGTACCCGGTACAAAAACGTCATTCACTCGCTACTTTTGGTTACGAACATCTTCGATTGTTGATAGATCAGTGACATGGTCGATGAACAGCACGCCATCGAGGTGATCGATCTCATGTTGAATTGCCCGCGCGAGCAAGCCGGTAGCGCGCCGGATGCGCAAATTGCGTCCTTTGATGTCGCGGTATTCACAGGTGACCCAGCTGGTGCGTTTGATGGGCGCATAACGACCTGGCAGGCTGAGGCATCCCTCTGAGCCCGTGACGGTCGTTTCGCTACGGTGTGTGATGACAGGATCGAGCATGGCGTAGTTTTGCTCGGCCTCGATTTCGACCATGCTGCCGTCCCGCTTTTTTTCGTGACGGGCAGGAATATGGATTACCACCAAGCGCTGATTGATACCGATTTGGGGTGCGGCTAAGCCAACCCCATCAACCTCGTGCATGGTCTCAAACATATCCTCGATCAGCGACTCTAGCTCTTTTTTGCTGAGACTGACCGGAGCGCATACCTGACGCAAAATGGGGAGATCTTCGGGGTTTTCGATTGACAAAATTCGCCGTATGGTCATACCACTTATTCCTTGCCCACAACACATAACACCAAACGCCTTCATCATACCACTTTGGATTGAAACATGCGGCGTTTTGCTTACCATACGCATTGGTACATGCAGGCTCGGTGTTAGGGGCGTAGTAGTGGTGCAATTGTCGCCCGAAGGAGCTGTTCGGAATTCAGTCCGCTTGCGAATTCCCTATTTTCAGACAAGAGAATGCCTTCGACAACCACGCCGATAATGTCGCACACTTCTTGACTAGTTCGTCCAGGTACGACTCTGCCCTCTAAGAGCTTCAATAACTGATACTCCCACCAGTCAATGAACTCATCTATCTGCTTTGAGACATGCGGATCGAGTCCTGCAAGATGTGCTACTACGAGTTGAATCCACACCTTGCGAACTTCCGTACTAACAGACCATTTTATGAATGCCCATAATTGATCATCACTACCCTGTATGAAGAGCAACGCTTGCGCTTTGCTTTGCGCAAACGACTTGGCTAGCGCAGCCTCGAGTAGGTGCTCCCGAGTTGGGAAGTAGTGCGTCACGACGGTAGTTGATCGGCCAAGTTCCTCAGCAACTTTGCGCACAGTGACGTCTTTAACCCCACACTCTTCAATAACTTTCAAGGTGGCTTCGATGACTTGCTCGGGCATGCCCATGGTTCATGACTCCTCTCCGTTCGTTTGACAAGTATACAACGCCTGTTGTATGATGACAAATATGTAACACATGTTGTACAACACATGTTGCATATTTTAGAAAGGGTAATTCTTATGCTATCTGAGTTACGCAGTAATCTCTATTTTGCCTCGAGTAGCGCATTGACAAAGGTATTGTACTGGGTTGGCGACCCGGTAGGGATGTTTGAGAGTTCCGTGGATTTGGTTGCATTTGCCGAGACTCTGCGCTCCAAACCGGTACACAAAAGCATGACGGGCTTTCTGCTATCGACCGATTATGATGTGTGCAGAGAGGTGCTGAAGTCGCCGAACTGGATCACACTAGCTGGGGCAAACAACATCGTTGAAAAAATCTACCTAGGCTCGGTGGCTGACACTGAAAAAATCGACCCGTTACTTGATTCCATCATTTCTAAGGATGGGGCTGCGCACGCGCGCATCAGGAAACTGATTCAACCAGCGTTCTCGTTTCGCATGATGCAGAATTGGAAGTTGTTAGCTGAGAGGACCGCCAAAGCACTACTCGAAGAGATTGACGGTCATTCAGCGACTGACTTTGTAGAATCCTTAGCGAATCCATTTCCAATGGTGATGATTTGTGAGATCTTAGGTGTACCACTTGCTGATCGTGACAAGTTTGCACGGTGGGGGAGAACGCTTGCGATCATTGGCCTCGATCTACCAAAAACAACCCAAGAGAAGCAAGAGCTGGAGAAAACGTCTGATGAGCTGACAACGTATATTGCGCAACTGCTCGCAGAGAGGAAACGACATCCGCAAGATGATCTTCTCTCTGTGCTTGCAAATGTCGAAAGTGAGGGTGACAAGCTCACTGACAGAGAGATCATCGCAACGGCGTCTTTCTTGTTGATTGCAGGATTTGAGACGACCGTCAATCTACTAAGTGTAGGAACCTTAGTTCTTCTTGAACATCGCGATCAGCTCAAGCTGGTTGCGGATAATCATGATCTCGTGCCGAATCTCGTCGAGGAGGCGTTGAGAATGGTATCTCCTGTGCAATACACAGCGAGAACAGCCAATGCTGAGGTGATGCTTCCTGATGGTACAAACGTGCGTCGCGGGCAGACTGTCGTGTTACTTCTTGCTGGCGCAAATCGAGACCCAAATGTGTTTGATACTCCCAACACATTTTTGATAAACCGAGAGAATGCGCGAAAACACGTTGCATTCGGCTATGGAGCCCATCATTGCATTGGCGCACAATTAGCGCGTCTCGAAGCAGAGGTATTCTGGCGTGAGTTGCTGATGCGATACCCTGAGGTTGACACATGGACGTTGGCAGGTACCCCCGTTCTCCGGCAGGGAAAAACAATAAGGGGATTAGACAGTCTGCCCATCAACTTTGGCAAGTGAGGTTACACATGCAACTTACTCGATTGCAGAAAGCTATTGTCTGGTCAATTGATATTGGATTCATCGTCTACTGGTGCTTAATCATTTTTCGTGTCTTGCCACCAGAGGTGATGTTTGAGGGGTACGAAAAACGAGAGGTACAGGCTTGGAATTGGTCGTTCTTTCCGCTCGATATCTTGGCAGCCTTTACGGGAATTATCGCACAAACCACGAAGCGACTGAACGCTCCGGTTTTCCTCATCATTTCGTTAGTATTGACCTCTGTTGCAGGAGGTATGGCGCTGGCCTACTGGGTAGTGCTTGGGTATTATGACATTCTTTGGTGGGCGCCGAATCTCGTTTTGCTCGTTTTTCCGTTGTGGCCTTTATATCAATTTGTCACAAAGCTTGAGAGGATCTAATCAGTTGAAAGATTTCGTGCAATTCAGGCTTTCAATTCTCAGTATGCAAATCTCCAACTTCTTATCAGGATTGTCCAATGCAGTAGTGATGATTACGATTCCTTGGCTCACACTCGAGGTGACAGGCTCTCCGGCGTTCTCGGGATTGGTCATTGCACTGTCGGCTGTGCCTTCGTTGGTCGTCGCACCATTCGGCGGAGTACTTATAACGCGATTTGGCAGCAAAGCAGTGAGCATGTTTGCGGACATCATGTCTGCACTATCAGTGTTGATTTTTGCGCTGCTTGCGTTGACAGAGAATCTCTCGGCGTTTGCTATCTTGGTATGCACATTGTTTGGAGCTATTTTCGACCCCTTGGGATACACTGCTCGCCGGACGATGATTCAACCAATCTCCGAGCAAACCAACTATGATATTCAACGCCTAAATGGAATACATGAGGGGTTGATTGGTACAAGCTGGATAGTAGGTCCTGCAGTTGGCGCATGGTGTATTGCGTTAATTGGCGCAGCCAACTCTTTTTGGGTTGTCTGTGTGTTATTTCTGATTTCTGCGTTCGCTGTAGCATTTTTGCGCGATGCAGATCTG